>NZ_SMKY01000084.1 GCF_004349235.1 Actinomadura darangshiensis | reverse complement strand
GGGGGAGGGTAGGTCATGGGGAGCGACTGTCCCATATCGGACGGTATCCATGATCACGCGTCCGGCGAATCGAATATTACGATTGACTCACAGTCATGCTGAAAGAGGTTAGGCCGCGACCTCGGGTGGGCAGAAGACGTCGCTCGTCAGACGAGCCGGCGGGCGGCGGCCCAGCGCGACAGCTCATGCCGGTTCGACAGCTGCAGCTTCCGCAGGACGCTGCTCACATGCGTCTCCACCGTCTTCACCGAGATGAACAGCTCCTTCGCGATCTCCTTGTAGGCGTAGCCGCGCGCGATCAGCCGCAGCACGTCCCGCTCCCGCTGGGTGATCTGGTCCAGCTCCGGGTCGACGGCCGGGACGTCCGACGCGGCGAACGCGTCCAGCACGAACCCGGCGAGGCGCGGCGAGAACACCGCGTCGCCCTCCGCGACCCGGCCGATCGCGTCGGTCAGCTCCGGCCCGGAGATCGTCTTGGTGACGTAGCCGCGCGCCCCGCCCCGGACCACGCCGATCACGTCCTCCGCGGCGTCCGACACCGACAGCGCGAGGAACTTGGACGTCACGGCGCCGTGCAGCCGCCGCAGCACCTCGATGCCCCCGCCGCCGGGCAGGTGGACGTCCAGCAGCACCACGTCCGGCTGCGTCCCGCGGATCACCGCGACCGCCTCGTCGACGTCGCCGGCCTCCCCGACGATCTCGACCCCGCCGCCCAGCTCCGCCTTCACGCCGGTCCGGAACATCTGGTGGTCGTCGACCAGCACGACCCTCTTCAACGCCTCACTCATGCCCTGCTCCTTCGAGGGGGGACGACCCCCCGCACCCCCCGCATCGCTGCGCTCACGACTTCTTGATCTCCAGCCGCACCTCGGTGCCCTCGCCCGGCGCGGTGCGGACGGTCGCCTTGCCGCCGTTGCGTTCCATACGTCCGATGATGGACCCCCGGACGCCCATCCGGTCCGCCGGGACCTGGTCGAGGTCGAATCCCTTGCCGCGGTCCCGGACGAAGATGGCGATCTCGTCCCCCTCCACCTCCGCGTACACCGACACCGAGGGCGCCTCCGCGTACTTGGCGGCGTTCACCATCGCCTCCCGCGCGGCCTGCAGCGTGGCGCCGAGCCGCTCGTCGAGCGCCGTGTCCCCCACGCAGACGACCTCGATCGGCACGTTGTGGTCGTCCTCGACCTCGCCGGCCGCCTCCCGGATCGCGGCGGCGAACGTCTGGTCGGGGTCGGCGCGCGGCTGGTAGAGCCAGCTGCGCAGCGTCCGCTCCTGGGATCGGGCGAGCCGCTGCACCTCCCGCGTGTCGTGCGCGTTGCGCTGGATGAGCGTCAGCGTGTGCAGCACCGAGTCGTGGATGTGCGCGGCCAGCTCGGCGCGCTCCTGCGACCGGATGCGCTCGTGCCGCTCGGAGTCCAGGTCCTGCCAGAGCCGCACCACCCACGGCGTCACGATCACCGCGACCCCGGTGAGGATGATCAGCATGGCGATGACGACCGACCGCGCCTGGGCGGCCTCCACCTTCTGCGCCACGAACCCGCCGATGCCGCCGACGACGAGGAGCAGGCCGAGCAGGCTGCGCAGCCACCGCTGGCGCAGCGGGAGCGTCCAGCGCTGCCGCTGGTCCCGGTCGGCCTGCTGCCACAGGATCGCGGCGCCGACCCCGCCGACGATGAACGGCCATAGCGCCCACTGGGCGACCCCGGCCGCACCCCACGGCAGCGCCGCGAGGCCCAGCGCGACCGCCGCGTAGGCGAGCAGCTGGCCCCAGTCCCGCCCGCGGCGCCGTCCAGCGGGACTTTCCGGCCGCTCGGCGACGGGCACCAGGATCCAGAACGCGGCGTACGCGGCGACGCCGAGCCCGCTCGCCATCGTGAGCAGGACGAACGCGGCCCGGACGAGGAACACGTCCACGCCGAGGTGCCCCGCCAGACCGCGGCACACCCCGGCGACGAGCCGCCCCTCGGGGGCGCGCTCCAGCCGGGCCGGCGCGACGGGCGTCGCTCCCTGCCGCTCGGCCGTCTCCTCGCTCACCGGCGCCCTTCCCTAGGTTCTCCCACGTCATCGATCGTCACACGCCCGGCCGCGAACCGCATCAGGGAACCACCCCGGGCCCGCCTCAGGGTCGGAATCAGGGACGTCCCCGATGGCCTCCGGCAGGGTTGACGCGCGACGATGGCTGCCATGGGCGAGCAGAAGCAGACGCAGGAGCCGGAGTACCGGCGACTGGCGCGGGACGCCGACAAGCGCCTGATCGTCGGCGTGTGCACCGGCCTCGGCCGGTACACCGGCATCGACCCCGTCGTGTTCCGGGTCGGGTTCGCGATCCTGGTCCTCGCGCACGGGCAGGGGATCTTCCTCTACATCGTCGCGGCGGTGCTGATGCCGGCGAGCGCCGGCGAGTCGTCGTTCGCCGAGCAGCTCATCAAGCGGTGGTTCGACGGGCAGGCCGTCCTGTCGGTCCTCGGCGCGCTGCTGGCCGTCGGCGTCGCGCTCAGCCTGTTCGGCGGCGTCTCGACCGACGCGATCGCGATACTCGTGGTGTTCGCGCTGGTGCTGCTCGTCGCGCACTCGCGGGGCGTCGACCTGGTGGCGGTGGCGCGGTCGGTGCCGGAGCGGGTCACCGGGCACCCGCCGGAGCCGTCCGCCGCCTGGACGCGGTCGGAGAGCGCCTCCGTCGGCGGCGTGTCGCTCGGCAAGGAGGTGCCGGCCGGGACGAGCGGCCTGCCCGCGGGCATGATCGATCTCGCCGCGTACTCGGCCGCGCTGACGGACGCGCCCGGCACCGCGCCCGCGACCGTCCCGGCCGCGCGGCCGGCGAAGTGCGGCGGCGACCGGCAGGGCTCGCCGGTGGCGACGATCACGCTGCTGGCGGCGATGGCCGCGGGCGCGGCGATGATCCCGGTCGCGAAGGCGTACCAGGCCCCGGACTCCTGGCTGATCGTCATGGCGCCCGCGCTCGCCGTCATCGGGTTCGGCCTCGTCCTCGGCGGCTGGTTCCGGACCCGCGGCCTCGCGGCGGCCGGCACCGTGCTGACCCTCGCGATGCTGACCACCTCGGTCGTGGGCGACGTCCCGCGCAACGCCGAGTACGGGGACATCGACTGGCGGCCCACCGATCTCGGGCAGACGCACCAGGTCTACAAGGTGGGCGTCGGGCAGGGCGATCTCGACCTGACGGCCCTGCCGGTCGCCGCCGGGCAGCGCGTCAGCATCGACGCCCGGGTGGGGCTCGGCGGGCTGAGGGTCACGGTGCCGCCCACCGCCCGCGTCATGGTGGACGCGAAGATCACGCTCGGCGACGTGCGCGTCGAGGCCCGGACGACGAGCGGGCCGAACGCCAAGGTCGTCCGGACGCTGGAACCGGGCGGCGCCGCGGCCGCGAACCCGCCGGTGATCGTCCTGCGGATCCGCGGGAAGCTCGGAGATGTGGACGTGCACCGTGGCTGAGCAGCAGAAGCGGACGAAGAGGCGGTTCCGGTTCGATCCGGCCGGGCCGGTGACCGGGCTGTTCTTCCTCGTCCTCGCCGGGCTGTTCCTCTCGGACGGCCTGTCGGAGGTGGACGGCGTCCCTCCGGAGGTGCTGATCCCGGTCGTGCTGATCGGCCTCGGGCTCGTCGGGACCGTCCGGGTGCTCACCCGGGCGCGGCGCCGCAACCTGCGCTGACGCGCGTCCGCGAGCCACGCCGCACCGGCCGGGCCTTCCCCCCATGCCGGGGACGGGAAGTAACCTGATCCCGACGGCAGGTGACGGAACGAGGTTCGATGTCGGGACAAACCGGGACACCAGAGGCGGGTTGCGCGGCGGACGTGCTGCCCGGCTCCCGGTCGGCGCTCGACCCCGGCCGCGCCATCAAGCCGGGCCGGCACGGGCTCTCCCCCGAGACCGTCGCCGGCATCCAGCGCGAGCGGCTCATCGACGCGTTCGTCCACGTCGTCTCCGACCACGGCTTCGCGCACACCACGATCAGCCGGGTCACCGAGGGCGCGGGCGTCACGAAGAAGACGTTCTACACGCACTTCGCCGACCTCGACGAATGCTTCCTCGCCGCCTACCAGCGCGGCATGGACATCCTGATCCGGCGCATGACGGAGGCGTACGAGGCGGCGCCGTCCTGGCCGGACGGGATCCACGCGGCGCTGCGGACGCTCCTCGCCGCCCTGGCGCGGGAGCCGAAGTTCGCGCGGGCGTCGCTGGTCGAGGTGAACGCGGCGGGCCCGCAGGTCCGGCAGTCGCGCATCGACAACCTCACGCGGTTCCGCGCCTTCTTCGACGACTCCTCCCTGGCGCCCGTCCCGGTCGCCGTGGTGGACGCGATCGTCGGCGGCATCTACAGCGCGATCCACGTCCAGATGGAGACGGGCGAGGCGGCCGAGCTGCCGTCGCTGCTGCCGTCCCTCACCTATTTCGTGCTGCTTCCCCTCGTCGGGCGCGAGGCCGCGTCCCCGTTCCTGACCGACCGGCCCGGCTGACCGACCGGCCCGGCTGACCGACCGGCCCGGCTGACCGACCGGCCCGGCTGACCGGAAGCGGCCTGCGGGCCGCGGCCGCCTTGACGTGAAAAACCTACGGGTTTCTATTGACGGTGGATCTTGTTTCGGAGCCGGGGGCCTCGACACCGCCAAGGAGGGGATGGCATGCGCCATCGACGCAGGAGAGCGCTTTCACTTGCCGCGGCGCTGACGCTCGGAGCGGGCGCCCTGGCGGCCGTCCCCGGTGTCGCCGCCGCCGCGAGCCCGGTCACCGAGATCGCCCTCCCGGTGCCGGACGTCGTGCCGTCCGGGCTCGCCGCCGGACCCGGCGGGAGCGTCTGGTACGCCGCGAACAGCGGCGGCATCGGCCGCGTCGACGCCGCCGGGAAGGTCACCGAGTACGCCGTCGGCGAGAACTCCAAGGACCTCCTCGGCATCCCGGACGCGATGGCCGCCGCGCCGGACGGGTCGCTGTGGTTCACCGACATCTCCACGACCGTCCCGCGCGTCGGCCACGTGGACCCGGCGACCGGCAAGGCCGCCCTCTACGAACTCCCCGCCACCGGAACCGTGAACTTCAAGAACGCCCAGATCACCGGCATCACGCCCGGACCGGACGGCGCCATGTGGTTCACCGGCCGCTCCTCGGGCGCGATCGGACGGATCGACGCGTCCGGCACCGTCACCGCCTACGCCACCGGGCTCGTCCCCCACGAGCTCACCACCGGCCCGGACAAGGCGATCTGGTTCACCACCAGCGGCGGCACCATCGGACGGCTCGACCCCGCCACCGGCGAGGTCGCGTCCTACCCGACGCCGAACGGCCGCAACGGCAACCCCGTCATGGGCGGCATCGTCACCGGACCCGACGGCGACCTCTGGTTCACCGAGCCCGGCGCCGGCAAGGTCGCCCGCATCGACCCGGCGACCCACGCGGTCACCGAGTACGCCACTCCCGTCGCCGACTCCATGCCGAGCGGCATCGCCGCCGGCCCGGACGGGAAGCTGTGGGTCACCGAGTCCGCGGCCAGCAACATCGCGAGCGTCGACCCGCTCGCCGGCGCGATGCGGGAGTACCCGCTGCCGGCGACGCTGTCCGCACCGGCCCGGATCATCAGCGGCCCCGGCGGCCGGCTGTGGTTCACCGAGCCCGGACGCGGCCTGATCGGCCGTCTGGACCCCGCCTCGCCACCGGGCGGCACCCGCAACCCCGCCGTCCCGCCCGTCCGCGCCGGGTCCTCCCCCAACGGCGCGGCGCGCTTCATGAACCAGTGCCCGGCCGGGCAGATCTGCCAGACCCAGGTCACCACCGGCGGCAGCGTCAAGATCGGCTCGTTCGAGCAGGAGCTGCCGGCCGGCGCCATCCGCATCAGCGGCTACCTGGGCGCGGCGGACGAGACCGGTGACCTCGTGCTGAAGCCCCCGGTCGCCGGGCGGCAGCTGGAGTCGGCGCCGGTCGAGGTGCCCGGCGGGCTGATCGGGCAGCTCCCGCTCGTCGGGCCGGTCCTCGGCAAGACGCCCGCGGCGATGTGGGACGTCAACCGGCTGACGGTCACGCAGTCGCTCGCCGGCCCGATCCACGTGTCGCTGTCGGGCGGCGGGCTCGGCGCCAAGGCGTCGCTGAACGTCCACCTCAACAACCAGCTGCTCGGCACGACCTGCGTCATCGGGCCCATCGAGGCGAACCTCGCGCCCGCCTTCCGGACCGGGTCCCTCGCCTTCAACCCGGCCCTGTCGTGGGGGTCCGCGCAGATCGGCATCGACGCGCCCGTCGCCGTCCCCGCCGCGAAGGGCTGCGGCCCGTTCGGGATCCTGGACGGCGTCATCAACCAGATGATGGGGCTGCCGTCGCCCGCGTCGGCGAACACGATGAAGCTGACCGGCGTCCTCAGCCTCGCGGCCGGGATCAACCCGGGCAACACGCCGCAGTCCCGCACCCCCGCCGCGGAGACCGAACTGCTGAAGGACGCCCGCACCCCGGTGCTGCCCGGCGACCTCCCGGCCGCCCCGCGGAGGACCACCGTCCGGGTCGCCCCGCGCTGACCCCGTGAGCCGCGCGCGGCGGGCCTTCCCCCGGGGCCCGTCGCGCGCCCGTCAGCCGGCCGGGCGGTCCAGGGACCGTGCCGCGCCGGCGTGCAGGGTGACCGCGAACGCCGGCCCGGGGTTGGTCAGCGCGGACGAACCGCCGTGCACCCGGACCCGGTTGGCCGGCAGCGGACGCCCGGTCACCCCGCGCCCGGTGATCGTCACCTCCGCGACCTCGCCCGCGATCAGGGTGCTGACCTGGTCGTGGACCGTCCCGCCGTGGCCGGGCGGCCAGGTGGTCAGCCACGTGTCGTCGTCCAGGGGGATGTGCACCGGCCCGCCGTCGTCGAACCGGACGAGCCCCCACCACTCGCCGGGGTGGGCCGCCAGGTCGCGGACGCGCGCGGCGAGCTGCCCCACGGTCGGCGGACGGACGGTGCCGGCGCGGCCGTGCGGATCGTCCTGGCCGCGCATGGTGAGATCGGGAACCACGGAGAGGTCCACGGGAAAGGGTCCTTCGTGTACGTGTGTCGGCCGGAATGAACAGGGATCAGCGACAACACGAAGGACACAGCGCGCTGGCCACGCGGCCCAGGGCCACGGGGCTGTCGATCGACAGGCGCTTCGTCACGGAGACAAGGAGACACTCGGTAACCGAACCTTGTCAAGCTCAGCGGCTGAGGATCAGGTAGACGACCCAGGTGAGGACCAGGGTCACGACCAGCGACCCCAGACACCCCAGCCGGGACGAGAAGAAGAACATACGGCGCCCCTACCCCGATTCCGGGAACTATCGCCTGCTCAAGACCGCCACACCCGGCGGGCGGCGAACTACGCCCCGCCTCCTGCCGCCGCGTCCGCCGAGCCGTGTCGAAAAGGGACTCTGACTTGCGATTGAACCGGATGTATACCGGGCCGTTCTAGCGTTCGGGCACCTCGAGAAAAGGGAGGAAAACGTGAACGGGAAACGTTTTGTCATTCCGCTGGCGGCCGCGGTCCTCACCATGGGCTCGGTCATCGGGACGGCCGACGCCGCCGAGGCGCCCGCCAAGGCACCCGAACCGCGTCTCGCGGCCAGCTGCCCTTACACCGCGATCTGCGTCTGGAGCGGCCCGAACTACACGGGCACCAAGAAGACCTACTGGTCGTGCGACAACCACGCCGTCGACTTCTTCGGGCCGATCTCCTACCTCAACAACCAGACGCCCGGAACAGTGGCGATGTTCAAGACGCAGAACGGCTGGAATGTCGCGACGCCGGGCGCGAGGAGCCACGACGCCTCCGTCGGCAGCTCGAAGACCTACTTCTACTACGTCGATCCCTGCGACTGAGGGCGCGGGTCCCGGCGGCGCCCACCCTGGGCGCCGCCGGAGTCTTACCTGGTGGAGAGGTTGTTTCGGCGGTCGGGTGTGTTTTCGGGCGAAAACCGGAGATGTACGAGGTCAGCCCATTACGGTCGGTTGTGAGCCGCCCACGGAATGAGGCGGCCCTCGCCGGCAGACGAGACGACGCTCCCGGAGGAGCATGTGACCCCCCAAAGCAGGACAGACGCCAACGAATCGGCCCATATGGATGAAGTGGACGTGAATCCAGACGTCCATCGGGCCACCGAACCCGACGAGGAGCAGATCCTCAGAGAGCTGTACGGCGAACCGGACGCCGACGGGATCTTCCGCGGGGAGGGCTCCGGATGAGCGCCGCGGGAATGATCGCCGAAGCCCGCAAGTCGCTCGGGATGTCGGGCCGTCCCAACACCATCACCAAGGAGTACGCGTCCAGGCACGGGGACGAGTTCCTCAACGCGTCCTGGTGCGACATGGGCATCACCTACTGGGCGCGGCACAGCGGCAACGCGTCCGCCGTCCTCCCGGGCGGCGACCGCGCGTACACCGTGTGGCACGCACAGGACTTCGAGAAGGCCGGACGGTGGCACAGCGGGACGACCGCCAGCGTCAACCAGGCGAAGCCGGGCGACATCGTCTTCTTCGACTGGGGCGCCACCAACCAGATCGGCGCGATCGACCATGTCGGCGTCGTCGAGAAGGTCCTCGGCGGCGGACGGCTGCAGACCATCGAGGCCAACACGAGCGACGCGGTGAAGCGCCGCGTACGCGATTCCGGTGTCATCGCCGGTTACGGACGGCCCGCCTACGGCGGGGGCAACTGGACGGAGGACATGGTGAAGAAGCTCCCGGAGCTGGGCAAGGGCGACACCGGGGAGCACGTGCAGAGCGTGCAGGGGCTGCTGGCGGCGCGCAGCCACCCCGAGGTGAGCATGACCGGGAAGTTCGACGACGCGACCGAGGCCGCCGTGAAGGCGGTGCAGCGGTGGGGAGGCGTGGACGACGACGGTGTCGTCGGCGCGCAGACCTGGCCGGTTCTGCTTCGCGTGCACTAACCGCCATCGATCCGTCACACGTCGGTAAATAAGCGAGCCTGGGGACTAGTACGGGATTCAACCGCGGATTAGGTTCGTAGGGTCGCCTTCCACGGAGGTGGCCCCGATGACGTGGCCGGATCAGCGCGCCCCGCCCAGGGACGTCTCTCTCTGCGAGTGTCCACCCCGAGACGTCCCTGGGAGAAACGCATGCCACGTATCCGTGTCGAGGTCGACGGTACGACGTACGAGGACGACGTCGAACCGCGCCTGCTTCTCGTCCACTATCTACGCGAACGGCTGGGAAAGGTCGGGACCCCGGTCGGGTGCGACACCAGCAACTGCGGTGCTTGCACCGTTCTGATGGACGGGGTGAGCGTGAAGAGCTGCTCCGTCCTCGCCGTCCAGGCGGACGGCCGTGACGTGACGACCGTCGAGGGCCTCGGCGCCGGCGGCGGTACGCACCCGATGCAGCGCGCCTTCCACGAGGAGCACGCGCTCCAGTGCGGCTACTGCACACCCGGAATGATCATGGCGTCGCTCGACCTGCTGCGGGAGAACGCCGACCCGTCCGAGGACGAGGTCCGGGAGGGGCTCGAAGGCAACCTGTGCAGGTGCACCGGCTACCAGAACATCGTCAAGGCCGTCCGGCGCGCCGCGGGCGAGATGCGCGAGCCCGGCCGGCAGGAGGTGACGCCGTGACCGTGCAGGAGGTAGGCAGCCCGCGCAAGCGGTCGGAGGACGCCCGGCTCATCACCGGCCGGACGCGGTGGACCGACAACATGACACCCGCGGGGACGCTGCACATCGCGTTCCTGCGCAGCCCGCACGCGCACGCCCGCATCACCGGTGTGGACACCGCGCCCGCGAAGGACCGTCCCGGAGTGGTCGCGGTGTTCAGCGGCCGGGATCTCGCCGCGGAGCAGGGTTCGCTGCCGTGCGCCTGGGTCGTGACAGACGACATGAAGCATCCGGACCATCCGCCCATGGCGGTGGAAGAGGTTCGCTACGTCGGTGAGCCCGTCGCGTGTGTCGTGGCCCGTGACAAGGCGGCGGCCGTTGATGCGCTGGAAGAGATCGACGTCGACTACGAGCCGATGTCCGCGGTGGTGGACATGGAGGCGGCCATAGCGGACGGCGCCGATCTGGTGCACGACGACCTGGAGACGAACAAGTCCTACACGTGGGTGTTCGAGAACGGAGATCTTGACGCCGCCATGAGGGACGCACCGGTCGTCTTGGAGCGCCGCTACGTCCAGCAGAGGCTCATCCCAACGGCGATGGAGCCGCGGTCGGTTCTGTGCGTCCCGGAGGGGGACGAGTACACGCTGTACTCGGCCACGCAGATCCCGCACATCCTGCGGCTGATGCTGGCCACGGTCACCGAGATCCCGGAGCACCGGATCCGGGTCGTCGCGCCGGACGTCGGCGGCGGGTTCGGGTCCAAGCTGCAGGTGTACGGGGAGGAGGTCATCGCGCTTCTGCTGGCCCGCAGGCTCGGCCGCCCGGTCAAGTGGACGGAGACGCGCAGCGAAGGCAACATGACCGTCCACCACGGGCGCGACCAGATCCAGCGCATCACGCTCGCGGCGGAGCGGGACGGCCGGATCCGCGGCCTGAAGGTGGATCTGCTGGCCGACATGGGCGCGTACCTGATGCTGGTCACTCCCGGCATCCCGCTGCTGGGCGCGTTCATGTTCAACGGCATCTACAAGATGGACGCGCTGTCGTTCACCTGCACGGGCGTCTTCACGACGAAGACGCCCACCGACGCCTACCGGGGCGCGGGCCGTCCGGAGGCCACGTACGCCATCGAGCGGATGATGGACGAGCTGGCCGCCGAACTGGGGCTCGACCCCATCGAGGTACGGCGCCGCAACTGGATCGAGCACGAGGAGTTCCCGTACGAGACGATCGCGGGCCTGACCTACGACTCCGGTAACTACGAGGCGGCGACGGCCAAGGCGCTGGAGCTGTTCGAGTACGACAAGCTGCGCGCGGAGCAGTCGGACAGGCGGGAACGGCAGGATCCGGTGCAGTTGGGCATCGGGGTGTCCACGTTCACGGAGATGTGCGGCCTGGCCCCGTCCCGCGTACTGGGATCGCTGTCGTACGGCGCCGGCGGCTGGGAGCATGCCGCGGTCCGCGTGCTGCCGTCGGGCAAGGTGGAAGTGGTCACCGGCTCGTCCGCGCATGGGCAGGGCCATGAGACGGCGTGGGCGCAGATCACCGCCGACCGGCTCGGCGTGCCGTTCGAGGACGTGAAGGTCCTGCACGGCGACACGGCGATCTCGCACAAGGGAATGGACACCTACGGGTCGCGTTCCCTGGCGGTAGGCGGGGTCGCGCTGTTCTCGGCCTGCGAGAAGGTCGTCGACAAGGCCCGGAAGGTGGCCGCGCATCTGCTGGAGGCCGCCGAACAGGACCTGGAGTTCACGGGCGGGCGGTTCAGCGTCCGCGGCGTCCAGGAGGAGGGCAGGACGCTGCAGGAGGTCGCGCTGGCCGCGTTCGCCGCGCACGACCTGCCGGACGGCATCGAACCGTCGCTGGACTCCGACGCCACGTTCGACCCGGACAACTTCTCCTTCCCGCACGGCACGCACCTGTGCGCCGCCGAGGTCGACACGGAGACCGGGATGGTGAAGCTCCGCAAGTACGTGGCCGTGGACGACGTCGGCAAGGTCGTCAACCCGCTCATCGTGGAGGGACAGGTCCACGGGGGGCTCGCGCAGGGCATCGCCCAGGCGCTCTACGAGGAGGCCGTGTACGACGCGGACGGCAACCTGACGACGACCACGATGGCCGACTACCTGATCCCGTCGGCCGCGGACCTGCCGTCGTTCACGACCGACCGCACCGAGACGCCGGCGACGTCCAACCCGATGGGCGTGAAGGGCGTCGGCGAGGCGGGCACGATCGCCTCGACCCCGGCGGTCGTCAACGCGATCGTCGACGCGCTGCGCCCGCACGGCGTGCACGACGTGCCGATGCCGTGCTCGCCCGAACGCGTGTGGCGCGCGATGCGCGCGGAGGACAAGCCCGCCGCGTCCGAACCGGGCGCGGGCGGCGGACTCGGCTCGGCCGGAGGTGCGCAGTGATCCCCGCGACGTTCGACTACGTCCGTCCCACGTCGGTGGACGACGCCTGCCGGGCGCTGGCCGACGCGGGCGAGGACGCGAAGGTCCTGGCCGGCGGGCAGAGCCTGATGCCGCTGCTGCGGATGCGGCTCGCGATCCCGGACGCGCTGATCGACCTGGACCGGCTCGACGGGCTCAGGGAGATCCGCGACGACGGCGACTCGCTCGTCATCGGCGCCATGGCGACGCACCACCAGGTGATGCGGGATCCGCTGGTGCGCGAGCACGCGCCGCTGCTCGCGCGCGCGACGGAGACGGTCGCCGACCCGGCGGTCCGGCATCGCGGCACGTTCGGCGGGTCGGTGGCCCATGCCGACCCTGCCGGTGACCTGCCCGCGGTCGCGCTGGCCCTGGACGCGGTGCTCGTCGTCCGATCGGTGCGGGGAGAGAGGGAGATCCCCGCGTCGGAGTTCTTCGTCGACTGGATGACGACGTCGATGGAGCCGGACGAGCTGCTCGTGGGCGTGCGCGTACCGAAGATGGGTTCGGGCTGGGGCGTGCACTACGAGAAGTTCCACCGTACGGCGCAGGCATGGGCGATCGTCGGTGTCGCGTGCGCCGTCCGCCGCAATGGGGACGGCGTTGAGGAGGCACGGGTCGCGCTGACCAACATGGGTCCGACCCCGGTCAGGGCCCATTCGGTGGAGGTCGCCGTAAGGGGGGCCGGTTCGGAGGACGCGTTCCGTACTGCCGCCGCGCAGGCCGCGGCCGGCACGGAGCCGCCCACGGACCTGCACGGGTCGTCGGAGTACCGGACGCATCTCGCGACGGTGCTGACGGCGCGCGCGCTGGCCGCCGCCGTGGGCTGACCCCGGCGAGGCCATGCGGCCGGGCCCCGCACGGGCCCGGCCGCATGGGCGGCGTGGCGCCGGGTACCGCTCGCCTGGCGGACCCCACTGGCGACGCGGTACGCGACCGCCGTAGGGTCGCGGCAAGGTCTCCGGACGATAAGGACATTGATCATGGAGCTCGACCACGATTTCACCGTCCCCGTACCGGTGGATCAGGCCTGGGCGGTACTGCTCGACGTGGAGCGCGTCGCGTCGTGCATGCCGGGCGCGACGCTCGACGGGGTCGAGGGCGAGGAGTACAGCGGCCGGATGAAGGTGAAGGTCGGCGCGATGACCATCACCTACCGCGGCACCGCGCGGATCGTCTCGGCGGACGAGTCGGCCCGGGTCGTCACCATGGACGCGTCCGGCAAGGAGGCGCGCGGGTCGGGGACCGCGGCGGCGACCGTCCAGGCGAAGCTGCACGAGGACGGCGGCACGACGCGCGTGACCGTCCACACCAAGCTGAACGTGACCGGGCGGCCCGCCCAGTTCGGGCGGAACATCCTGTCCGAGGTGGGTTCCAAGGTCATTGACCGGTTCGCCAAGGCGCTGGCGGCGGAGCTGGAGTCGTCCGGCGGCCCGGACGCGGCGGCACCCGCCGCGGATGCCCCCGCGGCGGCCCCAGAGAGCCCTGCCGAGTCCGCGGAGCCGGAAGTGAAGGCCGAGACGGGAGTGGCGTCCGCGAAGCCGGAGGAGGCCGCTGACGAGCCGGGGGCGGTCAAGGCCGAGACCTCCCGCCCGCCGCTCCGGGTGGCGAAGGAGCCCGTGGCGAGGGAGGACGACGCGATCGACCTGCTGGAGGTCGCGGGGCCGTCCGTCGCCAAGCGGGCCGTCCCGGCGCTCGGCGGCTTGGTCGCGATGGTGCTGGCCATCCGGTTCCTGGTGCGGCGGCGGAAGAAGCGCTGACGTCCCTGCCGGGTCAAACCGGGGTCAATGATCCGTTCGAGGGCGGCGGCGTCGATGGCACGGGCCGCCGCCGATGCCGTCGGGTTGTCCCGTGGACACCATCGAGCTTCAGCGGATCGCGCGGATCGAGAACGACAACTGGTGGTACCGCGAGCGCCGGGAGATCCTGTCCGCGGAACTGCTCCGGTTCAGCGTCCCCGGGACTGCCGTCGACATCGGTGCGGCGTCGGGTGCGTCCTGCCGTGTGCTGGCCGACCATCGCTGGGACGCTACGGCGATCGACCTGAGTCCGGCCGCCGTGGCGCTGGCCCGTGCGTACGGCGTGGAGGCGTACGAGGGTGACGCGCGCTATCTGCCGCTCCCCCCATGCGAATACGACCTGGCGCTGGCGTTGGACGTCCTTGCGCATGTAGAGGACGACGCGCGGGCCGTCGCGGAGATGGCGCGTGTGCTGCGCCCAGGCGGGACGGCACTGGTGTCCGTGCCGTGCGACATGGCCCTGTGGTCGGTACACGATGTGGCCCTCGGACGCGTCCGCCGCTACACGCGCCGTGCGCTGGTCGAGTTGCTGGAGAGCGCGGGCCTCGTGCTGGAGCGCGTGTGGAGCAGAGGCGTTCTGCACCGTCCGTTCCTGCGCGTTCTCAGGAACCGGACGGTGCGGCGCGAGGATCTGGCTCCGCTGCATCCGCTCGCCAACGAGGCCCTGCGCCTGTCCGCCGCGGCGGAGCGGCGCCTGCCGGTCTGCTCGTGGCCCGGCCTGTGGCTGTTCGCACGGGCCCGCCGCCCCGGCTGACCGGCCCGGCTCACTCCTCGCCGAAGATGCGGTCGACCGCCCTGGACGCGGCCTGGCCGTCGTCGTGCGGGCAGTACTTCACGAAGAAGCGGTCGTAGTCGTCCGCGTAGTCCTGCTCGCTGCCGGGGGCGGCCTTGACCGCCTCGGCGACCTCCGCGGACCTCTTCACGATCGGCCCCGGCGCCTCCGCCTCCAGGTCGAGGTAGAAGCCGCGCACGTGGTCGCGGTACCAGTCCAGGTCGTAGGTGTAGAGGACGATGGGCCGGCCCAGGATCGCGTAGTCGACCATCGCGGACGAGTAGTCCGTGACCAGGACGTCGGCCGCCATGTACAGCTCGGCTATGTCGGGGTAGCGGGACACGTCGATGACGAAGTGGTCGGGGCAGTCCGCGGTGACGCGGTCCCGGTCGGTGATGAGGTGATGTGCCCGCAGAAGGAGGACGTGGTCGTCGCCCAACGCGTTCCGCATGGTCTCTACGTCGAGCTCCAGCGAGAACCCGTGTTCGCCTTCTGCGTGGTGCCGGTCGTCCCGCCATGTCGGCGCGTAGAGGACGACCTTCTTGCCCGCCGGGATCCCCAGGCGCTTGCGTATGCGGGTTCCGATGCGCTCCCACTCGGGCGTGCTGAGGATGTCGTTGCGCGGATAGCCCGTCTCCAGCACTTCGCCGTCGTACTTGAACGCCCGCCGCATGACCTGGGTGGCGTGCGGGCTGGAAGTCAGCAGGTAGTCCCACCGCGCCACCTCCCGTTCCATCCAGTCCAGGCGTTCGGTGCGCTGGTACGGCATGTCCCGCAGGTCGTAGGCGAGCCGCTTCAGCGGGGTGCCGTGCCAGGTCTGGATGTAGGTCTGGCCCTCCCGCTTGACGTACCAGGGCGGCAGCTCGCGGTTGGTGACGACGTACCGGGCGCGCGCAAGGGTGCGGTAGTGCTCGCGGCTTCCGGCCATGACGGTCTGGGCCTTCCCGTCGACCGCGAACTGGCCGTCGCGGGAGACCCACACGCATTCCAGGTCGGTGCCGCGGCGGGTGAGCTCCTCGTAGATGGCCCGGGGGTTGCAGCTGTACTGGGAGCCGCTGTAGCTGTCGAACACGGCGATGTCCGCCAGCGGGCTGCGCAGGTAGACGGGGTAGTCCCGCTGCTGGAGAAGCAGTTGCGCGTGCCCGCCGCGCTCGTCGGTCTCCAGGGCGGGACGACTGTTCAGCGTCACGGCGTCTATCTGGTGTACGCCGACCTCGTACTCGTGCGTGCCGATACGTCGCCGGACCGGCAGGCGTGGAATGGCTTCACGTTCGACGACGACGGCGACCTCTTCCACGCGCGTGCGCGCGAGCAGGTCCCAGGTTCCGCTGCTCAGCGGGAGGTCCGTCCCGAAGACCGCCATGGTGGCGGGAGTGAACGCGGCGGTGAAGCGGTGCTCGTCCCACGTGACGGCGATGCGCTGCTCGTCGCCCGACCGGCGCCGCCGCAAGACGAAGTGGTCTGGACGGTCGTCCGGGTCGGCGAAGTCACCGCTGAGTGTGAGCAGCCCGTTCTCGTCCCATTCGGCGGCAGTGACGACGGGACGGAAGCTGCGTTCGACGCCGCGCAGATTGCCGAACGCCGTGCGCGTGAGGGCGAACTCCTTGCCGGAGGCGGGCAGGGCATGGCGGGCGGCTTTGACGTTGCTCGCAACGGTGAGCCTCAGCGCGCCGCCCTCGCCGGTGAGCCGGATGTCCCAGTCGATGGCGTCGCGCAGGTGCGCACCGTACGGCGCCTCACCGTCCGGGACGGAGACGAGGTATTCCAGGGGCAGCTTCGCCGTGAAGTCGAATCCGGTGCCCTCCGCCATCCGCAGCACGGCCGACTGGCGCAGCGTCACCTCTCCCCTGACCTCGGCTCCCCCGTACTTGCGCGACGCCACCATGGCGGCTCCCGCGCCGAGCGCACGCCGCGTCCAGCCGGTCAGGACGAGCATGTCGCCTTCGCGACAGGCCCTGGTGAGGACGGCCTTGGCCCGCTTGACGTGGACGACGAACACGTCGTCGTCGCCTGCCGCCGGCTGGACGGCCACGTGCTCGTCCACCTGCCGGGCCGCCGTCCACCGCACCGCCGGGGCCATCGCGGTGAGCCGCTGGACGGCCTTGCGCCCGGCCGCCGCGACCTCGGCGAACAGCTCATAGCTGGCGGTCCGCCATTCGTCGCCGTCCAGCAGGTACTCGGGCTCCACGCGGACGGTGAAGCCCGACCAGTCGTAGGAGACGTCCGTCCGGCCGGAGCGCGCCGTGACCTCCGGCACGCAGATGCGCTCAACCGGCAGCCGGATCTCCTTGCCCGTCCGCACATCACGCATCCAGACGCGGATCCGGGAATCCGTCGCCGACGACACGTCGAACCGGTCGAAGTGGGCGTGCCCTTCGACGATGAGGGTGTCGACGTCCCATTCGACACGGTCCACGTCCGCCCACAGGGCGAGTTCGTCGGTGACGTCGTACACGTCCTCCGGGACGTCCCGTTCCGGGTCGTCGAAGAAGGGGTAGCGGGCGTACCACCTCTGGCGGAGCCGTCCCCTGGGCACGAGCGGGACGTTCTGCAGCCCGCCCTCTTCGAAGCGGAGAACCTCCAGCAGTTCGGGCAGCATGCGCTCGCCGAGCAGGTACGACTCCAGCCGCCTGATCGCCTCCAAGCCGGTGGTGGCCGGACGACCGGCGTCTGCGACGACCTCCGCGCCGAGCTCGACCAGGCGTTCGCGTTCCTCCCACGTGGCCGCGGGCAGGGCGAGCATCAACTCGCGCACGTCCAGGTCCAGCGCGTACATGTCGTGGACGGTCAGCAGGTCCGGCGCGTACTCGCGGACGAAGTCCCGGACGTTGGCGAGCGTCGCCATGCGCTCGGTGATGTGGTCCGGTTCAGGATGTGTCCGCATGGCCGTCCCCGGACGGTCCCGCCAGAAGTAGACGGTCGCGTCCAGCACGTCGACGGCGGAGGCGAGTACCTGGGCCTGCGCGGCGACCAGCACGTCCTGCCCGGCTCCGAGCTGAAACCGGTGCGCGTCCCAGAACGAACGCCGGTAGACCTTGTTCCACACCGTCCTGTCTTGGAGGAGGGCAGGGTGACGGGTGACGTGCGTCGACTTCATGGTCTCGGCGTACGGGTCGCTGTGGAGCGGCGACTGCCACACCTGTCCCTCGTCCAGGCACATGACGTTTCCGCCCACGAGGTCCGAGCCCGTCGAATCCAGCGTCCCGACCATCAGCTCGTAGGCGTAGGGCGGCACCGCGTCCTCGGCGTCGGCGAAGGCCAGGTAGCGGCCCCTCGCCTGCTCGACTCCCGCGTCCGCGGGGGCCGTGCCGGGAGCGGGCTGCAGGAGCGTGAAGCGGTCGTCGCGTTCGGCGAACTCCTTGGCGACGACCGCTCCGCCGTCGCCCGGCCCGTCGGCCACCAGGAGCACCTCGATCTCGCGCAGCGTCTGCCCGGCGAGCGACTCCAGGCAGTCCGCCAGCCGCGCGCCGGTGGTGTGGAAGGGGACGACGATGCTTATCTGCGGGGACACGAGCGGCTCCGTAACGGGGACTACAAGGGGTTGGCGGGGTTCAGCGGGCCGGCCGCAGGACCCGGTCGAGGACACGGGAGGCGGCGTGGCCGTCGTCATGCGGGCAGTACCTGGCGGCGAAGGCGACGCGGGCGTCCCGATGGCCCGCGTCCAGCGCGGCCGGCTCGCTCAGTGCCTCGACGACCTCCTGCGTGGTCCCCACCAGGGGCCCGGGCGCCTCGGCGTCGAAGTCGAAGTAGAAACCGCGCACATGGTCGCGGTAGCGCTCCAGGTCGTAGGTGAAGAAGACCATCGGGCGGCCGGTGACTGCGAAGTCGAACATGGACGACGAGTAGTCCGTGACGAGCACGTCGCTGATGAGGAACAGCTCGGAGATGTCGGGATAGACGGAGACGTCCATGACGCAGTCGCCCGGATGCAGCCGCGGCCTGTCGGTGACGAGGTAGTGCGTGCGCAGGAGCAGCACATGGTCGCGGCCCAGGGCCGTCCTGAACTTGTCCAGGTCGAACTCCAGGCGGAAGGCGCGCTTGCCGACCGCGTGGTGGAAGTCGTCCCGCCACGTCGGCGCGTACAGGACGACCCGCTTGCCCTCCGGGATGCCCAAGCGCCGCCGCACGGCCGCCGCGATCTCGTCCCGGTGCGGGCTGCTCAGGACGTCGTTTCGCGGGTAGCCGCTCTCCAGGACGTCCCCGCCGTAGGCGAACGCGCGCCGGAACAGCGGCACGGAGAACGCGTTCTGGGCGAGCAGGAGATCCCAGTGGGGTACGTCGTACTCCATCCAGGTGACGCCCTCTGTCCGCTTGTAGGGCATCTCCTTGACGTCGTATCCGAGCTTCTTCAGCGGCGTCCCATGCCAGCACTGCACGTACGTCTGGTCGTCGCGCTTGGCGAACCATTCCTTCTGCGACCAGTTGCCGAAGACGTAGCGCGCGCGGGCGAGTGCCTCGTAGTGCTCGCGCGACCCGGCAAGGACGGTTCTCGCACCCGCGGGCTTACCGAACTGGCCGTTCTCGGTGACCCACACGCACTCGATGTCGGTTCCCCGCCGCCGGAGCTCGTCGTAGATTCCGCGCGGATTGCACGAGTACTGGCGTCCTCGGTAGGCGTCGAACACGGCCAGCTCACGGACGGGCAGGTTCAGGTGCCTCCGGTAGTGCCCGGACCGTATCCGGCTCTGCGCATAGGCCCCGCGTTCGTCGTCGTCCAGGGCCGTCTCTATCCGGAGCTGCAGCTGGTCGGTCTTCTGCGCCCGGACGGTGATCCGGTGCAGGCCCGCCTCGAACGGCTCGGGAAGCTCGCGGAGGGTGTGGCGCCTGACGACGACCGGCTGCTCCTGCCCGCCGACCGTCGCCAGGAAGTCCCAGCGGCCGGACACCAGGGGACGGGACAGCCCGAGGACCGGCATGCGCGCGGGCACGAACTTCGCGGTGAACCGTTCGCCTTCCCAGTGCAGCGTGACGACGTGTTCCTCCGACGACCGCCTCCGCCTGATCGTCAGCGCCTCCGGCCGTCCGACCCGGTCCGAGCACGTGCCCGCCAGGTGCAGGGCCCCGTCAGGCGTCCACGACACGTCGTCGACGGCGAGGACACGGCCGCGGGCGACGATCCGCAGCGTGTTGCGCCGCGTCCTGGCGACCTCCAGTTCCCCGCCCGGAACCGCGAACGCGGTGCCCGCCGGGTCCTCGTCCAGGTACGGGCGGACGCCGCCCGGCAGGCCGATCTCCCAGTCACCGCGCCGCCTGGCGAGCCCGGCGACCGGCAGCCTCGCCCGGAAACCCTCCTCGCCGACGGCGTCGACCGGCCCGACCACCGTGGCGCGGCCCGCCCTCGGGGTGGCGGTGACGCGCGGCTCGTCGCCGAGCGGGGCGCGGCTCCAGCCGTCCAGCCACAGCTCGCCGCCCTCCAGGTGGCAGCCGACGACCGCCGCCGGCGTGCGCCGCACCTGCACCACGAAGCGGTTCTTGGCCGCGACGCCCTGCACGAGCACGCCCGCCGCGCATTCCCGGTCGTCCGGCCACTGCCGCCCGGTGAGCCGCGGGTTCGCGAACGTGCCGCGCCGCCGCAGGCCCCGGTTGACGATCTCCACGCACGGGACCCAGTCGACGTCCCGCCACCGCCCGAACAACCGCAGCGAGGACGGGTCGATCTCCGCGACGAACCCCGACCAGTCGTAGGAGACGGCCGACTGCCGCGACCGGGCGGTCACGTCCGGCCTGCGGACCCGCCGGACCGGGACGCGCATGAGGCCGCGCTTGTTCGACGCCACCAGCCACAGCCGGATGCGCGAACCGTCCTCGGTCGAGGAGTCCAGATGCCGGATGTAGGCGTGGCCCTCGATGCGCAGCCGCCCGTCCACCCAGGTGGCCCGGTCGATCGCCGCCACCGGCCGCAGTTCGTCGGTCACGTCGTACACGTGCGCCGGGACGGCCCGCTCCTCGTCCTCGAAGAACGGGAACTCCGCGTACCAGCGGTGCCGCAGGCCGCGCCGCACCCGCGGCGCGTCCGCCGCCTTCCGCAGCTGGACGAACCGCAGCACCTCCAGCAGTTCCGGCAGCATCCCGCGGCACAGCAGGTGCAGTTGCAGGCGGGTCATCGCGGGCTGGCGCTTCAGGACGCGCGCGCTCAGGTGCCGGGCCAGGCCCGCCCCCATGGCGACGAGTTCTTCGCGGTTCTCGTCCTGCGTCCTGGGGAGCGCCTCGAACAGGACACGAAGCTCGATCGGGACAAGCACGTGCTCGTCGTAGGCGTTGAGAAGCTGGGGCGCGTAGTCGGCCAGACCGTCGCGCACGGCCTGCGCGGACCGCATCCGCTGGCTGATGTTGTCCCAGTCGTAGCGGTCCTCTGTGATGGACCCGGGCCGCTTGCGCCAGTAGTAGACCGTCTCGCTCAGAACGTCCACGGAACGGGCGAGGGCGTGCGCGCGCGCAGTGACGGGCGGGTCCTCGTAGAAGCCGGTGGGGAATTCCAGGCGCGACCGGTTCCAGAACTCACGCCGGTACACCTTGTTCCACGGGGTACGGTCCCGCATGAGCATCGGCTTGGACGACACATGCGTGCGTGAGCACGACTCCTCGAAGACACCCTCGTGCAGGGCCGACTGCCACGTCCGGTCGTCGTCCATCCGCTGGACGTTGCCGGACGCGAGGTCGGACCCCGTCCGCTCAAGGGATCCGACCAGGCGCGCGTAGGCTTCGCGCTCCACGATGTCGTCCGCGTCCGCGAACGCCAGGTACTCGCCCTGCGCGTGCTCCACGCCCGCGTTGCGGGCGGGCCCGGGACCCTCGTTCTCCCGCGTGACAAGGCGGAACCTCGGATCGCGGGCGCACATGTCCTTGGCGATGACGGCGCCGTTGTCGGTGGACCCGTCGTCCACCAGGATCACTTCAAGGTCGCGCAGCGTCTGACCGGAGAGGGACTCCAGACACGCCCGGAAGTACTCCTCGGTGTTGTGGAACGGCACGACGACGCTGAGCTTCGGGGACATGGGGCCTCCTCCTCGCCCCACCGAGCATGGTGACGTTACGCCATCACCTGAACACGCATCGCGATTGCAAGGCCGTCCCCTGACACAGACTTGACCTCACCTAGGCGCCATTGACCGCCGCGTTACGGTCACCCCCGCGGCCAGGGGCTCCCTAGTCGACAGTCTGAGCTGTTCAGCTCTAACTTGACAGGCTGAGCTGAAGAATTTAGCGTGACGGGCATGGTGGAGAGCACCGAATTGTCCGAGACGTCCGTCCAAGCCGCCCGGGAGCTGCGGGTGGCGTTCAGCCGCCTGCGGCGTCGGCTGAAGGAGTCCTACGACGTCGAGGGGCTCACCCCGTCGCAGACGTCCGCGCTCAGCAGGCTCGGCCGGCAGGGCCCCGCGTCGACCAGCGACCTCGCGGCCGCCGAGCGCGTCCGGCCCCAGTCGATGGCCGCCACCCTGTCGGTGCTGGAGGAGCGCGGCCTGATCCGGCGCGACCCCGACCCCGGGGACGGCCGCCGGCTGCTGCTGTCCCCCACCGGCGCCGGGCTCGCGTTCCTCGACGACAAGCGGCGGGCCGGTGAGGAATGGCTGGCCCGCTCGATGCAGGACCGCCTCACCGAACCGGAGCGCCGCCACCTCATCGAGGCGCTCGCCCTGGTGGAACGACTCGTCCAGCCGTGACCTGGCGGACGGCGACGTCCAGGCGGCTCCCCGGCGGGAGCGGCGGGGACCGCTTCGACCGCGGTCTGCTCGCGCCGATGCTGCTCGGCGCCGTCCTCAACCCGGTCAACTCCTCGATCATCTCGGTGTCGCTGATCCCGATCGGCCGGGCGTTCGGTGCGCCGCCGGCGCAGACGGCGTGGCTGGTCTCGGCGCTCTACCTGGCCACGGCGGTCGGCCAGCCCGTGGTCGGGCGGCTGATCGACCTCTTCGGCCCGCGCCGCCTGTACCTGGCCGCGACGGTCCTGACGGGCGCCGCGGGCGTCGTCGGCGCGCTCGCCCCGACGCTGGGCGTGCTGATCGCCGCGCGGGTCCTGCTGGGGTTCGGCACCTGCGCCGGCTACCCCGCCGCGATGTACCTGATCCGGAGCGAGGCCCGGCGCACCGGCCGCGACAGCCCGGCCGGGGTGCTGACCGTCCTCGCGATCGCCACCCAGACCATCGCCGTCATCGGCCCGCCCCTCGGCGGGGTGCTGATCGGCCTCGGCGGCTGGCGGACGACCCTGGCGGTCAACATCCCGCTCGCGGCGGCCGGTGTGCTCCTGGGCGCGCTACGCCTGCCGAGGACGCCGCCGCCCGCACGTCCCGAGGGCGCACGACCGGCCGCCCTGCTGGACCTGCCGGGCATGGCGCTGTTCGCCGGGACGCTCCTCTCGCTGCTGCTGTTCCTGATGGACCCGGCGGTGGGCCGCCTGTACCTGCTCGCCGTCGCGGCCGCGGCGGGGACGGTGTTCGTCGTCCGTGAGCTGCGTGCGTCCAGGCCGTTCATCGACGTGCGCGTCCTCGGCGGCAACCTGCCCCTCCTCGCGACCTACGCCCGCGCCCTGCTCGCCTATGTCGTGTCCTACTCCGTCCTCTACGGCTACACCCAGTGGCTGCAGGAGGGACGTGGACTGTCGCCGTCCCACGCAGGACTCCTCGTACTGCCGCTCTTCGCGACCGGGATCGCCGTGTCCGCCATCACCGGCCGGCACAAGGCGGTGCGCGCGAAACTGCTCGTCGGTGCCATCGGCCAGGTCGCGGCCTGCGTCCTGCTCCTGCAACTGCATTCCGGCAGCCCCGTCTGGCTCCTGGTCGCCGTCACCCTGGTCTTCGGCGTTCCGCAGGGCCTCATCGGCCTTGCGCTCCAGAACTCCGTGTACCACCAGGCCGAGCCGGAACGCGTGGCGTCCTCGGCGGGCCTGCTGCGCACCTCCGGCTACCTCGGCGCCATCCTCGCCTCCTCCGCCACCGCCGTCTTCTTCGCCGAACGCGCCGACACTCCCGGCATGCACGAGCTGACCTGGTTCATGCTCGCCGTCGGTGCCCTCTTCCTGGCCGTGACGGTGGTGGACCGCTCCCTGCGCCACGTCGGCGCATCCTCTGGAAAGGACTGACATTGCCCAATACCGCCCTACTCGTGATGGACGTCCAGAACACCATCGTCGGCCGCGTCCAGGACGACGGTTACCTGCCGCGCGTCACACGCGCGGTCGACGCCGCCCGCGAAGCCGGTATCCCGGTCATCTACGTCGTCGTCGCCCTGCGTCCAGGGCACCCCGAGGTCGACGAGCGGAACGTGACCTTCGGCGGCCTGCCGGCGGACGCCTTCACCGAGGGCGACCCGGGCACCGCCGTTCACCCTGCCGTCGCTCCCCTGCCCGGCGAGACGGTCGTCGCCAAGAAGCGGATCAGCGCGTTCGCGGGCAGCGACCTCGACCTCGTCCTGCGCTCCGGCGGGATCGGCCATCTCGTCCTGGCCGGCATCGCCACCAGCGGTGTCGTGCTGTCCACCGTGCGCCAGGCCGCCGACCTGGACTACCGGCTCACCGTCCTCGCCGACGCCTGCTACGACCCGGACGCCGAAGTCCACCGCGTCCTCACCGAGAAGGTGTTCCCGAGGCAGGCCGCCGTCACCACCGCCGACCGGTGGCACCAGGACGGCTGACGCCTTCTCAGCGGATCGGCAGGCGGTCCGGGTGCGGGATCGGGGCGCCCGGCTCGGCTACGCGCCTCGTGAACGTGCCATGGAAACCGAACGGAATGTGGTGCTTCAACTGGAGCGTGGCGACATGCTCCAGGCCGCGGGCGTCGAGGACGGCGAGCTGCGACCGGTGCTCTGCGCCGAGATACACCACGGTCAGCAGCCACCCGTCGTCCTCGGCGGCGTCCGGCGTGCGAGGCACGAAGATGGGTTCGCCCACGTACGTGCGCGAACCCATCTCATGGACCTCCGTACGGCCGGTGTCGTTGTCGACCTTCAGGACGCTGTCGTACTCGCCGCCGTCTCCCGTCCGCCCGCTCAGGTAGGTGTAGCGGTGCGGACGGGTGGAGCGGCGCCAGTCGTACTGCGGAAGCTCGCCCGACAGTTCCGAGAGCTGCGTCTCGATCACGCGCCCCGACGGCGTGATCCGGTACCGCATGAGCCTGCTGGGCGGGAGCGCGGGGAACCGCGTGCGGAACCCGGTGAGGTCGCGCCGGATCTCCTCGTAGTCGTCGAACAGCACCAGGTCGACGACCGTGTCCGTCCCGTCCTCGAAGGCGTTCGCCACATGGAGGTGGACGAGCGTCTCGTGCTCGACGATCCGCGCAGGGCCGCCATTGCGCGGGACGAGCACGAACCGCGTCCCCTTGTCCGGACGGTGCCGGATCGCGTCGAACATGGGCCCGCCGCTCAGCATCGTGCGCAGGTCGAACATGTACGGATCCAGGACGAACACCATGTGCTCGGTGGTCAGCGCGACATCGTGGTTCCAGGGCATGTTCAGCATCCGCACCCTGGCGAGCCGCCGCATCCGGCCCTGCCGGTCGACCTTCCAGCAGTTCAGTGCGGGAAACGGCGCGAATTCCTGGCCGAAGTTGAACATTTCCCCCGTCACCGGATCCCACTTCGGATGGGCGGAGAAGGCCCTGAGCATCCCCCGGAGCCGCCCGCCGAAGTCATGGATGCCGAGGGTTTCCAGCGTGTCCGGGTCCAACCGGTACGGCGGGCCGCCCTCCCACAGGGCCAGTAGCCGGTCGGCGTGCATCACGACGCCGGTGTTGGCCGCGTTGGCGGGCCCCTTGGCCTTCGCGAAGTTGGTCCAGAACCCGCCGGGGAGCGCCGTCCCGACGCCGGGCCTGCGCGCGCGCCCGGCGACCATGCCGTCCCGGAACTGCGGCGTCCGCACGTAGCGGTTGCGGAACCGGACCTCGCGGCCGTCGAAGCTGAACTGCGAGACCATCCCGTCGCCGTCGAACAGGTGGTGCAGCAGCGTGCGCCCGACCTCCCACTTCCCCGGCCCGATGCGGTAGAGCGTCCCGGTGAGCCCCGCCGGAAGCTCTCCGTCCACCTCGTCGATGACGTAGTCGTGCTCGTGCATCAGCGGCGTGAAGATGTTGACCATGTCCGGAGCGGTGGTCAGGGGCATGGAGGGGCCTCCCCATCTGGCTACACCTGTTTCCAGAAAGGTAGAATCTGGCAACGCGTGTGTCAAGATTGTGCCGTGAGTCCTCGCCCCTACGGCGGCGTCACCGCCGACCGCCGCCGCGCCGACCGCCGCACCGCGCTCCTAGAGGCGGCTCTCGACCTGCTCGCCACGGAGGGCGTGCGTGGCACGTCCCTACGCGCGGTCTGCGCGCGCGCCGGCCTCAACCCGCGCTACTTCTACGAGAACTACACCGACCTCGACGCGCTTCTCACCGAGGTCTACGACCGGATCGTCACCGAGACCGCCGACGCCGCCGCCCAGGGCGTCGCCGCCGCCGGCCCTGGCGCCGACCTCCGTACGACCGTCCGATCCGCCACCCTGGCCGCCCTGGACATGGGCCGCGCCGACCCACGCAAGGCCCGCGTGATGCTCATCGAAGCGTCCGCCAGCCCCGTTCTGCGCGCGCGCCAGCGCGAAGCCCGCCGCCGGTACACCCGGCTCGTCATCGACTACGCCCGGACGTTCTACGACGTCCCGCCGGACGCCGACGCGCAGCTGCACTTCACCGCCACCATGCTGGTGGCCGGCTGGAGCGAGAACCTCATCGCCTGGCTGGACGGGGAGTTGCAGACCACCCCGTCCGCCCTCGCCGACATGTTCGCCGGCGCCGCCGAAGCCCTGGCCGACCACGCCGCCCGCCCTGAGCCAAGGTGAGGCGACCGGTCAGCGAGGCGGGGTCACTCCCACTCGATGGTGCCCGGGGGCTTGGACGTGATGTCGACCGTGACGCGGTTGATGTCGGCGACCTCGTTGGTGATGCGCGTCGAGATCCGCTGCAGGACGTCGTAGGGGAGCTTCGCCCAGTCGGCGGTCATCGCGTCCTCGCTGGTCACCGGGCGCAGAACGATCGGGTGACCGTACGTCCTGCTGTCGCCCTGGACGCCCACGGACCGGACGTCGGCCAGCAGCACGACCGGGAACTGCCAGATGTCACGGTCGAGCCCTGCCCGGGTGAGCTCCTCGCGCGCGATGGCGTCGGCGTCCCGCAGGACGTCCAGGCGTTCGCGCGTCACGGCGCCGATGATGCGGATGCCTAGGCCGGGGCCAGGGAACGGCTGCCGCCAGACGATCTCGGACGGCAGGCCGAGCTGCTCGCCGAGCGCGCGCACCTCGTCCTTGAACAGGGTCCGGAGCGGCTCCACCAACGTGAACTGGAGGTCGTCCGGGAGGCCGCCGACGTTGTGGTGCGACTTGATGTTGGCCGCGCCGGTACCGCCGCCCGATTCGACCACGTCGGGGTAGAGGGTCCCCTGGACGAGGAACTCGACCGGTTCGGACGCGTTCGCCCCACCCTCGGAACCACCTTTGACGATCTCGCGGGCCGCCTCCTCGAAGACGCGAATGAACTCGCGCCCGATGATCTTGCGCTTCTCCTCCGGGTCGGTGACGCCGTCGAGGGCGGAGAGGAAGCGCTCCTGGGCGTCCACGACGTGGAGGTTCACGCCGGTGACGGCGACGAAGTCCTTCTCGACCTGCTCGGGCTCGCCCTTGCGCAGCAGCCCGTGGTCGACGAACACGCAGGTCAGCTGGTCGCCGATGGCGCGCTGGACGAGCGCGGCGGCGACGGCCGAGTCCACTCCGCCGGAAAGCGCGCAGATCGCCCGCTTCGCCCCGACCTGGGCCCGGACGGCGTCGATCGACTCGTCCGCGATGTTCACCATCGTCCAGTTGGGACGGCATCCGGCGCCCTCGTAGAGGAAACGCCGCAGAATCTCCATGCCGTGCTCGGTGTGCAGGACCTCCGGGTGGAACTGCACGCCGAAGAAGCCGCGCTCACGGTCCTCCATGCCGGCGACCGGGGTCACGTCGGTGCTGGCCGTCACCGTGAAGCCGGCGGGGGCGCTGCTGACGAAGTCGCGGTGCGACATCCAGACGGCCTGCTCGTGCGGCAGCCCCGCGAACAGCATGCCCGGGGACGTGACCGCGACGGTGGCGCCGCCGTACTCGGCGACGTCGGAGTTCTCCACCGTCCCGCCGAGGGCCTGCGCCATGACCTGGTGGCCGTAGCAGATGCCGAACGTGGGGACGCCCAGGTCGAACAGCCCGTCCGGCGCCACCGGGGCGCCCTCCGCGTACACCGACGCGGGGCCGCCGGACAGGATGATCGCCTTCGGCCGCCTGGCGAGCATCTCCGCCGCCGGCATGGTGGACGGCACGATCTCGCTGAACACATGGCACTCGCGCACCCGCCGCGCGATCAGCTGCGCGTACTGCGCGCCGAAATCGACGACGAGGACGGTGTCAAAGGACTGGTCTGCGGCCACCAACTAAGCCTTTCGCACGGCCGGAAGGGCCTCCCAGTCTACGGGCCGCTGCCTGCGCCGATGCGCGCACCCCGGACAGGGCCATCACATGGTGCGATCCTCCGATAACGGTCGGCATCCATTTACCTTGATCACACTCGCGACAGGACTTCACTCTGATACCTGTTGATGACGCCCTGTGTTCCCTACGTCCGCAAGCGACCTCCCTAGGAGTGCCGTGAAGCTGCTCGCCACCGCCGCCCTGCTCGCCGCCGTCGTCCCCGCCACGCCGTCCGGGCCCTGGGCGGGCGCCAGGCACGAGGACCCCGGCGCCAGGCACGGCACTCCTGGCGACTGCGCGCATCCGGAGGCGAGGTTGCGCACGGGTACTCACGGCACGGAGCGCAACGAACTGTCCCCTGCACAGGCCGCCACCGTGGAACAGCACCTCAACCGAATCCTGGACGGTCTCCACCTGACCCCGGCGAACGAGACGGACGGAGTCTCAGATGGCGCCGACCTGCGCAAGGCTGCTCAGATCAGCGTTCCCGTCTACTTCCACGTGCTCCACGACGGCGCAAAGGGAAACGTGTCCACAGCGGAGATCAAGCGCCAGATCAGCACGTTGAACGCGTCCTACGGGGGACGGAACGGCGGAGCGAACACCCGTGTCTCCTTCAAGTTGAAGACGGTGAGCCGCACCGACAACGCGGCCTGGTTCAGCGACCCGGAACGGTACGAGGGGACGTACAAGCCGAAGCTCCACAAGGGCGGCAAGGGCACGCTGAATCTCTACAGCGCCTACATCGGCGGCGATCTGCTCGGCTGGTCGACGTTCCCGTGGAAGTACAAGTCCGACCCCAAGATGGACGGGGTGACCGTCCACTACGCCAGCATGCCGGGCGGATCCATCGAGCACTTCAACAAGGGGTTCAGCGCTACGCACGAGGTCGGGCACTGGCTGGGGCTCTACCACACGTTCCAGGACGGCTGCACCGGCAAGGGCGACCGGGTCTCCGACACCCCCGCCGAGCGCGACCCCACGAACGGCTGCCCGTCCGGCAAGGACACCTGCCCCGCGCAAGGCAACGACCCCGTGCACAACTACATGGACTACAGCTACGACACTTGCATGACGTCGTTCACCGCCGGGCAGGGCTCGCGCATCCACAAGGCGTGGACGGCCTACCGCGCTTGATCTGCCGTCTGGCCTTTGATCCTGGCCACATCTGCGGCCGGCAGGTGACGGACGGCCTCGCGTAGCGTCACGCCCGAGATCGTGTCGATTCGGGGCTCGACCCATGCGGTCACCCAGGCGGGGTCCTTCTTGGACAGCTCCCGCAAGACCCACCCGAGCGCTTTGCGGATGAAGAACTCGCGTTCGCCTATGAGCGCGTCGCCGTAGCGGTCGATCCTGCCCAGATCCGGATCCCCTCCCCGGACGCCTGGTAGCAGCGCCAGCAGGGCGGTACGCCGTATCCACATGTAGGGGTCGGCGACCCATGCGTCCAGGGTCGCCGCCAGGTCGGGATACCGGACGACCAGTACGCCTACGACCTTCTCTGCCAGGTGGTCGACGTACACCCAGCTGGCCGAGTCGCGTATGAGCTCTTCGGCAAGCCGCAGGTCCCGTGGCTCCAGCAGCACGGCCCGCTTCGCAAGGACCTCGCCCGCCGCGATACGCGCCTCGTGCACAGGACGGCCCTCTTGGGTCACGTCCCAGAACGTCCGGGCGAGGGCGACCAGGTCGTCCCGTGTGGGCTTGCCCTTGACCGTGGACACCGCGACCTTGCGCAACGCCGGGACGGGCACGCCGATGTGGACGAAGTCGCTTTTCAGGTAGCGCTTCTCATACTCCGCACGCGCCGGATCCGCCTGCGCCCGCAACTCCGCCAGGACCCGCGACGCCTCACCCTCCACGTCCATGCGGGACACGCTACGCCGTCGCGCTATGGCGCCGAATTCAGCGTTACCCGTCCCTGTTCGTCCAGGTTTGCTAAAGACGTGACGTTTATTCGCATCCACCCTGGTTCCAGCGATGACTCCGCTCCCACGCGCGCGCTCCCCCGCTCGCGCCGCACCCCCAAGGAGTTCCATGAAACGCGCCGGAATCGCCGCCGTCCTCGGCATGGCCGCCGCCTTCACGGCCTACGCGCCCGCCACGGCAACCGCCGGCCTGGCCGCGCCGTCCGCCCCGTCCACACCGTCCACCAAGTGCGCCGACCAGCCCGCCCAGGCCCGCGTCCGCGCCGGGGCCCACGCCACCGAACGGAACCAGCCCGGAACGGCCAAGGTCGCCGCGATGGAGAAGGACTTCCACGACCGCCTGGGCAAGCTCAAGAAGGTGAAGACGGCGGCGGCCATGACCGTCCGCGTCCACTTCCAGGTCGTCTACGGCAGCGCGGGCAACGTGTCCGACGCGACCGTGCAGAAGCAGATGGACGTCCTCAACGACGCCTACTCCGGCAGCGGCGTCACGTTCACCCTCGCCGAGACCAAGCGCACCCAGAACGCGTCCTGGTTCTCCGACCCCGAGGGCAACGAACGCCAGATAAAGAGCTCCCTGCACACCGGCAACGCGCAGGACCTCAACCTCTACACGGCCGACCTGGGCAGCAGCCTCCTGGGCTGGGCCACGTTCCCGAGCGACTACAACTCCCAGCCCGCGATGGACGGCGTCGTCATCCACTACCAGAGCCTGCCTGGCGGCTCACTGGGCAACTACAACGAGGGCGACACCGCCACCCACGAGGTCGGCCACTGGATGGGCCTGTACCACACCTTCCAGGGCGGCTGCAGCGGCCAAGGCGACCAGGTCTCCGACACGCCCGCCGAGCAGAGCCCGGCCTCAGGCTGCCCCACCGGCCGCGACACCTGCTCCGCCCCCGGGGCCGACCCCATCCACAACTTCATGGACTACAGCTACGACGCCTGCATGAACGAGTTCACGACGGGCCAGACCTCGCGCATGCAATCCCAGTGGAGCGCCTACCGAGCCTGACCTTTCGGGCGTCCGGCGCCACCCGGCGCCGGACGCCCGTCAGACCTCTGGCCGAACGTGCAGGCGGTCGCCACGGCGGCATGAGCGACATCGCCTCCAGGCGATCCGTCGCCGCCGCTACGGGGCGAGACAGTCAGACACCTTCATGTGCCAGGCGCGCATGAGCGGTTCGGGAGCCGGACGTGCACAGGGGTCATATGCGCCGTCCACCATGGCCACCGTCCAGCGTCCCTTGGGCGCGCGCCTGGTGAAGGCCGTTCCGGCGTCGGTGTTCTTAGCCGGACTGTCGCGGTACCAGAGGGCGAGCACGGCGTAGTAGCGCCGGCCGACCCTTCCATAGTGCGCGCCCTTCTCATCCACGACGAGATCGCGGTAACGGCCTGGGTTGTGTTCGCGCTCGAAGAGCCGGGCCAGTTCGTCCCTCAGCTTCGCGCTCATAGAAAGCACCTGCGGCCGCTCGTCGCCCCGCGCATCGCCGCTGGGCAGGGCAAGAAGGAGAGGCGCGCTAAGCGCCACGATCAGGGGGATGGCCATACGCATGCCCGAACCCTAGACACACACGAACCACCGCCCCTCCAGCCCGCACAAACGGCGAGTCTCCCCCATTCACGGCATTACCGGCTGCCCGACTCGCCTGGGCGGACGCCGAGATATCCACAGAACCGCGTTCTACTTCCGCGGGCCTCCCACGAATTCGACAATCGCTGAGAGTCGAGTCGGGGAGGCTTCCGTGTCAGGTGAAGGCGCGTCAGGTGGGGGCGGGTCAGGTGATGTCGACGATGGGCAGGGTC
>NZ_SMKY01000083.1 GCF_004349235.1 Actinomadura darangshiensis | reverse complement strand
TGTGTATAAGAGACAGGTCATCGGGTGCGGGGGGCTGGCGGTCGGCGTGCTGCTGCTCCTCGCGGGCGGCCTCTACCTGCTGCAACGCGCCTACAACGGGGACGTCAAGCGGGTCGCCGGCGCGCTGCCCGGCGGGGCGGGGCGGCCGTCCTCCACCGGGCGCGGCGAGAACTGGCTGCTGATCGGGTCCGACCGGCGCGCCGACATCCCCTCGATGGGCGCCCGATCCGACACGATCATGCTGGTGCACCTGTCCGGGCGCGGCGACCGGGTGTCGGTGATCGCGATCCCGCGGGACGCCTGGGTCCCGGTCCCCGGGCACGGCGACGCGAAGATCAACGCGGCGTTCTCGTTCGGCGGGCCGTCGCTGCTGATCCGGTCGGTCGAGCGGCTCACCCACGTCCGCGTCGACCACTACGCGGCGCTCGACTTCGGCGGGTTCGTGAAGATGACGGACGCGCTCGGCGGCGTCGACGTCACCATCACCAAGAAGACCCACGACCCGATGCACGACCGGACGTGGCAGGCCGGCCACCAGCACCTGGAGGGCGTCGAGGCGCTCGACTTCGTCCGGCAGCGCTGGAACCTGCCCGGCGGCGACCTCGACCGGATCAAGCGGCAGCAGGCGTTCCTGCACGCGCTCGCCGACAAGGCCCTGGACACCCGCAACCCGATCAAGATCGACCGGTTCATCCGGGCGGCGACGCGCTCGGTGACGGTGGACGACTCGGTGTCGTCCGGCACGCTGCGCGGGCTGGCGCGCCGGCTGCTGAAGACGTCCCTGCTGGAGTACCTGACCGCGCCGGTCGCGAAGATGGACGAGCGGGACGGCCAGAGTGTCGTACTCCTGGACGAGGATGGCACCCGGGAGCTGTTCACCGACGTCCGGGAGGACCGGGTGGGCGACTACGTGTCGCGCAACGGGGCGGCGAACTCGGTGGACGCCGTCCGCTGACCAGCGAAGACATGTCGGACATAGGGCCAAGGTGACGACAGCGGTCTACATGGATTAGTCTAAGCGGATTAATCAAAGCCGACCATTAGGCCGTCACCATGTCCCGACCCCTCACGCCGCTGGCGCTGACCGTGCTGCGCATGCTGTGCGACGGTCCGATGCATCCGTACGAGATGCAGCAGCGCATCCGCGACCACGCCTACGACCATGCCGTCAAGATCACGCACGGGTCGCTCTACCACTCGGTGGAGCGGCTCGCCGCGGCCGGCCTGATCGAGCCGCTGGAGACGAGCCGGGAGGGCCGCCGGCCCGAGCGCACCGTGTACGCGGTCACCACCGCCGGGCGGGACGCCGCGCAGTTCCGGCTCGCCGAGCTGATCCGGCATCCCGCCGAGGAGTTCCCGCTGTTCGGCACCGGGCTGGCGTTCGTCAACCTGCTGCCCGAGGACGAGGTCGCACGGCTCCTGCGCGGCCGGACCGTCGCCCTGGAGGCGGCGCTCGCCGGGCACCGGACCGCGAACGAGGCGCTCCTCACGCAGGGCATCGAGCGCTACAAGCTGCTCGACCAGGAGTGGCTGATCGCGCGGGTGCGGGGCGAGCTCGACTTCGTGCGCACACTGGCCGACGACTTGGAATCCGGTCGGCTGACCTGGAAGGACGGGGCGACGACCATGTGCCGGCCACGGCGACCACGCCATGACGAGAAGGGGGCCTCATGAGCAAATGGCGCGGAAATCCCTGGGCGATCCTGCTGACGCTCTCCCTGGGCTTTTTCATGACACTGCTCGACCTGACGATCGTGAACATCGCGATCCCGAGCATGATCGACAAGTTGGACGCCTCGCTGGACGAGGTGCTGTGGGTGGTCAACGCCTACATCCTGGTGCTGGCCGTCCTGCTCATCACCGCGGGCCGGCTCGGTGACCTGTGGGGCAAGAAGAACCTGTTCATCGCCGGTGTCGCGCTGTTCACGCTGTCCAGCCTGGCGTGCGGGCTGGCGCAGGACCCGGCGCAGCTGATCGCCGCCCGCGCCGTGCAGGGCCTCGGCGCCGCGCTGCTGATGCCGCAGACCATGTCGATCATCATCAACGTGTTCCCGCCGGAGCGCCGCGGCGCCGCGCTCGGCGTCTGGGGCGCGGTGGCCGGGGTGTCCACCATCGCGGGCCCGACGGTCGGCGGGCTGCTGGTCACCACCCTCGACTGGCGGTGGATCTTCTTCGTGAACCTGCCGATCGGCGTGCTCGTGATGGCCATGGCCGTGCCGATCCTGCCCGGCCACACCCCCACCGTGAAGCACCGCTTCGACCTCGTGGGCGTCCTGCTGGCGTCCGCCGGCCTGTTCTGCCTCACGTTCGCGCTCACCGAGGGCCAGAAGTACGAGTGGAACGAGGGCATCTGGGGGCTGATCGCGGCCGGCCTCGGACTGTTCGTGATCTTCGTGCTGCACCAGCGCGGCAAGCAGGACGGCGAGCCGCTCGTCCCGTTCTCGCTGTTCCGGGACCGCAACTTCACCGTGCTGAACCTCGTCGGCGCGGCCGTCTCGATCGGCATGATCGGCATGTTCCTGCCGATGACGATCTACATGCAGTCGGTGCTGGGCTTCAGCGCCCTGAAGGCGGGGCTCGTGATGGCGCCGTCCTCGCTGGTCTCGATGTTCCTCGCGCCCGTCGCGGGCCGGATGTCGGACCGGTTCGGCGGCAAGTTCATCCTGATGGCCGGCCTCACCCTCTACGCCGCCGGCATGCTGTGGCTCGTGCTCGTCGCCGAGGTCGGCACGGACTGGAAGGCGTTCCTCGCGCCGCTCGTCGTCGCCGGGTTCGGCATCGGCGGGGTGTTCGCGCCGATGGCCACCGAGGCGACGCGGAACGTCCCGCCGCGGCTCGCGGGCGCCGCGTCCGGCGTCAACAACACGATCCGGCAGGTCGGGTCGGTGCTCGGCAGCGCGGCGGTCGGCGCCGTCCTGCAGAACCAGCTGGCGTCCTCGCTGCGGGACGAGGCGGCGACCCGGTCGGCGTCCCTCCCGCCGAACGTGCGCGGCGGCTTCGTGGAGAGCTTCGCGGACGCCGCCAAGGGCGGCCTCGAGGTCGGCGCCGGGCAGAGCGGGGCGCAGCAGCAGCTGCCGCCCGGCATCCCGCCGAGCGTCGCGCACCGCATCCAGGAACTGGCCGGCCAGGTGTTCTCGCACGGCTTCGTGCACGCGATGAGGCCGACGATGTGGCTGCCGATCGGCGTGGTCCTGCTCAGCGCCGCCGCCTGCCTCACCCTGAAGGGCCACCGTTCGGACACCCCCAAGAAACTGGACCCCGAACCGGCCCCCATCGCAACCTGACCCCCGTCGACGTGCGGCGTGTCGCCCTTATCCGGCCGTTCATAAGGGCAACACGCCACAAGTCGACGTCAGGTCAGGGAGCGGTAGCCGCCCTCGTGGTAGATGAGCGGGGCGGCGGGGTGGTCGGGAAGGTCCACGGTCAGTACCTCGCCTACCACGATGCTGTGGTCGCCGCCGTCGTGGACGGCGCGGGTGCGGCACTCCAGCGCCGCGGCGGCACCGGCGAAGACGGCCGCGCCGGTCGCGGGGCCCCGGGTGTGCTCCCACCCTTCGAGCTGCCCGTCCAGCATGCGGCCGCGGGTCGCGAACCACTGGGACGCGTCCCGCATCTCGTCGGTGAGCACCGACACCGCCCACCGGCCCGTGCCGAGGACGATGTCGTGGAAGCGCGCGACCTTCTCCGCGCAGAACAGGACGAGCAGCGGGTCGAGGCTGACCGACGAGAACGCGTTCACGGTCATCGCGTGATCGGTGCCGTCCGCCACCGTCGTCACGATCGCGACACCGGTCGGGAACCGGCCGACGGCACGGCGGAACAGGTCGGGATCAAGGGCGTCACCAGTCACAACGGGACCACCCTACCCGCGGTGCTACTGGCGGGTACGACCCGCCTTGCCGGTCAGCCAGTCGCCCGGCCGCCCGGCCGGCGGCACCAGCATGACCCCGATCACGGCGGCGATCATGCCGCCGAGGATGAACACGTACCCGGCCGTGGTGCCGGGGACGACGAGGTCGCCCTCCGGACGGCGCATCGACAGGACGAACACCACGACGGCCCAGACGACCGCGGGGATCGTCGCGCCGAGCCGCCCGCCCATCCCCCGGCCGGACAGCAGCGCCATCGCGAACACCAGCACGACCAGGACGATCGCCGCCACCGGGACGGGGCCGGCGCTCCAGTCCTGCGCGAACGAGCCGACCACGCCGAACACGCCGCCGAGGAGGCCGAGCGCGGCATAGGCGGCACCGGACACGAACGCGTCGCCGGGCTTCTCGCCGTCCGCCCGCTCCCGCCCCGGAGCCTCCGCCGGAAGGCCGTTCTTGGCGAGGCTCACGCCGGAATCGTCGTCGTCCTTGTCCACGGACGTCAGCGTACCGGCAGCCCGGCGAACAGGTCCCGCTCGCGGCGGCCGGGGCCGACCGGTCCCGGCTCACCGGCCTGGAGGATGAAGTACTCGGTGCCGAACGCCTGCTGGCCCAGGTTGTTCGACAGCGCGAAGAACGGGCCGACCTGCTCGGGCGCGACGGTGATCTGGGTGCGGTGGGCGCGCAGGGCGGCGAGCTTGGCGGGCAGGTGGGCGCGGCCGTCCACGACCGAGGTGACCTGGCCGTCGGGGACGCCGGAGCCCAGCTCGTCCAGCCCGGCGACGCGGTCGAACGGCAGCTTCGCCTCGCGCATCACGGCGATCGCGCGGGCGAGGACGGTCCGCGGGGTGGCGTAGGCGTAGAACTTCGCGGCCCGCCACGGCTCGGCGCCGTCCTCGTGGGCGGGGTCGGCGGCCAGCTCGAACGCCCGCCACACGACGCGGTGCGCCTGGATGTGGTCGGGATGGCCGTAGTTGCCGCGCTCGTCATAGGTGACGATCACCTGCGGGCGGACCTCCCGGATGACCGCGACGAGGTCGAGCGCGGCCGTGGTGACGTCGGCCTGCCAGAAGCAGCGCGGATCGTCGTTCGTCGGCGCGCCCATCATGCCGGAGTCGCGCCAGCGGCCCGCCCCGCCGAGGAAGCGGTGGTCGCGGACGCCGAGCGCCGCGCAGGCCGCCGCCAGCTCCCCGATCCGGTACTCGCCGAGGGTGTCCTCCTTGTCGGAGCCCAGGTGGCGCAGCTCCGCCGGGATGATCTCGCCCTCCTCGCCCAGCGTGCAGGTGACGAGACAGACGTGGGCGCCCTCGGCGGCGTACTTGGCCATGGTCGCCCCGGTCCCGATGGACTCGTCGTCCGGATGGGCGTGGACGAACAGGATCCGCGGCTCCTTCATAGTCAACGAGCCTACTCAGGGCCCGGCACGGCGGCGATGACCGCCCTGCCCCGCGCAACCCGGAGGGCCGCCGCGGCCCGGCTCAGCCGCCGCCACCGCCGTCGTTCCCACCGCCGCCGCCATCGTTCCCGCCGCCACCGTCGTTGCCGCCACCGCCGCTGCCGGGAGTGGTGGCCGGGGTGGTCGGGGTGTCGGAGGTCGGCGGCTCGGCGGTCGGGGTGTCGGACGTCGGCGGCTCGTTCGTGGGCTCGGACGTCTGCGGCGGCGGGGTGTTCCGGTGCGTCTTGGTACGGGTCGGCGCCGGCTCGTCGGGCTCCTCGCTGGTCGGCTCCTCCGAGGCCGACCCGGAGTCGGTGACGGACGGGCTGACCGGCGCGTTCGGCGAGTCGTCGCCGCCGCGGGTCGCCGCGAAGACGCCGACGACCAGCGCCAGCACCAGGATCGCCGCGACGGCCGCGACGATCGGCCACTTGGACTTGCGCTCGGGCTCCCAGTCGTCGTAGCGGCCGCGGCCGGCCCCGGCCGGGGTCCGCGCGGGCGGCAGGTTCCCGGTGTAGTCGGCGGGCGCGACGCGGCGCGTCCCGCCGCCGGGGTGGGTGGCGCCCGCCAGCCCGGCGCCGGCGAGGCCGCCCGCGGCGAGCGTCGAGCCCTCCGCCAGCATCGTGTTGGCCTGCGCCGGGTCGTCCATGCGGGTGGGCCCGGCGCCCGGCCCGCTGCCGATCAGCGCCATCATGATCTGCTGCGCGGTCGGCCGCCGCTCCGGCTCCTTGACCAGGCACGCCGCGATCAGCCGCTGCAGGTCGGCGGGGACGGCGTCCAGCGACGGCGGCTCGTGCATCACCCGGTTGATCACCGCCATGACGGTGTCGTCGCCGAACGGCGGGTGCCCGCTCGCGGCGAACACCATCGTGGTGGCCCACGCCCACACGTCCACGGCCTCGGTGAGGGTCGCCCCGGCCACCTGCTCGGGCGCCATGTAGGACGGCGTGCCGATCGCCTTCGTCGCGTTCGTCTGCCCGGTGTCCAGCGCCCGCGCGATGCCGAAGTCGATCACCCGCGGGCCGTCCGGCGCCATGATCACGTTGTGCGGCTTGAAGTCGCGGTGCACGATCCCGGCCTGGTGGATCGCCACCATGGCGGTCGCGGTGCCGATCGCGAGCCGGTCCAGTGCCGCGCCGCCGATCGGGCCGGTCTCGGTGACCTGCTTGAACAGCGACGGACCCGGGACGTACTCGCTGGCGATGTACGGCTGGTCGCCCGCGACGTCGGCCTCCAGGACCTGCGCGGTGCAGAACCGCGCGACCTGCTTGGCCGCCTGCGCCTCCCGGACGAACCGGGTGCGCGCCATCGTGTCCCCGGCCAGGTCGGCGCGCAGGAGCTTGATCGCGGCCCGGTTCCCGGAGGCGTCGACGCCGGCGTAGACGACGCCCTGGCCGCCCTCGCCGAGCCGTTCGACGATCTCGTACGAGCCAAGCCGCCGGGGATCTCCCGGCTGCAGCTCCGGCATTGAACACTCCTCAGCCCGCGACGACAAAAGTGCTTGGGGAAGCCTTGAGCTTACGCGAGGGCGGACCAGGGCACGGGTACTTCCTCGTCCATCTCGCGACGACCCGTGATCATAGGGCCAGGAGGCCGCCGTGCGCCGTACTTCGCGATCGTTGCCGTACTGGCAGACTCGGATGCCATGAGCATCAGCTATCCGCGGCAGAGCGCCCGCACGCGAAGGTTCGGCCTCGGCGTCCCACGCGCCTTCCAGATCGCGGCGGACGAGGCGCGCGTCGCCTTCCTGCGCACCAGGGCGGGCGACGACCCGGTGACCTGCCTGTGGACGCTGGACACCGCGACCGGCGAGGAGCGCTGCATAGCCGACCCGGCCGCGCTGGACGTCCCCGGCGAGGAGAACCTGCCCGCCGAGGAGCGCGCCCGGCGCGAGCGGGCCCGCGAGCAGGCGGGCGGCATCGTCGGGTACGCGACCGACCGGACCATGAAGCAGGCCGTCTTCACCTTGGGCGGACGCCTCTACGTCGCCGACCTCGGCACCGCCCTGGTCCGGGAGCTGCCCGCGCAGCCGCCCGTCTTCGACCCGCGCCCCGACCCGGCCGGCCGCCGCATCGCCTATGTGTCGGGCCGGACCCTGCGGTTGATCGAGATGGACGGCACCGGCGACCGGGCGCTCGTCCAGCCCGAGTCCGACCAGGTCTCCTACGGCCTCGCCGAGTTCGTCGCCGCCGAGGAGATGGACCGGATGCGCGGCTACTGGTGGTCGCCCGACGGCGGGACGCTCCTGGTCGCGCGGGTGGACGAGACGCCCGTGCAGCGCTGGCACATCGCCGACCCGGCCAACCCCGACCGGACCCCGGCCGAGATCGCCTACCCGGCGGCGGGCACGCCGAACGCGCTGGTGTCGCTGGTCCTGCTCAAGGTCGACGGAGGCCGGCTCGCCGTCGCCTGGGACCGCGGCATGTTCCCCTACGTCGTGGCCGCGTCCTGGGACCGGCACGGCCTGCTGATCGTCGCGCAGCCGCGCGACCAGCGCTCCCAGCGGGTGCTGAAGGTCGACCCGTCCAACGGCGAGACGACGCTGCTGCACAACGAGCACGACCCGGTGTGGACGGACATCGTCCCCGGCCTGCCCGTGCGGACCAACTCCGGCGAGCTGGTCTGGGTCGCCGCAGACCCGGAGACGGACACGAACCGCATCACCGTCGGCGGCAAGCCCGTCACGCCCGGCGGCATGCAGGTGCGCGCCGTGCTCGGGGTGGACGGCGAGTCGATCCTCTTCACGGCGTCGGAGGAGCCCACCGAGGTGCACCTCTACTCCTACGACGCGGGAGAGGTGACCCGCCTCACCGAGGGGCAGGGCGTCTTCGGCGGCACCCGCTCCGGCGGCGTCACCGTGGTGACGGGCGCGCGGCTCGACCGTCCCGGCTCGCAGGCAGAGGTGCACACGCCGACCGGGACGCACCCGGTCGCCTCGTTCGCCGAGACGCCGGTGATCACCCCGAAGGTGGAGCTGCTGCGCGCCGGCGACCGCGAGCTCCGCACCGCGGTGCTGCTGCCGACCGGATGGGAGCCCGGCGACGGCCGGCTGCCCGTCCTCATGGACCCGTACGGGGGGCCGCACGCGCAGCGCGTCCTCGCCGTCCAGCGCATGTACTGCGAGGCGCAGTGGCTCGCCGACCAGGGCTTCGCCGTCGTCATCGCGGACGGGCGCGGCACGCCCGCCCGCGGCCCCGCCTGGGAGCGCGCCGTGCACGGCGACTTCGTCGGCCCCGTCATCGAGGACCAGATCACCGCGCTGATCGAGGCCGCGCGCCGGCACCCCGCCGCGTTCGACCTGGACCGCGTCGCCGTCCGCGGCTGGTCGTTCGGCGGCTGGCTCGCCGGGCTCGCCGTCCTGCACCGCCCGGACGTCTTCCACGCCGGCGTCGCGGGCGCCCCGGTCACGGACTGGCACCTGTACGACACCCACTACACCGAGCGCTACCTGGGCCATCCCGACGAGGAGCCGGAGAACTACGCCGCCAACTCCCTCATCGAAAAGGCCGCCGACCTGAAGCGCCCACTGATGATCATCCAGGGCCTGGCCGACGACAACGTGGTCGCAGCCCACACCCTCCGCCTCTCCTCGGCCCTCCTGGCCGCAGGACGCCCCCACACCGTCCTACCGCTGTCAGGCGTAACCCACATGACCTCACAAGAGGTGGTCGCGGAGAACCTCCTTCTGCTGCAGGTGGATTTCCTGAAGTCGGCACTATCGCGCTGACCCCAACCACCACCGCGACCACGCGACGACCTAAATAGTCGCGATCGCGTCCGAAGGCAGGTTTCGAGCTTGCGAGAAACCTGATCGCGCAGCGAGCCGCTAGGCGAGCCGGAGCGATGCAGCGATCGCACCGCGTTTCTCGACGATGGAGGGCCCCCAGGGCCCGAAGGAGGAGAGAAAAGCAATTCAACAGAGAAAAGCATTCAACGCTGCCAAGAGGTCCAGAGGGCGGCGTAGCTACCGTTTTGGGCTATCAGGGCGTCGTGGGTGCCCAGTTCGGTTATGCGGCCGTCCTCCACTACCGCTACGCGGTCTGCGTCGTGGGCGGTGTGGAGGCGGTGGGCGATCGCGACGACGGTGCGGCCGTCCAGGACGGCGGCCAGCGAGCGCTCCAGGCGGCGGGCCGCCCGCGGGTCGAGCAGCGACGTCGCCTCGTCCAGGACGAGGGTGTGCGGGTCGGCGAGGATGAGCCGGGCCAGCGCGAGCTGCTGCGCCTGGGCGGGCGACAGAGTCTCCCCGGCCGAGCCGACGACGGTGTCGAGGCCGGGGCCGTCCCAGTCGACCGCGGCGAGGACCTGGCCGATCTCGTCGTCGGACGCGCCCGCGCGGGCCATCACCAGGTTCTCGCGCAGCGTGCCGCGGAACACGTGGTGCTCCTGCGTGACCAGGGAGACGTGGCCGCGCAGGTCGTCCAGCGGCAGCTCCACCAGGGGGACGCCGCCGATCGTGACCTCGCCCGAGCGCGGGCCGTCCACGCCGGCGAGCAGGCGGCCGAGCGTCGACTTGCCCGCGCCGCTCGGCCCGACCATCGCGAGCCGTTCCCCCGGGCGCAGGTCGAGGTCGACGCCGTGCAGGACGTCGTGCCCGGGCCGGTAGGAGTAGCGGACGTCGCGCGCCGTGAGCCGCTCGCCGGCGGGGCGGGCGCCGTTCGGCGTGCGGTCGGGCGGGACGTTGCCGACGCCGAGCAGCCGGGCCAGCGACGCGCCGCCGAGCTGCAGTTCGTCCAGCCAGGACAGGACCGTGTCCACCGGCTCGATGAGCTGCTGCGCGTACAGGGTGGCGGCGGTGACCTGCGCGAGCGTCGCCATGTCGTTGATGTAGAGCAGGCCGCCGACGAGCAGCGTCGACGCCACGGGCAGGACGAAGCCCAGCTCCGCGACCGGGAACAGCACCATGCGGAGCCGCAGCGTGTACCGCTCCGCCTTGTAGGAGGTCGCGATGTCGGCGTCGCCGCGTTCGTGCCGGCGTTCGGCCAGGCCGAGCGCCTCGACGGTCCGCGCGCCCTGGACGGTCTCGGTCAGCCCGTCCGCGATCTCCGACCAGGCCGCGTTCTCCCGCAGGTAGCCGAGGTGGGCGCGGGGCAGGTACCACCGCATCACCGCCACCAGCATCGGGACGGCGACGAGCGCGGGCAGCGCGACGAGCGGGCCGTTCAGCAGCAGCGCGCCGACCGTGAACCCGCCCACGACGATCGCGACGAGCGTCTCCGGCATCGCGTACCGGACGGACGTGCTCAGCGTGTCCACGTCGCGGGACGCGCGGGTGACCAGGTCGCCGGTGCCCGCCCGCTCGACCGTGGACAGCGGCAGCGCCAGCACCCGGTCGACGAACTCCTCGCGCAGCTCCGCCAGCACCCGCTCGCCCAGCTTCGCGGACGCGAGGTAGGCGTACCGCATCAGCACGCCCTGCACGACCACGAACCCGGCGATGGCCAGGCCGGTCGTGTCGATGTCGGCATGGCCGTCGCGGACGTCCTCGACCAGCGCGCCGAGCAGCCTCGGCGTCACCAGCCCGGTCACGGCGGCCAGCGCGTGCAGGGCCAGCACCCCTGCGAGGTCCCAGGGGTGCCGCAGCACGAGCCGCCGCGCATACGCCCGCACCTGCGCGGGCGTTGCGACCGGCAGTGTCTCGGCGCTCACGTTCTTGCCCTTTCTGGCGTCTCTCCTCGGGTGACGGTCGCGGTGTAGCGCGGCTCTGCGTCCAGGAGGTTGCGGTGGGTTCCTTCTGCGACGACCTCGCCGGCTTGGACGAAGGCGACGTGGTCGGCGTGGTCCAGCATCAGCGGGCTCGTCGTGCACACCACGGTGGTGCGGCCCGCGCGCGCTTGGCCGAGCCTTTCGGCGATGCGCGCCTCGGTGTGCGCGTCGACCGCGCTGGTCGGCTCCACCAGGACGAGGACGTCGGGCTTGGCGGCGAACGCTCGCGCAAGGCGGAGGCGTTGCTGCTGCCCACCGGAGAACTCTCGTCCTGCTTCGGCTACATGCGCGTCGAGGCCGACCGAGTCGACGACGTCTTCGGCACAGGCCGCGCGGACGGCCGCCCGTACCGCGGCCTCGTCGCCGTCCGGTGCCAGTGACTCGGCCAAGGCGCCGGAGAAGAGGCGGTCCTCGTTGACGGCGACCAGGATCCGCTTCCGGACGTCGGCGACCGCGTGCAGCGGGACGCCGCCGAAGTCGACCTCGCCCTCCGCGTACCGGCCGAGCCGGTCGGCGATCGCCAGCGCGTCGCGCGGGTCGGCCGCCGCGATGGCGGTGACCCGGCCCGGCCGCACGACCAGCCCGGACGCGATGTCGACCAGCTCGGCGTCCGCCGCCGGACGGGCCGTCCCCGCGGCGGGCAGCTCGGGGTCGAGCCGCAGCAGCGCGGTCACCCGGCCCGCCGCGACCAGCCCCTTGGTGATCTTGCTGGCGGCCTCGCCGAGCGTCTTCAGCGGGACGATCAGGAACACCGCGTACCCGTAGAACGTGACCAGCTCGCCGACGCCGATCGTCCCGCGCACGGCGAACCGGGCGCCGGCCCAGGTGACCAGCGCGATCAGCAGGCCGGGCAATAGCACCTCGGCTCCGTTGAGCCGCGTCTCGGCCCGCGCGACCGCGACCCCGGCGGCGCGCACCCGCTGCGACTCGGCGCGGTACCGGCCGGCGAACAGCGGCTCGCCGCCGATGCCGCGCAGCACCCGCAGGCCCGCGACCAGGTCGGTCGCCTGCGTGTTCAGCTCGCCGACCAGCTCCCGGTGCGCGAGCTCGCGGTCCCGGTAGGGGCGCAGCAGCGGCGCCGCGGCCAGCAGGATCAGCGGGACGCCGACCAGCACGATCAGGCCGAGCGGCGGCGAGGTGGTCAGCAGGATGCCGGCCACGACGACGATCGAGACCACGGCGCCCGACGCGCGGGACGCGATGTCCAGGACGTCCCCGATGTGCGACACGTCGGACAGGCCGATGCTCACGACCTCGCCCGCGGTCATCCGCTTCGGCAGCGTCCCGCCGAGCCGGGTGGCCTGCCGGGTGACGAGCTGGACCGTCCGGTAGGCCGCCGACAGCCAGTTGAACACCGCGAACCGGTGCCGGACGGCGCCCGTCACGGCCTGCACGGCGCCGAGGCCGAGCAGGACGGCGGCCCACGTCACGAGGGCGCGCTCGTCCCGCGCCGCGACGCCGTCGCCGATGGCGCGGCCGAGCGCGGCGGGCATGAGGGCCTGGCTGAGCATCCACACCACACCGAGGAGGGCGCCCGCGGTCACGCTGCGCCACTGGGCGCGCAGCATCCAGAGGAGGAGTCGCGCGGGGGTTCCATCGGAGCCGGAGGCGCTCCGGGGAGTGCGGGGGGTCGTCCCCCCTCGAACGGCATGGTCGGGGCTGCCAGGATCTTTCTCCGGCAACGGCTTCACATGTCGAAGGTTATGCAGCGCGACCCTCGATGCACGACTGGTTTTTCAGCTGCGCCGATGAGTTTCGGTCTGACTGAAATTACGGTCACGGACGTGCACAGGGGATGCGCCCGGACGTTAGGACACGCTAAGGTCAACACCGTACGGAGCGATGCTTCCTCCGCTCCTTGAGCCGGGACCCTGGCGGCTAGGCCGATGCCGCTGCCCCGGCGCGGCCCGTACCGCTCCCCTGCGGCCGCAGGAATAAAGCGGAACAGCCCGGCCGTTGCCAGTGCCGTCGCCACCCGACTTTCCGGAAGCCCTGTGAGCACCATCAGTCACCAGACGTATCCCTTCACGCCGGGGGCCGAGGACAGGATCGACCTGCTCCTCATCGACGACGACCCCTCCGACGTCCTCCTGGTCGAGAAGATGCTCGCCGAGAGCGGCATGGACGCCGACATAGCCGTCGCCGGCGACCTCGCCACCGCCAGGCGGACGCTGACGCGGCGCACCCAGTGCATCATCGTCGACCTGTCCACCCCCGGCATCGACCGGCTGGACGGGCTCCGGCAGGTGCTGGCGCTGTCCGGCCCGGCCGCCGTCGTCGTGCTCACCGGCCTCGACGACGCCCACCTCGGCGTCCGGGCGGTCGCCGCCGGCGCCGAGGACTACCTGGTCAAGCAGGAGGTCGACGCGCCGCTGCTGGCCCGCGCGATCCGCTATGCCATAGAGCGCAAGCGCTCCGAGGAGACCGAGCGGCGGCTCGTCGAGGCCCGCATCCTCGGCCGCGAGAACGCCCGGCTGGAGCGCGGGCTGCTGCCCGTCCCGCTGATCGACGACCCGTCGCTGCGGCACCACACCCGCTACCGGCCCGGCCGGCGGCGGGCGCTCCTCGGCGGCGACTTCTACGACACCGTGCAGACCGACGGCGGGGCCGTCCACCTGATGATCGGCGACGTCGCCGGGCACGGCCCGGACGAGGCGGCCCTCGGCGTCCAGCTCCGGATGGCGTGGCGGACGCTCGTGCTCGCCGGGCACACCGGCGAGCAGCTGCTCGGCACCCTCGACACCGTCCTCGGGCACGAGCGGCGCAGCGAGGAGATCTTCACCACCCTCTGCATGATCACGATCGCGCCGTCCCGGCGGACCGCCCGGATGCACCTGGCCGGGCACCCCGCGCCGCTGCTGTTCCGCGGCGCGCCCGGTACCGGCGGCGAGGTCGCGGCGCTGCCCGAGTACGCGCACGGCCCGGCGCTCGGCCTGGTGCCCGGCGCCGAGTGGCCGACCACCGAGGTCGACCTCGGCGAGTCCTGGGGCCTGATGCTCTACACCGACGGCCTGATCGAGGGGCGGGTCGGCGAGGGCTCGGCCCGCCTCGGCACCGACGGCCTGCTCGGCCTGGCCCGCACCGCGCGGGGCCGCGGCGCGACCGGGCGGGGCCTCATCGACGAGCTGGTGACCGAGGTCGAGCGCCTCAACGGCGACGCCCTCACCGACGACCTCGCGGTGCTGCTGCTGTCCCGCCGGGCGGACTGAGCCGGGGCCGGCCGGCTCCAGTCAGAGCCCTGACCACAAGGCGCTGACCTCCGTCAATGTCGTGCCGGTCACTCGCCGGACGCGTTCCCCGGCGTGCTGTGAACTCCCTCACCCGCACCGCCGTAACGGAACGGACACAAGTCCCGCGCCGCTTGCGTTCATAGCCTGGGGCTATCGCAATGAGTGCGGCGATGACTTGGAACGAATCACCGAACCGGACATAGCGTGCGGGTCGTGGCTATAGCGATACCTGCGATCTACCGATCGACCGTCGGCAAGAAGGCCGTCATGGCGGTCACCGGCGGCGTCCTCGTGCTCTACCTCGTCGCGCACATGGTCGGGAACCTGAAGATCTTCCTGGGCGCCGAGGAGTTCAACCACTACGCGCACTGGCTGCGCACGATCGGTGAGCCCGCGGTGCCGCGGCGGACGGTCCTGACGCTCATCGAGGTCGTGCTCGGCGCCTCGGTCGTCCTGCACATGTGGTCGGCGGTGTCGCTCGGCAAGCGCGCCGCCCACGCGCGCCCCGTGAAGTACCAGTCGAAGAAGAAGTCGCACGCGCAGGGCTACGCCGTCCGCACCATGCGGTACGGCGGCGTCATCATCGCGGTCTACATCATCTGGCACCTGCTGGACCTCACGTTCTTCGCCCTGAACCCCAAGGGCGCCGACGCCACCCCGTACGAGCGGATGGTCTCCGACTTCGACCCGTCCCGCTGGTACATCACGGTCTGGTACGTCGTCGCGATCCTGCTCGTCGGCCTGCACCTCAACCACGGCATCTGGAGCGCGTTCCAGACGCTCGGGCTGCGCAGCCCGCGCAGCCACAACGCCCTGCGCGCCCTCGCCGCGACCGTCGCCGCGCTGGTCACGCTCGGCTTCGTCGCCGTCCCCGTCTCCATCACGTTCGGATGGGTGAGCTGACCATGATCGACGGCTTCTACACGACCGGCGAGCCGATCGCCGACGGCAAGGCCCCGGCCGGGCCCATCGAGGACCGCTGGACGACCCGCAAGTTCGAGGCCAAGCAGGTCAACCCGGCCAACAAGCGCAAGAAGAAGATCATCATCATCGGCACCGGGCTGGCGGGCGGCTCGGCCGGCGCCACCCTCGGCGAGGCCGGCTACCACGTCCAGCAGTTCTGCTTCCAGGACTCCCCGCGCCGCGCCCACTCGATCGCCGCGCAGGGCGGCATCAACGCCGCCAAGAACTACCGCAACGACGGCGACAGCGTGCACCGGCTGTTCTACGAGACGGTCAAGGGCGGCGACTTCCGGTCCCGCGAGTCGAACGTGCACCGGCTCGCCGACATCTCCCGGCAGATCATCGACCAGTGCGTCGCGCAGGGCGTCCCGTTCGCCCGCGAGTACGGCGGCCTGCTCGACAACCGCTCGTTCGGCGGGACGCAGGTCTCCCGCACCTTCTACGCGCGCGGCCAGACGGGCCAGCAGCTCCTGCTCGGCGCGTACCAGGCGCTGATGCGGCAGGTCGACGCCGGCAACGTCGAGCTGTACCCGCGGCACGAGATGCTCGACCTGATCATGGAGGACGGGCGGGCCCGCGGCGTCGTCGTCCGGAACCTGATCGACGGCGAGGTCGAGCACTACACGGCGGACGCGGTCGTGCTGGCGTCCGGCGGCTACGGCAACGTGTACTTCCTGTCCACGAACGCGATGGGCTCGAACGTCACCGCGTCCTGGCGCGCGCACCGGCACGGCGCCCTGTTCGCCAACCCGTGCTACACGCAGATCCACCCGACGTGCATCCCCGTCAGCGGCGACCACCAGTCGAAGCTGACCCTGATGTCGGAGTCGCTGCGCAACGACGGCCGCGTGTGGGTGCCGAAGAAGGGCGACGACACCCGCCGTCCCGGCGACATCCCCGAGGACGAGCGCGACTACTACCTGGAGCGCATCTACCCGTCCTTCGGCAACCTCGTCCCGCGCGACATCGCGTCCCGCGCGGCGAAGAACGTCTGCGACGAGGGACGCGGGGTCGGCCCAGGCGGGCTCGGCGTCTACCTCGACTTCGCGGACGCCATCGGACGACTCGGCCGGGACAAGGTCGAGGCCAAGTACGGCAACCTCTTCGAGATGTACGAGCGCATCACCGGCGATAACCCGTACGACACGCCGATGCGCATCTACCCCGCCGTCCACTACACGATGGGCGGCCTGTGGGTGGACTACGACCTGGAGTCCTCGATCCCGGGCCTGTTCGTCATCGGCGAGGCCAACTTCTCCGACCACGGCGCGAACCGGCTCGGCGCGTCCGCGCTGATGCAGGGCCTCGCGGACGGCTACTTCGTCCTGCCGAACACCATCGGCGACTACATCGCCCGCAACCCCCTCGGCCCGGTCGCCGACACGGCGGTCGGCGAAGCCGAGGAGAGGGTCCGGACGCGGATCGACAAGCTCCTCGCCGTCGACGGGGACCGCTCCGTCGACTCCTTCCACCGCGAGCTCGGCCACATCATGTGGGAGTACTGCGGCATGGAGCGCACCGAGGAGGGCCTGCGCAAGGCGCTCGCCCTCATCCCCGCGCTGCGCGAGGAGTTCTGGACGCGCGTCAAGGTCACCGGCAAGGGCGAGGAGCTGAACCAGCAGCTGGAGAAGGCCGGCCGCGTCGCCGACTTCTTCGAGCTGGCCGAGCTGATGGTCGTCGACGCGCTGCACCGCACCGAGTCCTGCGGCGGCCACTTCCGGGCCGAGAGCCAGGACGAGGACGGCGAGGCCAAGCGCGACGACGACAACTTCGGCTACGTCGCCGCCTGGGAATGGGCCGGGGAGGGCGAGCAGCCCGTCCTGCGCAAGGAGGCCCTCAACTTCGAGTACGTCAAGCCCACGCAGAGGTCGTACAAGTAATGAAGCTCACACTGCGCGTCTGGCGCCAGCGCGGCCCCGAGGACAAGGGCGCGATGGTCGAGTACAAGCTCGACGACGTCTCCCCCGACGCCTCGTTCCTGGAGATGCTGGACGTCCTCAACGAGAAGCTCATCGCGGCGGACGAGGAGCCGGTCGCGTTCGACCACGACTGCCGCGAGGGCATCTGCGGCATGTGCTCGCTGGTCATCAACGGCACCCCGCACGGCCCGGAGCGCGCCACCACCACCTGCCAGCTGCACATGCGCAAGTTCAGGGACGGCGAGGTCATCGACATCGAGCCGTGGCGGGCCCGTGCCTTCCCGGTGGTGAAGGACCTGGTCGTCGACCGGTCGGCGTTCGACCGGATGATCCAGGCCGGCGGCTACATCACCGCGCCGACCGGCACCGCCCCGGAGGCGCACTCGACGCCCGTCCCGAAGCCGGACGCCGACCAGGCGTTCGAGGCCGCCGAGTGCATCGGCTGCGGCGCCTGCGTCGCGGCCTGCCCGAACGGCTCCGCCGCCCTGTTCCTCGGCGCCAAGGTCACCCACCTCGGCCTGATGCCGCAGGGGCAGCCGGAGCGCTGGGACCGCGTCGTGTCCATGCTGGACACCCACGACGAGGAGGGCTTCGGCGGCTGCACCAACACCGGCGAGTGCACCGTCGCCTGCCCGAAGGGCATCTCGCTGGACGTCATCGGCCGCCTGAACCGCGACTACCTGAAGGCGTCCGCGGGCGGGAAGAAGCGCTAGCCGCCCCTGTTCTCGGCCCCGCTCGGAGTACCGGGCGGGGCCGTTCTACTTTTGGCTCTACTGTTGGCGCATGACGGTCACGTTGGTGCCTTACCACCAGGACGAACGGCTGCCCGAGTCGTCCTTTCCGCTGCCGGGCGGCGATGTCGTCCCGGTGACGCGGGAACTGCCCGAGGGCGACGTCTGGCAGCGCGTCGCGGCGCTGTTCGAGCCGGTGTCGGCCGAGGTCGCCGACCAGGTCAACGGCGGTTCGCGGCCGGTGGTGGTGTCGGGTGACTGCCTGACGTCGGAGGCCGTCCTCGCGGGCGTGCAGAGAGCCGGGGTGGACGCGTCCATCGTGTGGTTCGACGCGCACGGCGACGTCCACACGGTGGAGAGCTCGACGTCCGGCTACATCGGCGGGATGCCGCTGCGGCAGATCCTCGGGGCCGATTCCGGCCTGCTCGCCGATCCGCTGGGGCTCCGTCCGCTCCCGGAGGACCGCGCCGTCCTCGTGGGCGCCCGCGACATCGACCCGGCCGAGGCGGTGTTCCTCGCGTCCTCGCAGGTGCGGCGCTGCGGGGTGGACGACGTCGTCCTGCCGGACGGGCCGCTGGTGCTGCACATCGACGTGGACGTCATCGACGCCGCTGACCTGCCCGGACTCAGGTTCCCTGTCGGCGGCGGGCCGTCCCGCGAGGCCGTCGTCGACTCGGTCCGGCGGATCATGGCCACCGGCCGCGTGGCCGCACTGGACATCGCCTGCCCCTGGCATCCCCCCGAAGGCGACGACGACGCCATCCGGGCGCGGCTCCTGGCGGACCTCCTGGGCGCCTGATCCGGGCCGCTCGCGCCCGCGCACAAATGCTTCGGACTTTTGCGATCTTGCAATACCATGCCCGTCATGCACGTGCATAAGGGGGTGCATCTGCATCGGCAGATGCACGTTATGCCGGACTCGCGTCCGGCGGTGCACCGGTCGATCCTCTGCGTGGACATCGAGGGTTTCGGGGGCCGGTCGAACTGGGACCAACTCGTCACACGGGCCGGTCTCTACCAGGCGCTGCAGGACGCCCTCGCGGAGTCCGGCGTGCCCTCCGATTCCTGCTACTGCGAGGACCGCGGCGACGGCGCCATGATCCTCGTCGGACCCGACGTGCCGAAAGAACGGCTCGCGGAGTCGTTCCCGGCGGCGCTGGCGGCCATGCTCGACCGGCACAACAGCAGCGCACCCGCCGGCGCCCGGATCCGGATCCGCGTCGCCGTCCACGCCGGGGAGGTCCACTACGACGGTCACGGCGTCGCCGGAGGCTCCCTCACCACGACGTTCCGGCTGCTGGACGCCGCCCCGCTCAAGGACGCGCTGCGCGACTCCCCCGGCGTCCTCGCGCTGATCGCCTCGGGCTGGTTCTACGACGAGGTCATCCGCCAGAGTCCCGCCTGCGGCGCGGCCTCGTTCCGCGCGGTGGACGTCGCGGTCAAGGAAACCCGGACGCGCGCCTGGATCCGGCTGCCGGACGCACCTGGCGACGGCACCCGCGTCCTGCGCCTCCTGGCCCTGCATCCGGGGACGGAGATCTCCGTCTTGGCGGCCGCGGCCCTACTCGGCGTCCCGGGCGACGAGGCCCACGCGCTGCTCGGCGGCCTGCGCCTGGAGGAGTGCGCCGAAGGCCGCTATCGCGTCCCCGCCCTCGACGACCGGCTCGACGACCGGGAACGCACCGTCTCCCTGCGCCGCGTGCTCGCGTGGTACCTGGGCACCGCCGACAACGCGCGCCGCCTGCTGTGCCCGGACCGCGTCACCGCGCCGTTCACGCTGCCGGACGAGCCGTGCCGTCCCCTCACGTTCACCTGCGCCGACGACGCCCACCGCTGGTGCGAGTCCGAACGCCTCAACCTGATCGCCGCCGCCCGCGTCGCCGCCGACGAGGGCCACCACGACATCGCCTGGCGGCTCCCCCTCGCGCTCTGGGCGTTCTTCTTCCTCCGCAGCCCATGGACGGACTGGATCGACGCCCTGCGCACCGGCCTCGCGTCCGCCCGCTCCCTCGGGGACGACCGCGGCATCGCGTACGCGCTCGCCGGCCTCGGCTACGCCGGGCAGTACCGCTGGCAACTGGAGGAGTCCGTCGACCTCTTCACCGCCGCCCGTGAGGTGTTCTCCCGGATCGGGGACCCCAGGGGCGAGGCGTGGGCCCTGCACGGCCTCGGCTACGCCTGCCGCCGCCTCCACCGGTACCGCGATGCGGCCGCCCACCACCGCCGCTCGGTGCGGTTGTCCGGGGAGGCCGGCGACCTCCGCAGCACGGGACTCGCGCTCAGCGCCCTCGGCTACGCGCACGCGGGCCTCAACGAGTTCGGCATGTCCCTCACCTGCTTCCAGCAGGCCCACACCATCGCCCGGCAGACCGACCGCCGCGCCGAAGGCTGGGCCCTGCACGGCCTCGGCTACGCGCACCAGGGCCTGCACCGCTTCGAGCGCGCCGTCGTGTGCTACGAGGAGGCCCTGCGCGCCTTCGACGAGACCGGCGACCGCCCGGGGCAGGGCGAGACCCTCTACAACCTCGGCCAGACGCACCTGCACCTGGCCGATCCGGACGCCGCCCGCGACTGCTGGATGAGGGCCCTCGCCATCTTCGAGGACCTCCAGACCCCGCAGACCGCCGGCGTCCTCGCCCGCCTCCGCTCCCTCGATCCGAGATCATAAGGGGATGACCCTCCAGCAGCACATGCGCGAGGCCGCCGAGAAGGCCCTGCTCGCCTTCCCCGAAGACCTGCGCCCCGACGTCTACGTCATCTCGCTCCGGATCTCGCACGGCGAGTACTCGAACGTCCACGAACTCTGGGACTACCCGTACGACCCGTACATGGCGATCGGCTACAACACCGAGACGAACGTCCGGCAGAACCTGGAAGGCTCCTCCGCCGACCCCCTAGAGGTCCGCTGGAACTACGCCTACATGCTTCTGGAGGAATCACCCCCAGCGGGCCACCACCCGTCCGACCCGGACGGCACCGCCCTCTACCTGGACGAGGTCAAGCACCTGGGCCTCTGGTACGACCCCGCTGACGACGTGGAAGACGAGCAGGACGAGGCCCTCTGCGCCCACTTCGACGACCTCTGTATAGACGCCGCGAAACACCTGCACTCCACCGGCCTGGTGGAAAAGACCCTAGGCCGCGAGGTGCCCATAGTCCTCTTCGACATGTTCCGCCCGATAGAACCCAACGCCACCCAAGCCGCCAACCCCCCACACCTCATCCCGCACGACTACGTCACCTTCCAGACGACCGGCTAGCGCGCACCTGACGGACGACATATTGCTGATCGCGGACGAACTGGTCGCCGTGGGCGCACCGGCCGAACTCGACCGCGAGCGGGCTGTGGCGGGGTTCCGTGAGGCGGCCCTAATCGTTGACCAGGGTCTCGACGCCTGCTGGGAGGCTGCCGGCTAGGCCCGCCTCTACGAGGAACGTCTGCAAGGTCTCCTGGAAGGCGCGGGCGGCGTGGGTGAGTTCTACGTCCTTGCGGTGGGCGAGGGCGATGGTGCGGAGCAGGCCGGGGCCGTGGCGGCCTCGGCGGGCCTCCTCGTCGGCCAGGACGAGCGGGGTGCCGTGCAGCCCGGGGCGTCCTGCGAGGACCATGCTCGGGACGACCGCGATACCGAGGCCGACCTCGACGAAGCGGAGGACCGCGTCCATCTCGCCGCCCTCCACGGCGAACCTCGGCTCGAACCCGGCCGCCCTGCACGCGCTGATGGTCGCCTCACGCAAGTCATAGCCGGGACGGAACATCACCAGCGGACGGTTCTGGAGGTCCTCGATACGGAGGTAGGAGCGGCGCGGTAGCTGCGCGGCCTTGCGTTCAGGGGCGCCTTGCTCGGGCCCTGCCGGCGAGGCCACCACCAGGTATTCGCGCAGTATCGGGGTCGTGTCCAGGGGCGGGTCACCGTGCAGGGGCAGGATGACCAGGGCCATGTCGAGGGAGCCTCGCGTCAGCTCCCGGACGAGGTCTCTAGAGCCGCCTTCCTCGACGATGAGCTGGATCCCCGGGTACGTGTCGTGGAAGCGGCGCAGGACGTCCGCCAGTAGGCCCGCGCAGAGGGACGGTGTAGCGCCGAGCCGTACCCGCCCGCGCTTGAGACCGGCCAGCTCTTGCACTTCCAAGCGCGCGGTGTCGACGTCGGCGAGTATGCGCTTCGCCAGCGGCAGCAGCGCCTCACCGGCGGGTGTCAGGGTGATGTTGCCCCTGGCGCGGCTGAACAAGGAGACGTTCAGCTCGTTCTCCAGCGCGCGGATCTGCTTGGACAGCGAAGGCTGCGCGACCCGCAGCAGCTCCGCGGCCTGCGTGAAGTGGCGTACCTCCGCGACCGCGACGAAATAGGCGAGCTGCTGCAACTGCATCCTGCACAGAGTACGGGCCGCCGCCGCGTCCGGTATGCACCGGGTCAGTGCCCATCTGGGGGCGACCCCCCAGGCCCCCCGGCAAGAACAGCCGACCCGACTCCTTCGCTGGCGCTCAGTCCTCGGGTCAGCGCGCGTGACGGCGCAGGGCCTGGAGGTCGTGGACGATGAGGCGCCGCCGTCCCGTCTCGATCCAGCCGTGCCTGCGCAGCGTGCGCAGTGCCTTGCTGACCGCCTCGCGGGACGCGCCGACCCAGCCCGCCAGCTCCTCCTGCGACAGGTTCAGCGTGATCCGGACGCTCTCCCCGCCGGCGTCCGCACCCGCCTGGCGGTCGTGGGGCCGGTCGTAGGGCACCCCGAACCGCTCGGCCAGCTCGACGAGACGCTGCGCGACCCGTCCCGTCGCGTCGAACATGCCGAACTCGACGCGCTTGCGGTCTGCGTCGCGCCAGCGCTGGCACAGCATCCGCATGATGATGATGGAGACGCGGCCGTGCGCCTGGAGGAACCCCATGAACTCGTCGGCCGTGACGGCGAGCGCCAGCACCGGTTCGAGCGCGGCGACCGTCGCCGACCTGGGCAGCCCGTCGATCGCGGCGACCTCGCCGAGCAGCGCCCCCGGGCCGCGCACCGCCAGCAGGGCCTCGCCGCCCTGCTCGCGGTAGGAGAACGCCTTGACCCGGCCGCGCAGCAGGACGGCGACCCAGCCCGGGTCCTCCCCTTCGACGAAGAGCGTGTCCCCCCGGGCGAAATCGCGGACGCGGCCACGTGACTCTAGGTCTTCGCGTTCCACCTGGGTGAGGTCGGCGAAGAACGAGCCCGGTTCGAGGGCGCTCATGCCCACCACGCTAAGGGGATCGGGCCGTGCGTGCGCCCCGGGAAAGAATCACGGTTCAGTTACGCGTTGTGTGTACTAATCCCTACTCCCGCGGGCGGACGTGCGTCATGTTGGTCACGGCGTGTGCGGCCGGAGTGTCGTCCAGGCGTCCACGGCCTGTACGGGGAACCGCGGAGCGGCGGGCGGCGGTCCGGGGGCACCGCCGCCCGCCGCGCCTCGGGTGCGTCGCCTGCCAGCGCGCAGTACCCGCGGCGGGAAAGCGGCGGAGAACGCGAACGCCCCCCGTCGCGCGGGGCGACGGGGGACGTTCGCGAAAAGCCGGCGTTCGCGGGGACGGCTCAGGCGGACGGGGTGTCCTGGCCCTTCTTCACGATGCCGAGCTTGCTGCCGAGCCACACCACCGGGTCGTACTTGCGGCCGACGACCCGCTCCTTCATCGGGATCAGCGCGTTGTCGGTGATCTTGATGTGCTCGGGGCAGACCTCGGTGCAGCACTTGGTGATGTTGCAGAAGCCGAGGCCGTGGTCGTCCTGCGCGATGTTGCGGCGGTCGGCCTGGTCGGCCGGGTGCATCTCCAGCTCGCCGATCCGCATCAGGAAGCGCGGGCCCGCGTACTCTTCCTTGTTCTCGTCGTGGTCACGGATGACGTGGCAGACGTTCTGGCAGAGGAAGCACTCGATGCACTTGCGGAACTCCTGCGAGCGCTCGACGTCCACCTGCTGCATGCGCAGCTCGCCGGGCTTGGCGTCGCCCGGGTCGAACGACGGGATCTCCCGCGCCTTCTGGTAGTTGTACGACACGTCTGTGACGAGGTCGCGGATGACGGGGAACGTCCGGACCGGCGTGACCGTGACCGTCTCGTCCGGCTCGAAGGTCGACATCCGGGTCATGCACAGCAGCCGCGGCATGCCGTTGACCTCCGCCGAGCACGAGCCGCACTTGCCCGCCTTGCAGTTCCACCGGACGGCGAGGTCGGGCGCCTGCGTGGCCTGCAGCCGGTGGATGATGTCGAGGACGACCTCGCCCTCGTTCACCTCGACGGTGTAGTCGGTGAGCTCGCCGTCGCCGTCGTCGCCGCGCCAGACCTTGAACTTGGCCTCGTAGCTCATCGGTCGCCCTCCTCGTTCTCCGCGGCGCCCGCGGCGGTCGCGCCGGACCCGGCCGCGGCCTCCGCCTCGTCGGCCTCGGCCTCGCCGGTCTCCGCTTCCCCGGCGGGACCGCCCGGCAGCTCCTCGGCGGTCAGGTACTTCTTCAGCTCGTCGTTCTCGAACAGTTCGAGCAGGTCGGTCCGCATGGGGGTGAGCGGCTGCCGCCTCAGCTCGACGTGCGGGGCGGACGGGTCGCCGGCCAGCGAGCAGACCAGGTTGATCTTCCGCCACTCCGCCGACATCCCCGGGTGGTCGTCGCGGGTGTGGCCGCCGCGGCTCTCCTGCCGCTCCAGCGCCGCCTTCGCGACCGCCTCCGACACCAGCAGCATGTTGCGCAGGTCCAGCGCCAGGTGCCAGCCCGGGTGGTAGCCGCGCCCGCCGTCGCCGACCGCGACCGGGTCGACACCGACGTTGGCGACCCGCTCGCGGAGCTTGCCGAGGGCCGCGATGGCCTCCTCCAGCTCCCCTTCCTTGCGGATGATGCCGACCAGCGTGTTCATCGTCTGCTGCAGCTCGGCGTGGACGGCGTACGGGTTCTCGCCGTCCTCCCGCTCGAAGGGGGCCAGCGCCTCGGTGGTGGCCGCCGCGACCACGTCCTCGGGGACGGCGGGACGCGCCTCCAGGCCGTCCACGTACTCGGACGCGCCGAGCCCGGCCCGGCGTCCGAACACCAGCAGGTCCGACAGCGAGTTGCCGCCGAGCCGGTTCGAGCCGTGCATGCCGCCGGACACCTCGCCCGCCGCGAACAGGCCCGGGACCAGCGCGGCCCCGGTGTCGGGGTCGACCTCCACCCCGCCCATCACGTAGTGGCAGGTCGGGCCGACCTCCATCGCCTCCTTGGTGATGTCGACGTCCGCCAGCTCCTTGAACTGGTGGTACATCGACGGCAGCCGCTTGACGATCTCGGCGGCGCCGCCCGGCATCCGGTCGACCACGGTGAGGAACACGCCGCCGTGCGGCGATCCGCGACCGGCCTTCACCTCGGAGTTGATCGCGCGCGCCACCTCGTCGCGGGGCAGCAGTTCGGGGGGACGCTTGTTGTTGTCGGGGTCGTCGTACCAGCGGTCGCCCTCCTCCGGGGAGGTCGCGTACTGCTCCTTGAACACCTCGGGGATGTAGTCGAACATGAACCGGTCGCCCTCGGAGTTGCGCAGGACGCCGCGGTCACCGCGCACCGACTCGGTCACGAGGATGCCCTTGACGGACGGCGGCCAGACCATCCCGGTGGGGTGGAACTGCACGAACTCCATGTTCAGGAGCGTCCCGCCGGCGAGCAGCGCCAGGGCGTGCCCGTCCCCGGTGTACTCCCAGGAGTTGGACGTGACCTTGAACGCCTTGCCGATGCCGCCGGTCGCCAGCACCACGGCGGGCGCCTCGAACACGACGAACTTGCCGGTCTCGCGGACGTAGCCGAACACGCCGCAGATCTTGCCGTCGGCGTCCTTCAGCAGGCGGGTGACCGTCGTCTCGGCCCAGACCTTCAGGTTGGCCTCGTAGTCGCCGTGCTCGGCGTGGTCCTCCTGCTGGAGGGCGACGATCTTCTGCTGGGCGGTGCGGATCAGCTCCAGGCCCGTCCGGTCGCCGACGTGCGCCAGCCGCGGGTACTCGTGCCCGCCGAAGTTGCGCTGGCTGATCTTGCCTTCCTTGGTGCGGTCGAACAGCGCACCCCACAGCTCCAGCTCCCAGATGCGCTCCGGGGCCTCCTTGGCGTGCAGCTCCGCCATCCGCCAGCTGTTCATGAACTTGCCGCCGCGCATGGTGTCGCGGAAGTGGACCATCCAGTTGTCGTTGGCGTTGACGTTGCCCATCGCGGCCGCGGCGCCGCCCTCGGCCATCACCGTGTGGGCCTTGCCGAACAGCGACTTGGAGATGATCGCGGTCTTCTTGCCCTGGAGGCGCGCCTCGATCGCCGCGCGCAGCCCGGCGCCGCCGGCACCGATCACCACGACGTCGTACGAGTGCCTCTCGATCTCAGTCATGATTCCTTGGCCTCAGTTGAAGATTCGCGGGTCGGAGAAGGCGCCGCCGGCGACCAGTGCCACGTAGGCGTCGGCCACCACCAGCGAGCCCAGGGTGATCAGGGCGTACATGCCGTGCCGCTGGTTGATCGCGGACACCCAGCCCCACATCCGGTACCGGAACGGGTGCTTGGAGAAGTTCTTCAGCCGCCCGCCGACGATGTGCCGGCACGAGTGGCACGACAGCGTGTACAGCCAGAGCAGCACGACGTTCGCGACCAGGACGAGCGTGCCGAGCCCGATGCCGAACCCGCCGTCCTTGCCGTGGAAGGCGCGGATCGCGTCATAGGTGTTGATCAGCGAGATGAGGACCGCGGCCACCCAGAAGTAGCGGTGCAGGTTCTGCCCGATCAGCGGGAAGCGGCGCTCGCCGGTGTACTTGCCGTGCGGCTCGCGGACGGCGCACGCGGACGGCGACGCCCAGAACGACCGGTAGTACGCCTTGCGGTAGTAGTAGCAGGTCAGCCGGAACAGCAGCAGGAACGGCAGCGAGATGGCCGCGAAGGGGATCCAGCCGCGGGTGCTCTCCGGCAGGAACGTCCCGAACTCCGCCGCGCTGCCCTCCTGGCCCGTCTGGCCGACCACGTTGCCGCAGATGTCGTTCAGGCACGGCGAGTAGAACGGCGTCAGGTAGTGGTACTCCGGCACGTAGAAGGCGGAGCCCCAGAAGGCCCGGACGGTGGCGTACACCACCCACGCCGTGAAGATCACGAAGGTCGTGAGGGGATACAGCCGCCAGTTGTCCTTGCGGAGCGTGCGTTCCTTGATCTGGGCGCGCGACTTGGCCGGCGCCTCCACAGTGCTCATCGATCGCTCTCCTGAGCTCGGGTCGTGTCCCCGTACCACGGTCTGCGCGCACCCATGCGGTCGTCCGCGCCCGGCCGGTCGGTCGTGCGTCCCCGGTCCGGGCCGCGTACGGGCGGCCCGAGGCCGTGCCGCATGCGGGCTGTGACGCCTCGTGTGCGCTTCTAGCGAAGCGACCTTACGCCACCCGGCGGGAGCTGTGACATACATAACAGCCAGACCTGCCTGTGACCCTGACCACAGACTTTAGCCCTTTCAGAGGGCCGCGACACCGCCCGTTACCCATAACCAGTCGTTATGGTCCAGAAGAATCGAGACGAGTGCGCTACGGCATGACCGTCCGGTCGCGAACGGTCTCGCTCAGCGTCTCCTTCAGGACCGTCCGGACGAAGTGGGCCTCGGCCTCACTGGTGCGGCCGGTGCCGTATACCCGCAGGACTTCCGCGAGCTCCGGGTAGCGGTCGGCGATGAGCCCGGCGGCGGCCTCGATCTCGGCGGCGGACGCCACCTCGCGCAGCAGGACCTGGATGAGGCGCGCCGGGTCGGCGGGGCCGCGCCCGGCCTGCTGCTCGCCGGTGTGCGCGGGACGCGCGACGGGGGCGCGCTCGGACGCGGCCATGCGGATTCCCGACGTGGTGGCGGCCGGGTCCGCCTTGATCTCCGCCAGCCGCTCCTTGATCTCGGCCGGCGCCAGCGCGCCGAAGGCGGGGGCGGCGACCATGTCCTCGACCGCCATCAGCCGGTGCAGCACCGCCGGGTTGCTGATCTTCGCCCGCTGGCCGGACATGAGCTGGGAGAGCATCGGCGCGGACAGGCCGAGCACGCCGGCGAGCCCCGACTGCGAGAGGCCGAGGCGCCCGAGCAGCGGCCGGACGCGATCGCCGAGCGGCTCGCCGTACCACTCCGTCTGCAGCGCGCGATTCCGGGCGACCGTGTCCTCGGCGACGCTCACCACATCTACCCCCTTGACTGTTCGCAGATGCAAACGCTATATTCACGTCCGCACACGCTCATGTGGCTCCGCGGACCATCGTGCCACGGAACACGATATTTGCATATGCGACGAACGGGGAGAATCGACCATGCAACTGGCAAATCGCCTGGTGGCCGCCACCGCGGCGGCCCTGCTCCTGGCGGGCGGGCTGACCGGCTGCTCGATGCTCGGGGACGGCGGCTCCGGCTCGTCGTCCGGCGCGGGCTCCGACGCCTCGGCGGGCAACGCGAGCTTCGACAAGAACACCAAGCCCCTGGTGAAGGGCACCTTCGACAGCCCGGCCGCACAGGGCGCCAAGGTCGACATCGCCATCATGGGCCTGAAGGTGAAGGGCAAGCTGGCCACGCTCACCGTCCAGTACGTCCCGCACGTGCCCGGGGCCGAGCCGAACGACATCAACGCCTACGAGCTCAACGGCGAGCGGGGGCTCGACCCAGCGCTCATGGACCCGGTGAACCTCAAGCGGTACGTCGTCGTGAAGGACTCCGGCAACAAGGAGCTCCAGACGGACGAGATCTTCACGCACATGACCAACGACCAGACCTCGTCCGCCTACTACATCTTCGCCTCCCCTCCCGAGAGCGTGAAGGCCATCGACGTGCAGCTCGGGGCGTGGCCGACGTTCCGCGACATCCCGGTCGAACGGTGAGCCGGATGCGCAGGCTCGTCGCCGTCGCGGGCGTCGCGGCGCTGACGCTCGCCGTCCCCTCCGTGGCCGGGGCCGACCCGAACGTCCCGGAGGGCAACCTCACCAACAGCGTCTTGTCCATCGACCCGGGCAGCGCCGTGCGCGGCATCGACCTGTCCGATGCGGTCATCCCCCTGGAGGAGGAAGAGACCAGCGGCAGCCAGGTCACCGTCCGCATCTCGGCGGACGTCCTGTTCGACTTCGGCAAGGCGACCCTCACCCGCGCGGCCAAGCGCCGCATCGCCGAGCTGGCTCCCCGGCTGCGCGCCGCCAAGGGCGCCGTCCAGGTGTCCGGCCACTCCGACTCGATCGGCGACTCCGGCTACAACCTGACGCTGTCCGAGCAACGCGCCGAGGCGGTCAAGGCCGAGCTGCAGAACGCCCTGAAGGGGGCGAACCTGCGGATCGGGGCCAAGGGCTACGGCGAGACCAAGCCCGTCGCCCCCAACGAGCAGAACGGCAAGGACGACCCGGCCGGACGCGCCAAGAACCGCCGCGTCGAAGTCACCTACGAGAAGGGCTGACGGCCATGCGGCGCCTCGTGAGGACGCTCGCCGCTCTGGTGGCGGCGGGGCTGGTCCTGTCCGCGTGCGGCGGACCAACATCGGACAACGCGCCAGGCAGCGCATCGGGGGGCGCGTCGGGCGCTGCGTCAAGCGGGGCTTCGGGCGGGGCGGCGCCCACCGCGACCGCCGCCGGGCCGGAGCCGACGAGCTGCCCCGGCGGCGGGCAGCTGATCAAGGCCGTCGACATCCCCGCCGTGCACAGCGACCCGGTGCACATCCCCGCGACCACGATCGGCGGCCAGAAAGTCGCGGCCGCGACCGTCCCCGGCGTCGACATCCCGGCCCAGCACGTCCCGGCGCAGTGCGTGGAGCACAAGCCCGCCCCGGGCGGGTGCCTCGGTGCCATCACCATCCCCGGCACCGCGATCCCGGCCGTGACGATTCCGGCGGTACGGGTCCCCGGCGTCAAGGCCCCGGGCATCGATGTCGAACCGATCGAGCGCCCGGCCGTATCGCGCCAGGCGGTCGACCGGCCTGCCGTCACCCGCGGCGAGGTCTGCCAGAGCAAGCCGTCCGAGGAGGGGCAGTACGTCAGCTCTGTGTACAGGGCATCGCTCTATCGCAGCTCCCTCTACCGGAGTTCGGCCTACCGCAGCTCGGTGTACCGCTCTCGCGCCTGCAACGACAAGGGAGAGTGCATCCCGGCGGTCACCGTGCCGGGCCTTTCGGTACCCGGGGTCAGCGTTCCCGGAGTGAGCGTCCCCGGCGCGTCCCTGAAGGCGTACGTGGCCGGCCCGGCAGAGGTCATCAAGGGTGAGGAGAGCATCGCCTACAACATCAAGGCGGACGTCCTCTTCGACTTCGGCAAAGCCGACATCAAGCCTGCGGCGGAGGCCGAACTGACCAAGCTCGCCGAATCGATCGGCAAGGACGTCCCGCCGGGAGCCTCCATCCAGGTCGACGGCCACACCGACGCCAAGGGCGACACCGCGTCCAACAAGACCCTCTCCGAACACCGCGCCCGGGCCATCGCCGATTGGCTGGCCACCAAGGGCGGCATCGACCGCTCCCGCCTCAAGGCCACCGGCTATGGCGAAACGAAGCCAGCCCACCCGAACACCAAGCCGGACGGCTCCGACGACCCCTCCGGCCGCGCCAAGAACCGCCGCGTCGTCATCTCCGCGGCCCGCTAATGAGGTGCTCAATGCCCACCCGAAGGATCCTGTCCGTCTTACTCGTGCTCCCGCTGGCCCTAACGGGATGCTCAGGCGCCGACAACAAGAAGCCCGGGAGCCACACGACACCCGACAAGCCGAAGCCCTACACCGGCCCCATGGCCAAGGACGCATGGTCGTCACTCAACGGCGGCCACTCGCGGATCGAGATGAAACAGGTGGAACGCCACGGCGACCGGTCGGTACTCCGCTTCTACCTGACCAACCCGGGCAAGAAAGAGGAGCACTACTCCTTCGGCACCACACTTCCCGGCTCGGCCTACGGCAACCTGCACTTCACGCTGATCGACCCCGTCGGCCACAAGGCATATACACCCCTGTACGACGACCGCGACAAGACCGTCGGCAGCGACCTCTTCATCACGGCCGCCTACCCGGGCGCCCGCTACGAGACGATCCTGGAGTTCCCTCCTCTACCCGAGCAGCTGGACCGGATCACGGTCATCACGCCGACCACCGCGGGCGAGTTCACCAGCGTGCCGGTCGTCGACGGCCAGGGCCCGATCAAACCGTCCGCACCGGCGCCCACCCTGTTCGACAAGCCAAAACCGGGCAGCCAGGTCGCATGGCCGGTACGCGGACTGAACGCCCCCGCAAAGGGCGGCACCTACGACCTCTACGCCATCACCGAAGGCGAGGTGAAGTCCACCACGACCAGCAGCACCGAAGAGAAGGTCGGCCTGCGCACGGACGTGCTGTTCGCCTTCGACAAAGCCACACTCTCCGCCCAGGCCAAGACCGTCCTGGACCAGGTGGCGGCCGAGACGAAGACCAAGGCCGACCCGTCCAGGCCCCCGATCCTCATCACCGGCCACACGGACGGCAAGGGCACCCACGACTACAACATGTCCCTCTCCCAACGCCGCGCCGACGCCGTCCTCAAGGAACTCCAGGCGCGTCTGGGCTCCGCCTACCAGTACAAGGCGGAAGGCAAGGGCGAAACCGAGCCCGTCGCCAAGGAGAACGGCCCCGACGACGAGCAGGCCCGCCAGAAGAACCGCCGCGTCGAGATCTCGTACCAGATCAAGCAGACGACCAAGACGACCGCCACCGCGTCTGGCCGGCAACAGCAAGAGAGCCCGGGCGGCACCGCCGGCCCACCGGCCCCGTTCCAGCCGGACGGCCCGACGGTGGCCAGCCGATACGCGACCTTCGATCAGGGCGACAAACGCCGCATGGACGTGAAGCCCTTCTACCGTGACGGCGCCTACCTGGTGGCCGTGTTCGACATCGCCAATCTGGGCCCAGACAACGGCCCCGCCGAAATCGAGAACTACTCGTCGGCCGGCGGCGGCACCTTCGGTGACTTCACCGTCACCGACCCGGCCGCAAAGACCACCTACCGCGGCGTCCGCCTGGGCAAGCAGGGCACCGCCTACGTAGACCCCGGCTGGGCCACCTTCAGGACCGACCCGGGCACCACCAACCGCGGCTTCGTCTACGTCCCCGCTCCCCCGCCC
>NZ_SMKY01000082.1 GCF_004349235.1 Actinomadura darangshiensis | reverse complement strand
TCGGGGTGGAGTTCTGCATGGTGTTCTGGGCGGCGGACTTCCTGCGGTCGGTGAAGGAACTCGGGTCGGGGGCGGCGACGACCTTGTCCGCGGCGTTCGTCCTGGGCATGGCGGTGGGACGGGCCTTCTCCGGGCCGGTCGTCAGGGGCGCGGGGCGGCCGGACCGGCTGCTGGCGGTGGCCGCCGTCGTCGGCATCGGCGGGTTCGCGATCCTGTGGACGCTGCCGGCACCGTTCGCGGTCGCCGGGCTCGCGGTGGTCGGTCTGGGGGTGGCGCTGCTGTATCCGGTCATCCTGGGGCAGGCATTGGCCGCGTGGCCGTCGCAGCCTGTGCGGGCCGCGGCGCGTTGCGCACTCGCGTCCGGCGTGGCGATCGGCGTCGCCCCGCTCGTTCTCGGGACGCTCGCCGATCTGACCACGCTCCGGGCCGCCGTCTTCGTCGCACCCGCCCTGCTGGTGGTGCTGCTGGCGCGCTGCGGGTGGCGGCTCAGGGCGACGGCGTGAACACCGAGGCGGACGTTCCGTTCGCGTGAAGTTCTCCTCACCGGTGTCGGGAGGCGGTCCGGACGTAGAACGCGCTGGAGACCCTCTCGGCCGTGAAGGTCGCCATCGTGACCGAGTCGTTCCTGCCCCAGGTGAACGGGGTCACGAACTCGGTGTGCCGCGTTCTCGAACACCTCGCCGCCCAGGGCCATGAGGCCGTCGTCGTCGCGCCTGGTCCCGGGCCCGCCGACCATGCCGGGGCCCCGGTCGCCAGAGTCCGGAGCTTCTACCCGCCGTTCTATCCGTCGTTCGCCGTGGGGATCCCCACGCGGCGCGTCACCGCGATCCTGCGCGACTTCGGGCCCGACGTCGCGCACATCGCCTCGCCGTTCGTGCTCGGCACGTCCGGGCTCGCGGCCGCCAGGAGGCTGGACGTTCCCGCGCTCGCGGTGTTCCAGACCGACATCGCCGGGTTCGCCCGGCGCTACGGCCTGCGGGGCACCGACCCGCTGATCTGGTGGTGGCTGCGCCGCCTGCACTCCGGCGCGGAGCGCACGCTGGTACCGTCCGCGCCCGTGCTGGCGGAGCTGGAGCGGCGCGGAGTGCCGCGGCTCGCCCACTGGGGGAGGGGCGTCGACCAGGATCGGTTCAACCCGTCCCACCGGTCCCCGGAGCTGCGGGGCCGACTCGCGCCGGACGGCCGCGCCATCGTCGGGTTCGTGGGACGGCTGGCCGCCGAGAAGCGGCCGGAGATGCTCACCCGGCTCGTCGGCGTGCCCGGCGCGAAGATCGTGATCGTCGGCGCGGGGCCGGAGGAGGAGCGGCTGCGCCGCCGGATGCCCGACGCCGTCTTCACGGGGTTCCGCACCGGGGCGGAGCTGTCCGAGCTGGTCGCGTCCTTCGACGTGTTCGTCCACACGGGCGCGGACGACACGTTCTGCCAGGCGGTGCAGGAGGGGCTCGCCTCCGGCGTGCCCGTGGTCGCCGCCGCGGCGGGCGGGCCGCTCGACCTCGTCCGGCCGGGCGTGAACGGGCTGCTCTACGCGCCCGATGACGGCTCCGAGCTGCGTGCCGCGGTCGCTGCCCTCGTCAACGATGTCGAGATGCGCCGGCGGATGGCCGTCCAGGCGAGGGAGTCGGTGCGGGGACGCGGCTGGGACGCGGTCTGCGAGCAGCTGATGGGCCATTACCGGGACATCGTCGACGGCACCGCCGAACGGCGGCGCATGGAGCAGGCCGCGTGAGGCCGTTCCCGTTCGTCGTGTCGATCCACGACGTGGCGCCGTCCACCGCCGGACCCACCGCGCGGTGGCTCGCCGACCTGGACGAGCGCGGCGCGCCCTGCACCCTGCTCGTGATCCCCGGACCGTTCGGGGGCGGCCCCGCCCTTCCCGAGGACGACGACCTGGCCGCCTCCCTGCGTGCGGCCGCCGGACGGGGCCACGAACTCGCGCTGCACGGCTACCTGCATGCGGGCGTACCCGGCGGGCCGCGGTGGCGCGCGGGTGTGAACCGGATGCTGGTGCGCGGCGCGGGGGAGTTCTGGTCGCTGCCCGAGAGCGAGGCCGTCCGGCGGCTGGAGGCCGGGCGCGGACTCCTCGCGGAGGCGGGCATACGGGTGACCGGCTTCACCCCGCCCGGCTGGCTCGCGTCACCGGGCACGCGCACGGCCCTCGCGACGCTCGGCTTCGCGTACTGGACGAGCCACCTGGGCGTGCACGCGCTGCCCGGCGGCCCGTTCCGCCGGATGCCCGCGCTGTCGCACCGCCCCGGCGGAGCGGGCGAACGCGCCGGCGCCCGCCTCATGACCGGCGCGGTCCGCGTGTTCGCCAGGACGCGGACGCCGTTCCGCCTGGCCCTGCACCCGGCCGACCTGGCGAGACCCGGTCTGCGCCGGGCCGCGCTCGCCGCCGTCGACGCCGCCCTCGCCGCGGGCGGCCGTCCGGTGACCTACGAGTCGCTGGTGTCCGGGTGAGGATCGTCCAGCTCGCCAACCTGTACAGCCCCGTGTCGGGCGGGCTGCGCACGGCCGTCGACATGCTCGGCGCCGGGTACCGCGACGCCGGGCACCGGCGGGCCCTCGTCGTCCCCGGGCCCGCCTACGGGCGCCGCGACACCGCGGCCGGGCCGGTCATCACCGTCCCCGGGCCGTCGGTCGCGCCCGGGTACCGGCTCGTCCTCGACCCGCGCCCCGTGCTGCGCGTGCTCGGCGGCCTCCGCCCGGACGTCATCGAGGTCTCCGACAAGGCCACGCTCACCGTCGCGGCCCGCTGGGCACGGCGGCGGGGCGTCCGCGCCGTGCTGTTCTCCCACGAGCGGCTCGACGCGATCCTCGCCCCGCGCGTCCCGTCGTGGACACCCCTGGAGGCTCTCGCGGACCGCTGGAACCGGCGCCTCGCGGCGGAGTTCGACGCGATCGTCGTCACGTCCGCGTTCGCCGCCGCGGAGTTCGCCCGGATCGGCGCGCCCTCCCTGCACCGCGTCCCGCTGGGGGTGGACCTCGCGGTCTTTCGTCCCCGTCCGCCGTCCGGGCACGACGGCGTCAGGCTGGTGCACCTCGGCCGCCTGTCGGCGGAGAAGCGGCCCGACCTCGCGATCGGCGCCGTGGCGGAACTCAGGCGCCGCGGCGTGCCGGTCCGGCTGGACGTCGTGGGCGAGGGGCCGTGCGGGCCGCGGCTGCGGGACCTGGCCGCCCGGGAGCGGCTTCCCGTCCGGTTCCACGGACACCTCGGCGAGCGCACCGCCGTGGCCCGGCTGCTGGCGGAGGCCGACGTCGCCCTCGCCACCTGCCCCGTCGAGTCCTTCGGCCTGGCCGTCCTCGAAGCGCTCGCCTGCGGGACGCCCGTCGTGGCCGCCGACCGGGGCGCCGTGCCCGAACTCCTCGCCCCGGGCGCCGGCGTCCCGGCGGCCCCGCGCGCGACGGCGTTCGCGGACGGCGTCCAGGAGATCCTGCGCCTGCCGTCCGCGGCACGCCGAGCCGCCGCCCGCGCCCGCGCGGAGCACTACCCCTGGGCGCTGACGACCACCGGCATGCTGGACGTCCTCACCCCCCAATGACAGCCACCCCTCCCGTTGCGGGATGCCCGACGCCCCCTGGGGCGTGCCGCGGCTCGTGTTGCGGGACGCCGCCTGGCCCCCGGGCGTGCCCCCGGCGCGTTCTCGCGGGATGTGCGCCGATTCTCCTTGGGTGCGTCTCCGTGTGGCGGCTGCCGATTCTCGGGTTCTCCCCGCGCGACGACTGTGGGGCTCGCCGATGGGTGAGGTCTCCGGGCTGCGGGTCAGAATGGGATGGGCATGGTGACGATGCCCGCGTGGGCGAGGATGGTCTCGGCGTCGTCGACGGGCGGGTGGATCTTTTCCATGAGCCAGCGCTTCACCCATTTGCCCTCCGCGCCGGACAGGGCCACCAGGCGGTCCCAGCCGCGCGTGTAGACGCCGCCGGCCGCGCCGAGGTCGACGTCCGTGACGTAGGGGGCCGGAGCGAAGTCGATCAGCGGGACGCCGAGGAGGTCCGCCGCCGCGTTGTGCCCGGCGGTCTTGCCCATCGGGGTCGCGTGCTGGCAGCTCTGCACCGTCCAATGGCCGTCGTCGGCGCGGGCCGCGGCGACGTCGCCGGCGGCGAAGACGTGCGGGTGCGCGCGCAGGTGCGCGTCGACCTTCAGGCGGCCGAGCCCGTCGCGGTCGCCGGGGATCCGGGACGTGAGCGGGCTCGCCTCCAGGCCCGCCGTCCACACGACCGCGTCGGCCGGGACCGACGTGCCGTCCGACAGCAGGGCGACGCCTTCCCCGACCTCGGCCACGGTCGTGCCGAGGCGCCGCTCGATGCCGAGCTTGCCGAGGGCCACCTCGATCACCGGGCGGGGGCCGAGGCCCAGGTCGGGGGCGATCTCGCCGGACCTCTCGACGAGGACGACGCGCCCGTGGGCGGCGAGTTCGGTGGCGACCTCCAGGCCGGCGAAGCCGGCGCCGACCACGACGGTGGTGTAGCCGTCGCGGCCGCGCAGGTGGCCGCGGAGCCGCCGCGCCCCCTCCAGGGTGTCCACGTCGAACAGCCGCTCGGCGCCCGGGACGTCCGGCCGGACGAGGCGGCTGCCCGCGGCGAGGACGAGCCGGTCGTAGTCCATCGGACGCCCGTCCGCGATCACCCGCCGGGCGTCCACGTCGATGTCCTGGACGGACGCGCGGACATGCTCCACGCCGACCGGCTCCAGGATCCGCTTCAGGGCGACCGTCGCCCGCTCGGGCTCCGGCTCGTACAGGCGGGGCCGCAGGACGAGGTCCGCGCCCGGCGCGATCAGCGTGATGCGCAGGTCCTCCGTCCCCCGTACTCGCGCCGCCGCCGCGGCCCCCCACACCCCGGCGAAACCGCCGCCTACGACCACGATGTGCGACATGTCCAGCTCCCTCTTCTCGGTTGCGCCAGGGAGACAAGACGACCCGCTCACATGTGACCGCCCGGCACGACACGTGCTCGGGCCGCGGCGCGGTGGAAGCCAAGCTCGCCCGGTCCGAGCGCACTCGCTCACATCACGGGTAGCGGCTACAGGTGGGTTAGTTTTTCTGGGTTTGCCAGGCGGTGGACGGTGGTTATGCGGCCGTTCTCTATTTCGACTGTGTCCAGCCAGAGGATGCGGTCGTCGCGGTAGGTGGCCAGGGCCAGGGCGCCGCCTATCTCGATGAAGGCGATGCGGTCCCCGCGGTGGGTCGCGGTGCGGGACAGGAGGCGGGCGATTCGTTCGGCGCCGGTGATCGGGCGGCGGGAGGCGATGGTCTTGCCGCCGCCGTCCGCGATGTAGACGGCGTCCGGATGGAGGAGGCCGACCAGGCGTTCGAAGTCGCCGCCCTCGGCCGCCGCGCGGAACGCGGTGAGGACGCGCCGCCGTTCCGCGCGGCTCGCCGTGGGGTGCTCACCGCGGGCCGCCGCGACGCGGGCGCGGGCGCGGGACGCGAGTTTGCGGGACGCCACCGGCGACTTCCCAAGGACCCCGGCGACCTGGTCGAACGGGATGTCGAACACGTCGTGCAGGACGAACGCCACCCGTTCCGGGGGTGTCAGCTCCTCCATCACCAGGAGCATCGCGGTGCCGACCGAGTCGTCCACGATCACCTGCTCCGCCGCGTCCGGGCCCGTCGGGAGGGGTTCGGGCAGCCACGGGCCGGTGTACTCCTCGCGGCGCACCCGCGCCGATTTCAGGACGTTGTAGGCGAGCCGGGCGCCGATCGTCACCAGCCACGCGCGGGGGTCGGCGATGCCGGACCGGTCCGCGGCGGCGGCGCGGAGCCAGACGTCCTGGACGACGTCCTCCGCCTCGGCCACGCTGCCGAGCAGCCGGTACGCGGCGCCGAACACCGCCGGGCGGTGCGCCTCCCAGTCCAGGTCGTCCACGGAGGCGGAGCCTACTCGCCGCCGAAGGAGCAGTCGGGCGGGCTGTCCGGCGGCTGGAAGTCACCGGAGGGAATCCGCAGTGGCGCGTCCTTGACCGTGTAGCCCTTCAGCCATTTCCCGAAAGGCCCCCGGGTGTTGGGGCTGAACGGCGCCGGGCCGGTGCCCATCTGCTGGCATTGCGGGAGGACGACGCCCCAGGAGAAGCCCATCCGGTCGTGCTTGTGGCCGCGCGGCGACTGGTAGAAGGTCAGGTTCGCGCGTTTCTGGTTGGGCGGGATGCCGTGCTCGTCGTCCTGCCTGATGCCGGATACGACCGCGATCGGCCCGGACGCCATCACATAGTCGACTTTGATCCAGCCCCAATGGTGCTTGGAGGGGCCGCCAGGTGTATCCGGTGCGTAATGGTCGAATTTCACCGTTCCGCGTGCGGCTCCCATGACCATCTTGCCGTTGACGAACTTCCACGGGCCGCCGTGCGCGTCCACGACGAACCGCCGGTACGGGTTCTCCGGGTCACCCGGGTATTTCAGCCACGCGTCCCCGGTGACGTGGGCCTCCTCCGGGGCCTTGGCCTGCGCCATCGCGCTGCCGCCGCCGATCGCTCCGGCCGCGCAGAGCACGGTCAGGCCGGCGATGATGCGCGTTCTCCGCGACATGTGTGGGCCTCCTTTTCGCGGGCGTCTCTCGCCCGCTCCCACACGTTCGCAGCCTGCGCCAGAACAGTTCCTCCCCCGTGCGGCCGAAGCCGTTGGCCCGCACGGGGGAAGATCAGGTCACCTTGCCCCGGACGTACACCCATTCGCCGTCATGCCGCATGAAGCGGCTGATCTCATGCAGTTCACCGGGCTCGGCGCCGATCAGATAACGGGCGCGGAATTCCACGAGGCCCTTGTCGTCGTCCGGCCCGCCGGCCTCCGCCCGGACGATCTCCAGCCGGGTCCAGCGCATGCCGTCCTCGAAGCCGACCCGTTCCGGGCGCGTCGCCGGGTGCCACGTCCTCAGCAGGTACGCCTCGTCCTCCATCGCGAACGCGCTGAACCGCGACCGCATCAGCTCTTCGGCGGTCTCGGCGGCCGCCTCACCCCCGTGCAACCGTCCACAACACTCCCGGTATCGGGCGCCGACACCGCAGAAACATCTCTTGGCCACGGCAGAATTCTGCCCCCTGGACGGGTCAGATGGGCTTTCGGGCGCTCAGGCAGACGAACTGGTAGAACCACGCGGTGAACCGCGGGTCGAGCATCAGCTCCCGGTAGCGCTCCAGCTCCTCGGCCGTGGCGCCGGCGGCCAGCAGCGCCGGCTCGGCCTGGACGTTGAGGTTGCGGTGCAGCAGGCAGCCGTCGTCGCCGCCCCTGGTGATCCTGCAGTACTCCACACCCTGGACGTCGACCAGACCGGCGTCCGCCATGCGGTGCGCGACCTCGGTCCCCCAGAGGAAGCTCTGGCCCGCGGCGGGGCCCACGATCTCCATCGACAGGTACTGGATGCGCTTGAACAGTTCCGCGTCGGCGGGGCTGGGCGCGGACAGCACCCGCGGGGGACGGTCGGTCAGCTCGCCGAGCACCAGCGATCCGCCCGGCGCGAGGGCGTCGACCAGCATCGTGAGCACGCGTTCACGCGCGGGCAGATGCACCAGCACCAGGCGCGCGTGGATGAGGTCGAACGGTCCGCCCGGCGGCACGCCCTCGGTGATGTCGTGGCGGAGCACGGTGACCCCGGGAGCGGCGGTGAGGTGGTCGATGTCGAGATCGATGGAGACGACCTTGCCCGCGGGGCCGGCCATCCCGGCGAGGCGGCGGGTGACCGAGCCGCCGCCGGCGCCGATGTCCAGGCAGCGCGCACCGGCGCGGACGCCGACGGCGTCGAGGCGGTCGGCGGTGATCGGGTCGAACAGGTTCTCCAGGAAGTTCATGTGGTGCAGGCCCAGCTCCGACGCGGTGTCGAAGAGGTAGTCGTCGTCGCTCATGCGGTGCCCTTCATACGTGGATCGGCCGGACCCCCGTCACAGCCGTCGCCACAGGAAAGCATGCCGACCGGACCGGGACCGCGGCATCCGTAATCACACGGATCCGGCGGGTTCGCCGCCCAGCCGCTGGGTGAGCGCCCAGGCCATCACCTCGTACCGGCTGGACAGGCCGAGCTTCAGCCGGATGTTCTCCAGGTGGGTCTCGACCGTCCGGCGCGAGATGTGCAGGGCACCGGCGATCTCCTCGTTCGACAGGCCCTGCCCCGTCCGGTCGGCGATCTCCCGTTCCCGCGCGCTGAGCGGACGGTCGGCTCCGGTCGGCGCGGCGAGCGCCTCCGCCATCAGCTCCGCGGTGCCGAGCCGCGCGCCGCGGGCCAGGAGCCGGTCGGCGGCCCGGCGTCCGAGGGCCCGCCGGGCCTGCACCAGCAGGGCCGCGCTGAACTCGGTGACCTGCGCCGGCATCTGGCTGCCGCCCCGGCTCGCCGCGCGGGCGGCGCCGGCGAGCAGCAGGGCGGCGCGGAACCGTCCCTCCCGGGTGGCGAGGCCGCTCGCGGCCCAGAGCCAGTCCGGGTCTTCGAGCAGGTGGCCGGCCTCCCGGATATCGGCGATCAGCGTGGTCAGCCAGGCGCGGTAGGCGCCCGTGTCACCGGCGTGGGCCGCGCACAGCGCGAGCCCGAGGTGCCCGCACGCGGCCAGTGCCGCGCTGCTGCCGCGCCGTTCCAGCGCCAGGGCGTCCAGGAAGGACGCCTCCGCACCGCCGACGTCGCCGTCGGCCAGCCGGGCGAGCGCGAGGACGGTGAGCGCCCAGCCGTGCCCCCGGTGGTCCCCGCGCGCCCGGAACAGCGCGATGCTCCGCTCGCACAGCTCGGCCGCCGTCGCCGTGTCGCCCGTCGCGGTCGCGACGAGCGCGAGGTTCCGCAGGCCGCGGGCGGTGCCCGGCTCGTCGCCGAGCCCGGACATGATCGTCAGGCTCTCCTCATGCAGCGACCGCGCCCGCTCGTAGTCGCACTGCCGCCAGGCCAGCCGTCCCAGCCGTCCCAGCGCCGCCGCGCGCAGCCGCCGGTCGGCGCCCGCGCGGGCGAGCAGCTCCTCCAGCCAGGCTCGGCCGTCGTTCACCCGGCCGCGCTGCTCCCAGAAGTACGCGAGCGCCGTGGCCAGCCGGAGCGCGAGGTCGCCCGGCCGCCGCCGCGCCCAGTCGAGCGCGGCGAGCAGGTTGCCCTCCTCCCGGCTGAGCTCCGTCAGCGGGCGGACGCGGTCCGACCCGCGGAGCTCGGCGTCGCGGCGCCGCGCCACACCGAGGTAGTGCTCGGCGTGGCGGCGCCGGACCGCCTCGTCCTCCCCGCGGGCGGCCAGGAGGGACGCCCCGTACTGGCGCACCGGTTCCAGCATGCGGTAGCGCGTCGTGCCGTCCTCGGCGGGCTCGGCGAGGACGAGGGAGTGGTCGATGAGCGCGGTGAGGCGCTCCAGCGGCTCGGCCGGCTCGGCCGCCACGGCCTCGGCGGCGCGCAGGTCGAACCCGCCGGTGAACACCGAGAGCCGGGCGAACAGGGCCCGCTCGTCCGGGGACAGCAGCCGCAGGCTCCATTCGACGGTCGCCTCCATCGTCCGCTGCCCGTGGCGGGCGGCACCGGGCGCGACGAGCAGCGACGGCATCGCGTCCAGCCGGTCGAGGACCTCCGCCGGGGACAGGACGCGCGTCCACGCGGCGGCCAGCTCGATGGCGAGGGGCAGGTCGTCGAGCCCGGCGCAGATCCGCTCCGCCCGCTCCGGGTCCGCGGCGGCGGTGCCGACGAGGCCGGCGCGGTCGGTGAACAGTTCGACGGCGGGCCCGCGGCCGAGCGGCGGAACCCGGAACAGCCGCTCACCCGGGACCGACAGCGGGACGCGGCTGGTCGCCAGCACCCTGACCCGGGGGGCGGTCGCGAGCAGCCGGCTCACCAGGTCGGCGGCGTCGCCCGCGACATGCTCGCAGTTGTCCAGGACGAGCAGCAGGTCTCTGGCCGCCAGGTGTTCGGCGAGCGTCTCGGCGAGCGGGCGCCCCGGCTCCTCGTCGACCGCCAGCGCGGCCGCGACCGCCGCCGGGACCGACCGTCCGCCCGACACGGACGCGAGTCCGGCGAACCGCACGCCCGGGCCGGCGTCCGCCGCGACCTCCGCGGCCAGCCGGGTCTTGCCGGCGCCCGGGGCGCCGACCAGCGTGACCAGGCGCGACCGGCCGAGCAGCCCGGCCACCTCGCCGATCTCGTCGTCGCGGCCGAAGAAGAGCGTCAGGGGCGTGGGGATCCCCGGTCCCGTCGCCGGCTCGTGCACCCGTGCCCCCTCCATGTCCTCGGTCCAGGTTCGATGGTGGCCCGCGCGGACCGCTGCCGTCATCTTCGCGGACGTGTCGGATCGCGGCGCCCGCCGATCGTCTAGAGGGTGACAGCAGCCCGAACGCCTGTACGCTCCGCTGGGCGCCCGCAGAAGGGGAGACGCATGAAGTACGTGCTCTTGTTCGCCGAGACAGAGAAGTTCGCCAAGGAACTGGCCGCGATGGACGACGACGAGCGCCAGGCCGCCTACGAGAAGGTCACCGAGTGGTTCGCCCGGCACGCCGCGCAGATCACCCATCACGGGCATCTGCAGCCCGCGCACACCGCCACGACCGTCCGCCTGGACGAAGCGGAGCCGCTGTTCACCGACGGCCCGTACGTCGAGGGCAAGGAGGTCGTCAGCGGTTACGCCGAGGTCGAGGTCGCCGACCTGGACGAGGCCATGGGCATCGCCCGCGACTGGCCCGCGTGCCCGATCGTCGAGATCCGCCCGCTCGCCTGACGGCCCGATGGACGAGGTCCACGCCGAGCTGGCCCGCGTGCTGCGCGAGCACGCGGGCCGGCTCACGGCGTCCCTGATCCGGACGATCGGCGACTTCGCGGCGGCCGAGGACGTCATGCAGGACGCCGTGGAGACCGCGCTGCGGCGCTGGCCGCAGGACGGCATCCCGGACCATCCGGACGCCTGGCTGCTCACCACCGCCCGCCGCCGCGGCATCGACCTGCTGCGCCGCCAGGCCAACTACCGCGACAAGCTCGCCCGGCTCCAGTGGCCGGTGCGCGGCGAGCCCGGCGACCGGCTCAAGCTGATCTTCACCTGCTGCCATCCCGCGCTGCCCGTGCCGGCCCAGGTCGCGCTGACGCTGCGCACCGTGTGCGGGCTGACGACCGGGCAGATCGCCGCCGCGTTCCTCGTCCCGGAGGCGACGGTCGGGCAGCGCATCACCCGCGCCAAACGCAAGATCACCGACGCGCGCATCCCGTACCGGATCCCGTCGGACGCCGAGCTGGACGAGCGGCTGAACCAGGTCCTCGCCGTCGTGTACCTGCTGTTCAACGAGGGGTACCTGGCGAGCGGCGGCGACCGCCCGCACGCCCGCGACCTGGCCGACGACGCCGAATGGCTGGCCGCGGACCTCGCCTGGCTGATGCCGCGCCACCCCGAGGTGCTCGGCCTGCTGGCGCTCATCCGGCTCCACCAGGCGCGCACCGCCGCGCGTTTCGGCGGCGACGGCCGTCTCGTCCTGCTGAGCGACCAGGACCGCTCCCGCTGGGACCACGACGCCGTCAAGGAGACCACCCGGCTGATCGAACGCGCCGCCGCGATGCGCCGCCCCGGCCCGTACCAGCTCCAGGCCGCGATCGTCGTCTGCCATGCCGAGGCTCCCACCTGGGACGACACCGACTGGGCGCAGATCCTCGTCCTCTACGACATGCTCCTGCACCTGACGCGGACACCGGTCGTCCGCCTCCACCGCGCCATCGCCGTCCGCTACGTCCGGGGCCCGGAGGCCGCCCTGGACGAGCTGGCCCCTCTCGCGAAGCCCCTCGACGGCCACCACCTGTACCACGCCACCCGCGCCGAACTGCTGCGCGACCTGGGCCGGCACCGCGAAGCGCACACGGCCGACAGCCGCGCGCTCGCACTCACCGACAACCCCGCCCAGCAGGCCCTCCTCACCGAACGCCTCTCCTGGACCTGACGACGGCCGGGCCGAGCACCCGCCCGTGTCAGGGAGACGTCAGGATCGGCGTGGACGGTGTCAATATCGCGTAGCCGGAAGCGCCGCGGCCGAAATACGTCCTTATGGTGAGCCTTGTCGGCAGGTTTCGGAAAACGTGCACACCGGACCTGCCGGAATCGGTGATTCGACAGGGGTGTCCATTCGTGAGTGACGTGGTCTTCGTCGTGCTGACAGTGGCGGTGTTCGTCCTGCTCGGCCTGCTGGTGAAGGGCGTGGAGAGGCTGTGACCGCCGAGAACGCCGCCGGGCTCGTCCTGGCGCTGGCGCTGGTCCTGTTCCTCGTCGCCGCACTGCTTTTCCCGGAGCGTTTCTGAATGAGTACGACCCTCGCGGGGATCCTTTTCATCGGGTCCCTGCTCATGGCCTTGGCCGTCGTCTACCGGCCATTGGGCGATTACATGTACCGCGTCTACACCCGCCCCTCGCACAGTCGCGTGGAACGTGCCGTCTACCGGACGGTGGGCGCCGACCCCGACGGCGAGCAGACCTGGGGCGCCTATGCCCGCAGCGTCCTCGCCTTCGCGCTGGTCGGCATCCTGTTCCTGTACGGCTTCCAGCGGCTCCAGAACCATCTGCCGCTGAGCCTCGGACGCACCCCGGTGAAGCCCGACCAGGCGTGGAACACCGCCGTCAGCTTCGTCACCAACACCAACTGGCAGTCGTACTCGGGCGAGACGACGATGGGCCACCTGGTCCAGATGTCGGGCCTGGCGGTGCAGAACTTCGTGTCGGCGGCCATGGGCATGTGCGTCGCGGTCGCCCTGATCCGCGGTTTCGTGCGGAAGAAGACCGGCCACCTCGGCAATTTCTGGGTGGACCTGACGCGCACCTGCGTCCGGATCCTGCTGCCCATCGCGTTCGCCGCCGCGATCGTCCTCATCGCGGGCGGGCTCGTGCAGAACTTCGGCGGCGGCCACGTGGCCGACACCCTCACAGGTGCCCATCAGCAGATCCCCGGCGGGCCGGTGGCGAGCCAGGAGGCCATCAAGGAACTCGGCACCAACGGCGGCGGCTTCTACAACGCCAACTCGGCGCACCCGTTCGAGAACGCCACGGCGTGGACGAACTGGCTGGAGATCCTCCTCATCCTGGTGATCCCGTTCTCGCTGTGCCGGACGTTCGGCCGCATGGTCGGCCAGAACCGGCAGGGCTACGCGATCCTCGCCGTGATGGGCGGCATCGCCCTGGTCAGCGTCACCCTCCTCAACGTCTTCCAGCTGACGCACCACGGCACCGTCCCGGCGGCCGCCGGCGGGTCGATGGAAGGCGTGGAGATGCGGTTCGGCGTCGCGAACTCGGCGACGTTCGCGGGGGCGACCACGCTGACGTCCACCGGCGCGGTCGACTCCTTCCACGACTCCTACACGAGCCTCGGCGGCATGATGACGCTGCTCAACATGATGCTCGGCGAGGTCGCGCCCGGCGGCACCGGATCCGGCCTGTACGGGATGCTGATCCTCGCCGTGGTCACGGTGTTCGTCGCCGGGCTGATGGTCGGCCGGACGCCGGAGTACCTCGGCAAGAAGATCGGCTCCCGCGAGATCAAGTTCGCGGCGATGTACTTCCTCAGCACGCCGGTCCTCGTGCTGGGTGGGACGGCGGTCGCGCTGGCGGTACCGGACGGCCGCGCCGGCATGCTCAACCGCGGCGCGCACGGCTTCAGCGAGGTCCTGTACGCGTTCACCTCGGCGTCCAACAACAACGGGTCGGCGTTCGCGGGGCTGACCGTGAACACCGTCTTCTACGACACGGCGCTCGGCCTCTGCATGGCGCTCGGACGCTTCCTGCCGATCGTCTTCGTCCTCGCGCTGGCCGGGTCGCTGGCGCGGCAGGGCCGCGTCCCCGAGTCGGCCGGGACGCTGCCGACCCACCGCCCGCAGTTCGCCGGGATGCTCGCCGGCGTGACGGTCGTCCTGGTCGCGCTCACCTTCCTGCCCGCACTCGCGCTCGGCCCGCTCGCCGAAGGGATCCGCTCATGAGGACGCAACCGGGCCTGCTCGCCCCGAGGCAGCTGCTCCGGTCGCTGCCGGACGCGTGCCGCAAGCTCGATCCCCGCACGCTGTGGCGCAACCCCGTCATGTTCATCGTCGAGATCGGCGCCGTGTGGACGACCGTCCTGGCGGCCCTACATCCGAGCGTGTTCGGCTGGCTGATCGTCGGATGGCTGTGGCTCACCGTCGTCTTCGCGAACCTGGCCGAGGCCGTCGCGGAGGGACGCGGTGAGGCCCAGGCCGAGTCGCTGCGCAGGGCCAAGGCCGATGTGGTCGCCCGCCGCCTGACGGGCGATCCGGACACCCCGGAAGAGCGGATACCGGCCCCCGAACTGCGCAGGGGCGACCATGTGGTCGTCGAAGCCGGGCAGATCATCCCGGGCGACGGCGACGTCGTCGAGGGCATCGCCGGGGTAGACGAGTCGGCGATCACCGGCGAGTCGGCCCCGGTGATCCGCGAGTCGGGCGGCGACCGGTCCGCGGTGACCGGCGGGACGCGGGTGCTCTCCGACCGGATCGTCGTGCGGATCACCCAGGAGCCGGGAAAGTCGTTCGTCGACCGGATGATCGCGCTGGTGGAGGGCGCGAGCCGGCAGAAGACGCCCAACGAGATCGCGCTCAACATCCTCCTCGCCGCGCTCACGATCGTGTTCCTGCTCGCGGTGGCGACGCTGCAGCCGATGGCGATCTACGCCAAGGACGTCAACCCCGGCGTCCCCGCCTCGCCCGCCCTCGGCGAGCACGGCGTCGCCGGCGTCGTCCTGGTGTCGCTGCTCGTCTGCCTCATCCCGACGACGATCGGGGCGCTGCTGTCGGCCATCGGCATCGCCGGGATGGACCGGCTCGTCCAGCGCAACGTCCTCGCGACCAGCGGGCGGGCGGTCGAGGCGGCCGGCGACGTCGGCACGCTGCTGCTCGACAAGACGGGGACGATCACGCTCGGCAACCGGCAGGCCGCCGCGTTCCTCCGGGTCGCGGGCACGCCCGAGGACGAGCTGGCCGACGCGGCGCAGCTGTCCAGCCTCGCCGACGAGACGCCGGAGGGACGCTCGGTCGTCGTGTTCGCCAAGCAGCGCTACGGCCTGCGGGAACGCACGCCCGGCGAGTTGACCCACGCCACCTGGGTGCCGTTCACCGCCCAGACCCGGATGAGCGGCGTCGACCTGGACGACCCGAAACGGTCGCTGCGCAAGGGCGCGGCCGGTGCGGTCGCGGACTGGGTGCGGGGGCACGGCGGCGACGTCCCGGCCGAGCTGGCCCGGATCGCGGACGGCATCTCGGCGTCCGGCGGCACACCGCTGGCCGTCGGGGAAGCGGTGGACGGCTCCGCGCGCGTCCTCGGCGTCGTCCACCTGAAGGACGTGGTGAAGGAGGGCATGCGCGAGCGGTTCGGCGAGATGCGCCGGATGGGCATCCGCACCGTGATGATCACCGGCGACAACCCGCTGACCGCGAAGGCGATCGCGGACGAGGCGGGCGTGGACGACTACCTCGCCGAGGCCCGGCCCGAGGACAAGCTCGCGCTGATCAGGACGGAGCAGGCGGGCGGGCGGCTCGTCGCGATGACCGGGGACGGCACCAACGACGCGCCCGCCCTCGCGCAGGCCGACGTCGGGGTGGCGATGAACACCGGCACGTCCGCCGCCAAGGAGGCCGGGAACATGGTCGACCTCGACTCCGACCCGACCAAGCTCATCGAGATCGTGGAGATCGGCAAGCAGCTGCTCATCACCCGCGGCGCGCTCACCACGTTCTCGATCGCCAACGACGTCGCCAAGTACTTCGCGATCATCCCGGCGCTGTTCGCGGGCCTGTATCCGGGGCTCGCGGCGCTGAACGTGATGCGGCTGCACAGCCCGCAGTCGGCGATCCTGTCCGCGGTCGTCTTCAACGCGCTGGTGATCGTCGCGCTGATCCCGCCGGCGCTGCGGGGCGTGCCGTACCGGCCGGGCGGCGCGTCCCGGCTGCTGTCGCGCAACCTCGCCGTCTACGGGCTCGGCGGCCTCGCCGCGCCCTTCGCCGGCATCAAGCTCATCGACCTGCTCGTCCGATACCTTCCGGGGATGTCCTGACATGCGCTATCCGAGGTGGCTCCGGCTGCACCTGGCCGCCCTGCGGGCCCTGCTCGTCCTGACCGCGGTGCTCGGCGTCGCGTACCCGCTGGCCGTCTACGCGGTCGGACGGCTTCCCGGCCTGCACGACCAGGCCGGCGGCTCGTTCGTCGAACTCGACGGGCGGACGGTCGGCAGCGCCCTCATCGGCCAGTCGTTCACCGGGCCGGACGGGAAGCCGCTCAAGCGGTACTTCCAGAGCCGCCCGTCGAGCGGCGGCCACGACCCGATGGCGTCCGGGGCGAGCAACCTCGGGCCGGAGGACGTCGTCGACCGGCCGGGGAGGCAGAGCCTGCTCACCCAGGTCTGCGTGCGCAGCAAGGCGATCGGCGAGCTCAACGGCGTGAGCGGCGCGCGTCCGTTCTGCACCCCCGGCGGTGCCGGCGCGGTGCTGGCGGTCTTCGGGCCGCGCGCGGCGGACGGGACCGTCCCGCGTCCCACCCGCGTCGTCAGCGTGAACGAGTCGCACACGCCGTTCATGGCGTCGTACAAGGGCGTCCGCGTCGAACCGGCCCGCCCCGGTGAGGACTATGCGAAGGGGCTCGTCGTCCCGGTCAGGGGCGACGCGCCCGCCGACCCGGCCGTCCCGCCGGACGCCGTGACCGCGAGTGGCAGCGGCCTCGACCCGGACATCTCCCCGGCCTACGCCGCCATCCAGGCCGGGCGCGTCGCGCAGGCCCGCGGCGTCCCGCCCGCGCAGGTCGAGCGGCTGATCAAGGAGCAGGGACGCGCCCTCGGCTTCATGGGCGAGCCCACCGTCAACGTGCTCAAGCTCAACATCGCCCTGGACCGCGCATATCCGGCTCGCTAGGGCTGGTAGCGGTACCCCATCCCCGGCTCCGTCAGCAGGTGCCGGGGATGGGACGGGTCGCTCTCCAGCTTCCGTCGCAGCTGAGCCATGTACTGGCGCAGATAGTGCGACTCGCTCTTGTACGCCGGGCCCCACACCGTCGTCAGGAGCTGCTGCTGCGCGACGAGCTTGCCGGGGTTGCGGAGCAGGACGTCCAGGAGCCGCCATTCCGTGGGCGTCAGGTGCACGCCGCCCGTCACGGTCTTCGCGGCCAGGTCGATCGTATGCTCGCCCACCTGGACGGGCGTGACCGGCTCGGCGGACGAGATCCGCCGCGAGACCGCGCGGATGCGGGCCACCAGCTCCTCGATGTCGAACGGCTTCGTCACGTAGTCGTCGGCGCCCGCCTCCAGCGCCTCGACCTTGTCCCGGCTGCCCGCCCGCCCGGACAGGACGATGATCGGGACCTCCGTCCAGCCGCGCAGCCCGTGGATCACCTCGATGCCCTCCAGGTCGGGCAGCCCCAGGTCGAGCACGACCAGGTCGGGACGCCACGAGCCGGCCCGGCGCAGCGCGGTCGTGCCGTCGGCCGCGACGTCCACCTCGTAGTCGCGGGCGCGCAGATTGATCCGCAGTGCCCGCAGGAGCTGGGGTTCGTCATCGACCACGAGGACCCGCGTCATCCGGCCCTGTTTTTCTGGGGGGCGACCCCCAGACCCCCGGGGCGGGAAGCCCGACGATCCTCGCTCCGCTCCGGTCATCGGGCTTCCTTCCACTGGTGGACGGGCAGTGAGACGATCATCGTGAGGCCGCCGCCCGGGGTGTCCTCGGGGATCAGCTCGCCGCCCATCGCCTCGGTCAGGCCCCGGGCGAGCGCCAGCCCGAGCCCGACGCCGCTGTGGTTGTCGCGGTCGCCGAGCCGCTGGAACGGCAGGAACGCCCGCTCCCGCTCGCCGGGCGGGATGCCGGGGCCGCGGTCGGCGATCCGCAGCTCGACCCGGTCGCGGATCGGGCCCGCGGTGATCAGTACGGGCTCGCCCGGCGGGCTGTGCCGGAGCGCGTTGGCGATGAGGTTGACCAGGACGCGCTCCAGCAGCGCCGGGTCGGCGGCGACCTCGGGCAGGTCGGTGCCGAGCCGGACGGACACGTCGCCGCCGCCCAGGTCGTCGAGTGCGCGCGGGACGACCTCGTCCAGCGCCAGGGGCCGGGCGGCGATGCCGAGGACGCCCGCCTGCAGCCGGCTCATGTCCAGGAGGTTCGCGACCAGCCGGTCGAGCCGGTCGAGCGACAGGCGGGCGGTGTCGAGGAGTTCGGCGCGCTCGTCGTCGGTCCAGGCGACGGAGGTGCCGGTGAGGCTGTCGACGGCGGCCTTCGCCGAGGCCAGCGGCGTGCGGAGGTCGTGGCTGACCGCGTTGAGCAGGGCCGTGCGCATCCGGTCGGCGGCCTCCAGCGGGCGCGCCTTCTCCGCCTCCGCCCGCAGCCGCTGCTGGCGCAGCGCCCCCGCCGCCTGCACGGCGAACGCCTCCAGGACGCGCCGGTCCCCGGCCGCCATCCGGCGGCCCCGGACCGCCAGCGTCAGATCGTCCCCCACCGGGATCTCGGCGTCGCCCTCGCCGGGCGTGGCGCAGGGACGGCCGCCCACGGTCGCGACGATCCGCCAGTCCTCGTCCGCCGCCGGGCGTTCCAGCAGGGTCACCGAGGCGAGCCCGAACGTCTCGCGGAGCCGTCCGAGCACGGCGTCCAGGGCGTGCTCGCCGCGCAGGACGTCGCCCGCCAGCGTGGACAGGACCTCCGCCTCCGCGCCCAGCCGGGCCGCCTCCCGCGATCGTCGGGCGGCGCGGTCCACCACGATGCTCACCCCGATCCCGACCAGGACGAACACCGCCAGCGCCAGCAGGTTCTCCTGCTCGGCGACGGTCAGCCGGTGCACCGGGGGAGTGAAGTACCAGTTGAGCAGCAGGAACCCGGCGACCGCCGTGACCAGCGCGGGCCACATCCCGCCGACCAGCGCGATCGCGACGACCGCCGCCAGGAAGAACAGGATGTCGGACGGCAGCGAGATCGCCGGACGCGCGGAAAGGAGCCCGAACGTCAGCAGCGGCAGCCCGGCCACCGCCAGCAGGAATCCGGTCAACCGCCGGTTGACCGACAACCCCTGCTCCCGGCCCGGACGGGCGATGCCGCGCCGTGCCTGGTCGTGGGTGACCATGTGGACGTCGATCGAGCCGGACCGCGCCGTCGTCGTGACCCCGATGCCCGGCCGGAGCAGCTGCGCGAACCGCCCCCGCCGCGACACCCCGAGGACGAGCTGCGTCGCGTTCACGCCGCGCGCGAAGTCGAGCAGCGCCCGCGGCACGTCGTCGCCGACGACCTGGTGGTAGGTGCCGCCGAGCCCCTCGACGATCTGCCGCTGCCGGGCCAGGTCCCTCGGCCGCGCACCGGTCAGGCCGTCGCCGCGCGTCACGTGCACGGCGAGCAGGTCGGACGCCTTCGACCGCGCGGCGATGCGGGTCGCGCGCCGCAGCAGCGTGCCGCCCTCGGGCCCGCCGGTCAGCGCCACGACGATCCGCTCGCGCGCCTCCCACGTCCCGCCGATGCCGTGCTCGGCCCGGTACCGGTCGAGCTGGTCGTCGACCTTGCCGGCCAGCCACAGCAGCGCCAGCTCGCGGAGGGCGGTCAGGTTCCCGACGCGGAAGTAGTTCGACAGCGCCGCGTCGACCTTCTCGGGCTTGTAGATGTTGCCGTGCGCCATCCGCCGCCGCAGCGCCTCCGGCGCCATGTCGACCAGCTCCACCTGGTCGGCGCGGCGGACCACCTCGTCCGGGACGGTCTCGCGCTGCACCACCCCGGTGATCTGCTCGACGACGTCGTTGACCGACTCCAGATGCTGGACGTTCACGGTCGAGACGACGTCGATCCCGGCGTCCAGGATGTCCTCGACGTCCTGCCACCGCTTGGGATGCCCGCTGCCGGGGACGTTCGTGTGCGCCAGCTCGTCGACGAGCGCGACCGCTGGCCTGCGGGCGATCACCGCGGCCGCGTCCAGCTCGGTGAACGTGGTCTCGCGGTAGGTCAGCGTGCGGCGCGGGACGGTCTCCAGGCCGTCCAGCAGCGCCTCGGTGCGCGGCCGGTCATGGGTCTCGGCGTAGCCGACGACCACGTCGGTGCCGCGCTCGCGCCGCCGCCGCGCCTCCGACAGCATCGCGTACGTCTTGCCCACCCCGGGCGCGGCCCCCAGGTAGACGCGGAGCTGCCCCCTGGCCATGCCGCCCATCCTCCCAGGCCGAACCGCCGCTGATCCCGTCTTGACGCTCTCCATACGCGCGCGGCCCCGCCCTTCACGCGTTCCATACGCGGGAAAGGCGGGCGCCCGGCCGGGACGTCCCGGCCGGGCGTGTCTCACCGCCTCCTCAGAGGTTCTTCGGCCGGTAGGCCTTGTACTCGCTGCCGGAGGACAGGCCGTAGTCGCGCGTCCGGTGGTCGGTGCCGTAGTGGCCGCGCTGCTCGTACGCCCAGTAGGACGAGTGGTCGCCGTCGGCCCACTTCTCGAAGATGACGACGTGGCGGGTGGTGTTGGTCCCCTCCGCGTCCATGACGAGGTCGCCCTTCTTGAGCTCCGACATCTTGATGCGCTCGGTGTACTCGGACGATGTCAGGCCGACGGTGTTCGGGCCGGGCTTGGGCAGGTCCAGTGCCATCGAGACGTAGCCCGAGCAGTCGGTGCGGTAGCCGTTGTGGGAGTCGGTCTGGCTGTAGGACACCCTCTGGCCCGTGTGCGGATGCCAGGTCTTGGCCCGGGTGATGACGTCCGAGCGGCCGCTGTCCTGCCCGGCCTTCTTCGCGGACTCCTTCTTGGCGGGCTCCTGCTTCGCGTGAAGGGTGGTGACGGCAGCGGCCTTCTTGCCATCGCCCGGGTCGGACGACAGGACCGATGCCTGCGCCGTGGTCGCCGCCACACCGATGAACGCGAGGCCGACCAGGGCGCCGGTCGCGCTGGGGTTCAGGCCCAGCGGACCGCGGTTCTTGCTGTGCTTGCCTTTCAAGGGGGACTCCTTCTTCCAAGCCGCCTACCGGGTTAGCTGACGGGTTCGGACGTGGAAGTCGCCCTACGGCCTGCGGGCAGGCCGACTCACCCCTGCGCGGGACCGTGTCGAGGTCCGGCGCATGGTGGTTCCCCGGCTCCGCCTTGACGGCGGACTCGGCGTTGCCGCGAGAGCGGCGCTGATGGATGTGCGGCCGCGTGGGGGCCGCGTGCTGCCGGTCGCGCGTTCAGGCGTGCACGCGGAGCGTGCGCATGGACGGCCTGACGGGCGCGGCGATCGTGCCCAGTGGGACACGTGGGGACAAAGTGCCTGGGGGGCACCCTGGTGGACGACAAGCTACTCCGGACACCAAAGGAAGGCAAACTCCGACAAAATCAGCAACCGCCCAGGTCACCGACGTGGCCGCGCCGTCCGGACGCCGGACGACGCGGCCGAGGGGGCGGCGGTCAGCAGGTGGAGTTGGTCTGGGTCAGGAGAGCGAGCCGCCAGGGCAGGGAGTTGTAGTCGCCACCCGCGTTGGGATCCTTGCCTTGGTAGAGGTACTGCATGGCGCACGGGCTGACGGTGAGGGTCTGGTCGTACCCGGCGCGGATCAGCTCGCCGTGGCTGATGTCCCTGGTCCATGGCGTGCCGTCGAAGGTGACATTGCTCGCACGGGCGAACGGGTTGCCCTCGCTCGCGGCCAGGGGCGTCCACGATCCCGCGATGCCGGCGGACGTCCAGGAGCGGAAATAGCGCCTCCCGTCGCCGCCGATCGCCTCCACGATCAGCAGGTACTGGTTCGTCCCCTGGACCCTGTAGACGTTGCTCGCCTCGAACAGGGCGTACCTGTTGGAGTCCTGGAGCGCGATGACAGGTTCGGAGAAGCCGTTCGGGAAGTCGGAGACGCGGGTCTGCGACCGGTAGAGGTGCCCGTTGTCGTCGGACGAGAACAGATAGCAGTAGGCGCTGTCGCAGATCACCCACATGTCGACCCAGTAGCCGTCGCCGATGTTCTGCCGGACGATCTCCGGCATGCCGGCGTAGAAGTTCTTCGGCGCGGTCCAGGAGCCGGGGTCGCCGATGTCGGACGTGGTCGAGTACGACGCGTTGCCGGTCTGGTAGACCAGGTACCACCTGTTCTGCGGAGCGAAGTAGAACACCTGCGGCGCGGCCCGGTACCCGGTCCCGATGCCGCTCCGGTCGAGGTAGTACTGAGGCGCGGAGCCCGCCTGGGACCAGTCGGTGAAGCTCGTGTAGACGAGGTTGTAGCCGGCCTTGTTCGCGGTGCTGGCGAACACGTGCCACTTCCCGTTGTAGCGGACCACCGACGGGTCCTTGATGCCCGCGATGTCATGGGTGGCATCCGGCTTCGGGGCGATCAGCGCGCCACTGGAATGCCACTGGTAACTCGAAGGAAGCCCCTGCGCGGCGCCCTGCGCGACCTGTGCGTTCAGTGCGCCGGTCATTGCGGCCGTCAGCAGGAGCGCGGTCGCGGCGACCGTGCGCTTGCCGCGTACGGCGGATCGGAGGAGTCGCATGCGTTCCCCCTTCAGGGCGTCCACGGCGAGGTGACGGCCCAGGTGACGTCGGCCGCCCAGTTCGCGGACGCGTCGAAGGCGTTCGAGCCGCCGTTGCTGGCGATGTAGACGGTGTCGTCGTAATGGCGGATGAACCGGCTCGGATAGTTGTACGAGGCGAAGGACGTCCCACTGCCGCTCTGGCCGGCCTGCGGGCAGAACGTGGCGTCGGCCCGGAACTGCGCGCTGCCGTCCATCGGCTGCCGCAAGAGCTGGTAGTTGAAGTGCCGCAGGAAGTCACCGGGGTAGTTGCGGGATTCGAACGACACGCAGGAGTCGCTCGCCAGGCCCCGGCGCACGATCCAGGACGCGTCGTTCTTGTCCAGCGACGAACTGCCCGATGAGATCTCCGAAGTCACGGCGTTGTCGTTCTGGTGGCGGATATAGCGGGTCGTGCAGCAGGCCGTCGTCGCGCGCAGGGAGATGGTCGATCCGGGTGTGAGTGTGCCCGGCGCGGTCGGGCTCGGCGCGCCGTAGCCGACGGACACGATATTGGCCTGCACGGCGTTGTCCGCCGCGTCGGTGGGCAGCCCGGACGTCATCACGCCTTCGAAGAACGAGCCGATGGCGCTGTTGCTGTTGTCGCCGCCGATGCCGAGGATGATGGCGCCTTCCTTGTGCATGGGTGAATAGCCTGGGCGCGAGGTCGGAAGCGGGCCTGAATAGCGCGTGGACAGCCCGCCCGACTGGGCGTTGCCGTCCTTGAGGGCGAAGAAGTTCGTCCCGTTGTTCTTCAGGGTCGCGGTCACGAACGGGTTCCGGTTGCCGGTGTTCCCGGAGTTCTCGCTGCCGCCGCTGTCGGACTGGAACAGGCCGTTCTCCAGATCGGCCATCACCCAGGGGCCCGATCCGTTGCACGGCGAGAACCAGCACAGGGTGCCGAAGTAGATGGCGTCCATGTGGCCGTTGCCGTTGTCCAGGTTGTTGGTCTCGGCGTTGCCGTAGTCGAAGCAGCAGCCGCTGTTGTAGTGCGTCCCGGAGGCGACCATGTACATGCCCTCGGGCTGGCTGCCGGTCGGCACACCGGACGTCGAGTTGTCGCGGTATCCCATGCGGCCGGAGAAGGACGCGCCGTAGACCTTGTGGCCGCCCGCGGTGACCGGCAGGGCGTCCGCGGGCACCGGGTCGTCCTGGCCGCCGACGCCGCCCGGCGGTGCCGGAGTCAGATCGTTGTGGCGGGACGACTGGTCGTAGATGACCGTGATGACGCAGCTGGTGCCCGCGCAGAACGCGTCCTGCGCGGCGGCGTTGGCGTAGCCCCCGGCCGTGAGCACGCCGATGTCGCGGGTCGCGCCGTCCGAGGCGCGGCGCACCTGGTAGAGCCGTCCGCCGTACGAGGCGAACAGCGCCCGGGTCGTGCTGTGCGCGGCGACGCAGGGCGTGCCGGCCGAGCCGTAGACGTCGCAGGGGAGCGGGCCGGCCGCCAGCGCCGCACCCGGCGCGCCGACCAGGTTCCCGAGGGTGAGCGCGGCGAACGCCACCGCGCACAGCAGCGTCCTTTTCATGCGTGTGATCCGTGACCGAATCATCGTGTGGACCTCTTCTTCTTCCCGCTGGTGAACTCTCATTTCGGACGGCGGGACGAAGGGCCCGCCGCCGGGACGGGGTGATCGTTCAGGACAATGCGTTAGCGCTCACATACGAAAACCGATGGCGCACGTAAGTCCTGGTGGGAGCTATTGTTATCGCTAACATTTCTGGCCGGAAGTCGTCCTCCCTCATTGGGTGGTGGTGTAAGGGGTGGCCATGTGAGGAGACAACGATTCCCGGGGTTCTGTCAACCCTTGTTTTCACCGGTGCATTTCCGCAGATCATCGGTGGTTGTGCGGCGGCCCGGGGCGGCTTACCATTTCGTCGTCGAAGCGCTTCGACACCTCTCGCCGCGGTACCGACCCCTCTGGAGGGACACCGTGATCAGAAGGTGCACATCGACCCGGGCCATGCCCGCCGACGCCTCCCGAAGGGAGGTGCGGTGATGGACCGGCGCGCGTTCCTGGCCGCGACCGCCGCGACCGCCGCGACCGCGGGCCTGACCGCGTTCCCCAGGCCGCCGGCCGCCGAGGCCGCCGTCCACCGCGGAGGGAACCGCTACGACCTGCAACGGCGCTTCGTGGACTGGCGCTTCGGAATGTTCCTGCACTTCAACATGGGTACGTTTCACGACGCCGAGTGGGTGGAGCCCGACCAGGACCCCGGATCGTTCGACCCCGCCGACCTGGACTGCGGCCAATGGGCGGACGCCGCCAAGGCCGCCGGGATGCGGTTCGCCGTCCTGACCGCCAAGCACCACGACGGCTTCTGCCTGTGGCCGTCCAGGTACACGTCCTATTCGGTGTCCAGTAGCCCGCTCAAGCGGGACGTCGTCCGGGAGTACATGCACGCCTTCCGGGCGCGCGGCATCACGCCGTGCCTGTACTTCTCGATCTGGGACCGCACGAACGGCGTCGGCCCCAAGGGCTTCGACGACCGGCCGCCGATCACCCGCGCGAACATCGAGTTCGTCAAGGACCAGCTCACCGAGCTGCTCACCCGCTACGGTCCCGTCCCGGTGCTGATCCTGGACGGGTGGGCGTGGCACTGGGCGTTCGGTCACCAGTCGATCCCGTTCGGCGAGATCCGGGCGCACATCGCGGCGCTCCAGCCCGGCTGCCTCGTCCTCGACCTGAACGGGCTGACCGTGCCGTGGCACTCCGAGCTGCTGTTCGTGGAGGAGACGAAGGGCGGCGTGTTCTGCCCGCCCGGCAACACGTACGCGGCCTCGCAGGGGCAGAGCATCTCCCCGTCCGGCTGGTTCTGGCACCCGTCGACGCCCGGCAGTCTGCTGACCGCCGAGCAGATCGCCGGCGGGCACCTGGCCGAGCTGGAGGCGCGCTACTGCACGTTCATCCTCAACTGCCCGCCCAACCCACGCGGCCTGCTCGACGACGGCGCCGTCGAGGTGCTGCGCGAGGTCGGCCGCACGTGGCGGCCCGACCGCGACCGGCCGCCGCTGCCCGCCCAGCCGGACGTGCTGAGGTTCCCGCTCACCCCGGTGTCGGCGACCGATCCGGCGGCGGTGGACGGGCACAGCGACTACGGCTGGAACGGGCAGGCCGACCAGACCCTCGCCGCGCTCGCGGCACCGGTCACGCTCGACCTCGGCCGCGCGTTCACGGGCATCGACACCCTGACCTACCTGCCACGGCAGGACACCGAGACGCCCTACTCGTTCGAGCGGTTCGTCACCACGGGCACCGTCACCGAGTACCGCGTCTCCACCAGCCTGGACGGCGCCTCGTTCCGCACGGCGGCCGAGGGGCGGTGGGCGCCCGACCACACGCTCAAGCAGGTGCGTTTCCGGACGCCGGTGACCGCCCGCCACATCCGGCTGGAAGCCCTCGCGGCGGTGGGGGACGGCCCGGCGCTCGCCAGCGAGGTCGGCTGCGGCGGGACGAACCGGCGCCCGCGCCCGCTGTAGGAATCCGCCGGCGGGACGGGCGCGGTGCCCGTCCCGCCGGCGTCCGCGCCGTCCTGCGTCACCTCACCGTCGTCGTGGTGGTGTTGGACGTGTCGCCGTAGACGATGCCGCGGCCGTTCGTGCCCAGGTAGACGCGGCCGTAGACGCGGGGGTCGCCGGTGAGGGCCTCGCCGGCGTTGCCGTACTGGTGCTGGTCGTCGTTGACGCGCGTCCAGTTCGCGCCCGCGTCGTCCGAGCGGTACAAACCGGTCGTCCCGTCGACCGTTCCCATCAGGTAGAGCGCCGGGTAGCTCGCGCCGGGCGCGGCCTTGCCGGACCCGACGTTCACCGCCTTGGAGATGCCCGGGACCTTGGTGAAGCTCGCGCCCGAGTCCGTCGAATGGAACAGGCCGGTGTCGCCCGCGAGCCAGATGTCGCCCTCCCGGCCGGGCAGCGCCTTGAAATGCACACCGCTGGACGGCAGCCCGGACGCCGCCGTCGCCGCGAACGACTGGCCGCCGTTCGTGCTCGCGTAGAACCTGCCTCCGGAGTACGCGTAGAACTTGCTGGCGTTCACCCGGTCGGCCTCGACGATCGCGTTGGCGGGCACACCGGACGACTGGCTCCAGGTGTTGCCGAACCCGGCCGAGTACACGACCTGCTGGCCGCTGTCGCCCGGCGCCCACACGAACCGGCTCCCGTCCGCCGCCGCCGCGACCGTGCCGCCGCTGTTGACGCCGCCGGGCTCGGTGCCCTGGAACCAGTTGGCCCCGCCGTCGGTCGAGAACGCCACATGGCTGTCGTTCGGACGGTCGGAGTCGGTGAAGTTGCCCGCCCGCACGACCACGCCGGGGTTGCCTTCGGCGTAGTCGAGGCTGGTGGTGCTGGTGAAGACGGGCTGGGTGAACATCGCCGGCGGGACGGAGCCGAGGTCGGCGTGCCGGAACCCGCCGATGTCCCCGAGACCGCTGATCAGCGGCGCGCCGGACGGCGGGCTGACGAGGTCGAGGACCGCGGTCTCCTCCAGCCCCTTCACCATCGGCTTGATCGTGATCTGCTCGCCGGCGTCCCAGCGGGTGAGGTCCCGGGTGCCGTAGACCGTCGCGCCCGTCCCGTACATGAGCCGGTCGGAGTCGAACGGGTCGATCTCCACAGACTCGTTCATCCAGCCGAGCTTCGGGGCGACCTCGGGCGGCGACGGGTTGGTCCCGAACGTCAGCCAGGGCACGCCGGAGATGTCCTGCGTGTAGCGGAAACTACGGTTCGGATAGCTCGTCCAGTCCCAGATGCGGGTCCAGGACGCGCCGCCGTCGGTGCTCCGCCACATGATCATGTCCGGCCACCAGGAGACCTGGGTGGCGACCATCAGGGTTCCGGGATGCTGCCGGTCGACGGTCAGGCCGCTGTAGCCGAAATAGTCGTCGGAGTTGCTGGACGGCACCGGGCTGATCTGCGTCCATGCCCCCGACTGCGTGTCGAGCTTCCACACGTCGCCCTTGGCGCCGCTGTAGGGGCCCGCCGTGTCGCTGGTCGCGATGTAGAGCGCGTGGCCGGCGGCGTCCAGCACGCCTTTGTGAGCGATGTAGCCGGTCGGCTGCCCCGGCACGCGCTGCCACGTGGCGCCCGCGTCGGTGCTGCGGTAGACGGTGTTCGCCTTGTCCGCGACACCCGCGTAGATCGTCTTCGTCGGCGTCCCCGCCGTCCCGGTGCTCTCGTCGAACGTCACCCAGACGACACCGGGACGGTGGTTGCCGTAGCCGGTCGTGTCACTCGGATCGTCGGAGTAGTCGCCCGGGTTCGTGAAGCTGCTGACCTTCGACCACGTCACGCCGCTATCGGTGCTGCGCCACAGCCCGTGCCCCTCGGACGTCCCCAGGTAGAGCACCCGGTCGTCATTGGGATCGACGGCGAGTCGTTCGCCCATGCCCCGCCCCGGCATGTTGCCGCCCAGCTTGAACGGCAACTCCGTGGCCTGCCACGTCTTGCCCCGGTCGGCCGACCGCAGGACGGCGCCATTGTTCGGATCCCAGTCGTTTGTGTACATGCCGACCGCCGCGTACACCCGGTCGGCGTCCACCGGGTCCGCGGCGAGGCTGATCACGCCGTTGTAGCCCCACTTGTCCCAGCCGGCCCAGTCCAGCAGCGGGACCCACTGCGAGCCCGACTGGTCCCAGCGGTAGGCGCCGCCGATGTCGGTGCGGGCGTAGACGAGGTTCTTCTCCTTGCGGCTGAAGACGATGCCGGGCACGAACCCGCCCCCGTCGATCCGCACGTTCTTCCAGCCGTAACTCTCGGCAGCCGCCGCGGTGCGCGGCGCCGCCACGGCCGCGACCAGGGCGGCGACCAGCACCAGGGCCGCCGCCACGGCCGCCGCCGCGCCGGTGAGTGATCTTCGCATCCGCTGAGCCCTCCTTGTGATCCCGGTGACCTGGAGGGTGATCGAAGCGCTTCGATTGGTCAACGTTCGGGACGGTCCCGCCGCCGTCTTTCATGGCCCGGCCGCCTCACCAGCACGTACGCGCGCCCCCGCATGAAAACCCCGCGCGCGGGGCGCGGGCCTCAGCTGGGTGTGCCGCGGCGGTCAGGCTCCAGGGACCGCCACTCGCACGGCGACGAGCCGGCCCTCGCGCGCGGCCTTGCGGGCGGCCTCGTCGAAGTCGGGCGCGGCGCAGGCGAAGAGGGTCCTCCCGTCGGCCCCGCCCAGCGCGCACGCGAAGACGGGCGTCCCGGGATCGATCTCCTCGGCGACCGCCCCGCCTTCGATGACGCGGAGCAGGCGGCCGCCCTTGCCGTCGGCGATCCACAGCGCGCCTTCCGCGTCGAGGCACGAGCCGTCGGGCGCGACGGAGAGCTCGGGCAGGACCTTCGCCATGTCCCGGTGGGACGGTAAGGAGCCGAAGTCCGCCCAGGTCCGGCGGTTGGTGAGCCGCCCGTCCGGGGCCAGGTCGAAGGCCGTGACGCGGTTGCCGAAGGTCTCGTTGACGAGGAGCACCCCGGCTTCGGTGATCACGCTCCCGTTGGGGAACCACAGGTCGGCGGCGACCTCGGTCACGGTGCCGTCTGGGTCGGCCCGGTGCAGTGCGGCCGGTTCCAGCGGTGCCCCGCCCATGAGGTCGAAGCCGAAGTTCCCCACGTAGGCCCGGCCCTGGGCGTCGACGACCATGTCGTTGAGGTGGCCGGTCGCATGCCCGCTCAGGTCCGCGTGGGTGACGAGGGTGCCGTCGGGCTCCCGCCGCAGGATCCTGCGGTCGCGCATGGACACGATCAGCAGCCGGCCGTCGGGCAGCCAGCCCAGACCGGACGGCTGCTGCGGCACATCGGCCTCGACGCGCAGATCCGTCCCGTCGGCACGGGCGGAACGGACCCGGTGGGTGTAGAAGTCGGAGAACCAGATCCGCCCGTCGCGCCAGCGCGGCGCCTCAAGGTAGGCGAAACCGTCCAGCACCGTGGCCGCCGTACCGGTCATGCGCGTCCTCCTTCGAGGGTCAGGCCATCAGCTCGGCCAGTTCGAGCATCTCCGCCCGCGGGTCGACCACGGGCTGGATGACGATCTCGTCCACACCCGCCTTCTCCAGGGCCGCCACGCGCTCGACGAGCTCCCGGCGGGTGCCGACCAGCGCCAGCCCGTCCACGAGCGACGGCACGACCAGGTCGCGTTCCCCGGGGTCGATGCGGCCCAGGTAGTTGCGGTAGAGCGTGGCGTGCCGGCGGGGGTCGCCGGCCGCGGTGCCGCGCAGCTCCAGCAGCCGCCGCAGGGCCTCGGTCTCCTCCGGGGCCAGCGACCTGGCGAACGCCGGGTTGTCCGCGGCGAACGTCAGGAGCGCCATCGCGATGTGCCCCATCTTGTCCTTGGCCAGGTCGCCGTAGCGGTTCTCGCCTTCGCCGAGCACGTGCAGCGAGGTCATCACGTAGGAGTCGGCGTTCGCGGGCCGGCCGGCCGCGCCCGCGGCCTCCCGGCGCGCGGTCTCGAACGCGCCCCACGCCGCCGGATTGAGCATCCCAAAGGAGATCACGCCGGCGCCCCGGCGCCCGGCGATCGCGGCGGCCTTGAGCCCGAACGCGGCGACCACGAACTCCACCGGGTCCGCCGTGTTCACGTACGGCCCGACGTGCAGGAACCTGATCGTGCGCGTGCGGTCGCCTTCGGTGTACGGGGTCTCTCCGCCGGCCGTGAGGTCCTGCATCGCGGCGGTGAAGTCCTCCAGTTCCGCCATCCTGGTCGGCGCCATCCCCAGGGTTCGCCGCGCGGTGTTGCCGGTGCCGATCCCGCAGATCACGCGGCCCGGGGCGATCGCGTTCAGGCTCGCCACGGCGGCCGCCGCTGCGGGCGGCGACCGCAGCGCCGGCGAGGTGACCCCGATCCCGAGCCTGATGCGGCTGGTCGCCTTCGCGCACAGCCCCAGCGCGATGAACGGGTCTCCGTTGACCATCGGCGTGTCGTACACCCAGAAGCTGCTGAAGCCCAGTTCCTCGGCCCGCACGGCGAGATCCTCGACCCCGGGCCGGGCGGTCACCACGATTCCGGTGCGCATGGGCTCTCCTCCCGACTAAGCGCATAGTCAGTCCTCAGCACACCCGTGTCAAGGATCGACCGGCTCAGCGGGCCCGGTCGTACACCATGGCCATCTCGCCCAGTTCGCCGGTCCGCTGATGGGTGAGCGCCCACTTCGTGGCCGGCAGGCCGTCCTCGAACAGCCGTTCCCCGCCTCCGGTGATCTCCGGGAGGATCATCAGGTACAGCCGGTCGAGCAGGTCCGCCGACAGCAGCGGCTTGATGATGCTCGGGCTGCTGTTGACGAGGATCTCGCCCTCACCGGTCGCCTTCAGGCCGGCGACGACGTCCGCGGCCGGGGCGTTCACCAGGCGGGTGCGCTCCCAGGGCGCGTCGGCCAGGGTGGTCGAGAAGACCACCTTCTCCGTGCCGACCAGCCACTCGGCGTATCCGCGATCGCGTGGATCGGCGTTCTGGTCTTCGGCGACCGATGACCAGAACCCCAGGAAGCCCTCGGCGTTGCCTCGGCCGAGCACGGCCGTCGTCGCGCCCTCCCAGATGCGGGTGAGGTGGTCCCGGGCGACGTCGCTGGTCACGTACGGGGCGAAGGCGCCGAAGTCGCCGGGCCCGCCGGCGCCGTGGTAGTGCCCATCGAGGCTGAGGCTCAGGTTCGCGGAGACCGTGCGGCCGGTCGAAGTGGTCATCTCGTGCTCCTCGTGTCATGTGTGTCGGTGTCATGCGGCTCTGCGGCGAGGGTCGCCGCGAGCTTGTCGAGGGTCTGCCCGAAGCCGATCTCGATGCCGGCGATGAAGTCCGCGGAGTCGACGGTGCTGCCGGTGATCCGGACCCGGACGTCCAGGTCGGTGCCTGCACCGGTGGCCCGGAGCGCCATGTCGACGTGGCTGGTGAAGGCGTGGCCGCCGTCGGGAAGCAGCGGGGAGGACCGGTAGGCGAGGTGCTCGTTGGGGCGCACGTCGACGACGACGCCTTCCGCGCGTCCGGCGACCGGGTCGGAACCGTCGGTGTCCTCGGCGTCGCGGTACTCCAGGACGACCCGTCCGCCCGGTTCGGCCTCGAAGACCAGCTCGGACACGCGCAGGTCGTCGGGCGTCCACCAGCGGGAGAGCAGGGAGGGGTCGGTGAGGTGGCGCCAGACCTGCTCGGGGGGCCGCGCCAGTGAGCGGACGAAACCGAACGAACGGCCGTCGGCCCACCCCGTCTCCCGCGCGGCGAGTCGCTCGGTGTCGAGGCTGAGCCCGTAGCGGCCGAAGGTCTCGCCCGGGCCGCCCACCCGGTCGGCGGTGTCGGCGAGCCGGCCGAGCGCCGCCGCCAGCTCCCGCAGGGGTGCGGGCCGCAGCGCGTAGACACGCCGCTGCCCGGTGCGCTGGGAGGTGACGACGCCGGCACGCTCCAGGGTCTGCAGGTGCTTGGTCGTCTGCGGCTGGCGCGCGTCGGCGAGCCGGGCGAGGACGCCGACCGAACGGGGCCGCTCGGCGAGCAGGGTCACGAGCCGCCAGCGGGCCGGATCGGCCAGCGCGGCGAGGAGTGCGTCCATGGAGCAAAGTATTCTCCATGACGAATATTCGTGTCAAGGAATGTGAAGTGGTGCGAACCTCGGGAGGGGCGGCGGGCGTCGAACCAGGCTGAGGAGGTGGCC
>NZ_SMKY01000081.1 GCF_004349235.1 Actinomadura darangshiensis | reverse complement strand
GTGCCCGCACTCCCAGGCGCCACAAGGGAGTGTCTGAAAGTCTGTGGGTGAGGCGGTGATCAGCTTTCAGTTCAGGGTTATCGGTTGCTTTTGAGGCTGTGCAGGACGGGGGCGGTTTCCATGTGCCGGATGCCGGGGAGTGGCGCGATCCGGCGAGTCAGATAGGTGTACAGGGCGGGTGCGTTCGGGCCTGCGACGCTGGCGTAGATGTTGGTCGGGCCGGTGGTAGCGGCCGCGTAGCCGACTTCGGGGTGCTCGGCGAGTGCCTTGCCGACTGTTTCGAGTGCCGCGGGTTCGACGGACAGCCAGAGCACGGTCCATGCGGTGATGGCGGGGAAGAGCCGCTGGTCGACGTCCACGTCGTAGTAGAGGACCCCGCCGGCGGCCAGGTCGGTCATTCGGTGGCTCACGGTGGAGCGCGACCAGCCGGTGGCCGCGGCGAGATCGGCGAGTCCGGTACGGCCGTCGCGCGCCAGGGCGTCCAGAAGCAACTGGTCGCCGTCGCTGAGTGCCGTCAGTTCAGGGGTGCGCGCGGTTTCGGGCTGCTGGAGTGATCGGATCTGGTCGGCGGTCAGGCCGCTGTGCTCGGCAATCAGGCGGTGCAGTCCCCGCCAGAAGGTGCGCAGCAGGTGGTGCGCCGTCACGCCTTCGATGCGGGGGGTGTGCGGAAGCCGATCCAGGAGGAGCGCTTCGCCGCCGCCGCTGTGGCCGGCCACCATGCAGACGATCTCGGTGCCGCCCGAGGTCAAGCGGACCCAGGCGGTGTCGTCGCGCCGGGCCAGGGCTTCGGCCACCTTGGCCGCCGCGACGGGCGCGCAGCGCACTCGAAGCACCCAGGGCGCGTTGCCGCCCAGGTACGGGTCGGTGAGGCCTCGAACGTGCAAGGCCCCGCTCGATCGCAGGCGGGTGTAGCGGCGGGCGACGGTCTGGTCCGACACGCCGAGGCTGGTGGCGATCTGGCTGAACGGCGCCCGGGCGTTGATCTGGACGGCATGGGCGATTTGACGGTCAACCTCGTCACACGAGTCGGATCTCACTCTAGCCACGATACGTCATGTCGAAATTGAGCTACTCAACCGGGCCGAGTGGCATCTGACCCGCCGCAAACGCAGGGTGAGGACGTTGCCGAGATCGGACGTCGCCCGGACCAAGGGCGATGAGGAGGACACATGACCGCAGTGGACGTGATCGTCGTGGGTGCGGGCCCGACCGGGTTGATGACCGCGGCCGAGCTGATGCTGGCCGAGGCGTATCCGATGGTCTTGGACGCGTTGCCCGAGCGCAACCCGATGTCGCGGGCAGGAGTGATCCATTGCCGCACCGCCGAGCTGTTCGACCAGCGGGGGATGCTCGAGTCGCTGCTGGCGACCGGCGACTTCCCCACGACGGAGATCGGGCATTTCGCCGGTCTGCCGGTCGACTTCCAGTCGTGGCCGACACGCCACCCCGCCTACAACGTCCCCCAGGGCAAGATCGAGGAATTCCTTGAGGCCCGGCTGGTCGGAGGCGGCGTCCCCATGCTGCGCGGACATCAGGTGGTCGACATGGTGGCCGAGGCGGACGGGGTCACGGTGACGGCCAACGGGCCCGACGGCATCGTGCGGCATCGCGGGCGCTATCTGGTGGCCGCCGATGGCGGGCGCAGCACGATCCGCAAGATCATGGGGCTGGATTTCCCAGGGCGGAAGGGCACCTCCACCTCGGTGACCGCCGAAGCCGTGCTGTCCGGTCTCGGAAGCACTCGCCAGGGGCTGGAACGAAGCAGCGGCGGACACTGGGCCATCCAGTTCCCCCTGGAAGCGCCCGTGCGCCGACTGGTCGTCGGCGGGCCGGGGCCGGCGGTGCCCAGGGAAGCCGAGGTGACCACGGACGAACTGCGCGCCGGGCTGCGCGCGGTCTACGGCGACCAGGTCGAACTGGTCGGCCTACGCCGCGCCGCCCGGATCGACAACTCCGCCCGGCAGCTCACCACCTACCAGCGAGGACGAGTGCTCTTCGTCGGCGACGCCGCTCACATCCACCTGCCCCTTGCCGGGCAGGGCGTGAACCTCGGTCTTGGCGACGCGTTCAATCTCGGGTGGAAGCTGGCCGCCGCGGTGCACGGCTGGGCACCCGACCAGCTACTGGACACCTACCACACCGAACGGCACCCGGTCGGCGCCCGTGTCCTGGCCAACACCCAGACGCAGGGGCTGCTGATGGACTGGGTGGGCACGGGCGACCCAGATCTGTCGGCGGCGCGGGGGATTCTCGAAGAGCTCCTGCGTAGGCCCGAGGCCATGCGGTGGATGGCGGGGATGATGACCGGGCTCGACATCCGCTACGACATCGCGGGGGCGTCCGAAGACCCCCTGGTGGGCATGCGCATGCCCGACCTCGATGTGACCGTGGCCGGCGAACCCCGCAGGAGCCATTCGCTGCTGCACACCGGGCGCGGCCTGCTGCTCGACCTCACCCGTAGTGATCACCTCGCGGCCGCCGCGGGCGCGTGGGCCGCTCGGGTCGACCACGTCCAGGCCGAACCCCGGGGGGACGTCCCCGCGACGGCGATGCTCGTCCGGCCCGACGGCCACGTGTGCTGGACCAGCGGACTCCCGGAGATGGAGAAGGCCCTCACCTCCTGGTTCGGCGCCCCGAACCGGTCCCCGGCCGACCCGTCACCTGTCGGCAGTGCCCGCGAATGAAGCCGACCACATCACCGGGGAAATCCATGCCACAGTCTGGCCGCATCGCCATCGTCACCGGGAGCGGGCGAAGCATCGGCCGAGCGATCGCGCTGCGACTGGCCGAGGACGGGGCCCGAGTCGTCATCAACTACAAGAGCAACGCCGAGGCCGCCAAGAAGGTCGCTTCCACCATCAAGGCGTCCGGAGGGCAGGCCACGATGGTGCAAGCGGATGTGGCCGACCCTGTGCAACTGCGGTCGCTCTTCGACACAGCAGAACGTGAATACGGCGGTCTGGACGTATTCGTGCACAACGCCTACGGGTTCGCGCACGGCCCGATCGCCGGTGCCAGCGGCGACGACTACACGCACACCTTCGCGGCCAAGTCCCAAGCCACGTTCGCCGCATTCCGGGAGGCCGCGACCCGGATTCGCGACGGCGGAAGGATCGTCTACATTTCCTCTTCCGCCACCCGCTTTTACGACCCGTCCACATCGCTGTACGCGGCGAGAAAATCGGTCGGCGAGCAACTGGTGCGCCATTTCGACCGTGAGGTGGCGCAGCGGAAGGTCACGGTCAACAGCGTGCTACCCGGGCCGGTCAACACCGATGCGATCCAGCCCATCCTGGACATGCTGGCCGACCTCATTGGGCAGACGCCCCTGGGCAGGCTCGGCGAACCCGAGGACATCGTCGATGTCGTCGCCTTCCTCGCCTCCGGCGAAGCTCGCTGGATCACCGGTCAAAGAATCTCCGTCGACGGCGGCCTGACCGCTTGACCTGTCGAAGACGCGACCCCGCCTTGGATCCACCTACCGATGGAGAGTCCTGTGTTCATCGCCTACGTCGCCATCACTGTCGTAACGGCGATCGCCAACTTCTACGCCGCCTACTTGGATTTCACCGGCAACGAGAGGGTTGCCGCCGTCATGAAGATTAAGTGCGTGCCGCCTTCGTGGGCTGTCCCACTGGGCGCGCTCAAGGCCGCGGGCGCCCTCGGGCTGCTGGTCGGCTTCGCCGAACCGTGGATCGGCACGAGCGCCGCTGTCGGCCTCGTCCTCTTCTTCGTCGGCGCCTTGATCGCCCACCTGCGGGTCCGCTACTACCGCCTTGCCAACTGGGGCGCGTTCTTTGTACTCGCCATCCTCACACTAACGGCGAATCTAGCCCACTGAGTCACCATTAACCGGCTCGACATTTTTGCGCTGTCCCGACGGCGTTCCTTGAACGCCCACCAATTCTCTGACCAGCGACCTGTAAGTACGTCGAGAGTCTGGCTGTCCGGGCGGCCGTGATGGCTGGTCGGGCCGCGCTGGCCCGCGGTGACTCCTCGGATCAACATGGAGGTCGCCAGGAAGGCGGCCGCCGTCTTCAGGAGCCCGTAGAAACGCGGTGGGGCGGACACGGCTGGTTCGTTCACGGCGTTAGCGGATTGGGACGACAACGGTCACTCCTTGAGGGTGTCGGCGAAAGGTTGGTCCGGCGAGTCGATCGGGACGTGCGAGTGGGCCGGTCTTGTGTGGATCTCGGTGAATCCTCCTTGGGTGTCCATGACGATCCGGCCGGTCTCGCGGCCATGGCCCCTGACCAGGCGTTCCTGCCTGGTGAGTTGGTGGCAGAGCCGGTTGGTGAGGACGAACGCCGTCACCGGCCCGGCGAGGACCGTGACGCGGAAGAACCAGGTGACGCCGGAACAGGTCCAGGTGGAAGTTGAGGGCGATCTGATCGTTGGCCGCGGCCAGCCACAGCAGCCCGTAGAAGGTCATCCCGGCGGCCCCGGCGCCGGTGCGGATCGGGCGGTCGCGCGGACGGCCCAGAACGTGGTGGTCATCGCGGTCGCCGGTGACGATCACCTGGCCGAGCGGCCACAGCGCCAGGGTGGTGAAGAACACACCCGGCACGACCAGGGCGGGGACGAGGACGGCCAAGGTGAGGGGGCGCCCGGCGATGTCGAGCTCCCAGCCGGGCATGATCCCCCGCGGGCCGCGTCACCCGAGGTTCGGAACGTTGGCGAGTTTGTCGGGGTTGCGGATGAGGTCGATCGCGGTGATGAGTCCGGCGTCAACGGTGAACGCCAGGACTGCCAGTCCGCCGTCGCTACTGCGGACGACCAGGCCGGGGGCGCCGTTGACTTCGGCGGGCAGGATGTGCATCGGGCCCGCGGTCTGGGAATGGCCGATCATCATGGGCGCCACCCGTGCGGCGTTGCGTTCGATGTGGTTCAGGGTGTTGGTCTTGCCGCCGCCGTCGCCGCGCAGGACGACGTCGGGGTCGAGGAGTGCGATCAGGGCGGGTAGGTCGCCGTGCTGACAGGCGGCGGTGAACGCTTGGACCAGTTCATGCTGTTCGGCGCGGGTTGCGGGGGTGCGGGGCCGACCGTCCTCGACGTGCCTACGGGCCCGGGAGGCGAGTTGGCGCACCGCGCCGGGGGTGCGGCCGACGACTTGGGCGATCTCGGGGAACGGGACGCCGAACACGTCGTGCAGGACGAACGCTGTGCGCTCGGCCGGGGAGAGCAGCTCCAGGACGACGAGCAGCGCCATGCTGACCGACTCGTCCAGTGTGACCCGGTCGGCCGGGTCGGGTGAGCCGGTCTCGACCAGCGGTTCCGGCAGCCATGTGCCGATGTACTGCTCGCGGCGCGCACGGGCGCTGCTCAGCACGTCGAGCGCCAGCCTGCTGACGGTGGTCGTGAGCCACGCCGCCAGCTCGCGGATGGCGGCGGGATCGTCCAGGCCGCGCAGCCGCAGCCATGCCTCCTGGACGCAGTCCTCTGCCTCGACCAGCGAGCCCGTCATCGTGTACGCCACGCGCAGTAGCCGCGGCCGGTTGGCCTCGAAGTGCCGTGCGAGCAGTTCCTCGGTGTCCCGGTCTGTCATCCCCATGCCTGATTGACGGCGCGGCAAGGCCGAGTGTGACACCCCCGATGACGGGTCGGCGCCGACGTCACACCTCGCGTGGCTGCGTCGTCAACCACGAAACCTGGCAAGCCGACCACACCGGAGACCAGACCATGGCACTGACCGAACTGAACAAAGAAGAGAATGCCCGACCGCCCTCGCGGCGTGGGGTGTTCGTCCGCATCGCGGGCCTGGCCCATCGCCGCCGATGGCTCGCTCTGATCCTGTGGGTCGCCGTCCTGGGCGGCGTGTGGGGCGTCGCATCGGTGACCGGTGACGACTACCGCAACGACTTCTCCCTGCCCGGGACCGAGTCGCAGCAGGCCGCCGACCTACTAGAGCAGCACGGTGCCGCCCGTGCCGGGGACACCATCGAGATCGTCCTGCACGACGCCGGCGGGCTGCGCAGGCCCGGCGTCGAGCAGAGGGTGACCGCCATGCTCGACGACGTCGTCGGGCTGCCCAAGGTCGGCCAGGTCCGCAGCCCGTACCAGGACACGGCCGCCATCAGCGAGGACGGCACGATCGGCTACGCCACCGTGATGCTGAAGGTCCCGTCGCAGGAGATGCCCAAGGCCGACACCCAGCGCATCTTCGACGCCGCCCAGAAGGCCGAGGGCGGCGGGCTGCGGGCCGAGTTGGGCGGCGACGCGGCCCGGCTGCTGGGCCAGGGCGGGACGAGCGTGGCGGAGGGCGTGGGCCTGCTGGCCGCGCTGATCGTCCTGGTCCTGATGTTCGGGACGGTCGTCGCCGCCGGGCTGCCCATCATCATCGCCTTGTTCGCCGTCGGGTCCACGGTCGGCGCGATCGTCGTCGCCTCGCACGTCTTCACCATCGCCGAATGGACACCACCGGTGATGATCCTGGTCGGTCTCGGCGTCGGCATCGACTACGCGCTGCTGATCTTCGCCCGCTACCGCGCCGAGCTGCTGCGCGGCGCGGATCCGGAAACGGCCACCGTGAACGCGCTGGACGCCGCGGGCCGGTCGGTGTTCTTCGCCGGCTGCACCGTCATCCTGGCGTTGCTCGGTCTCGTCGCGTTCGGGCTCGGGTCGCTGCAGGGAATGGCGCTGTCGGTCGCGCTGACCGTGCTGGTGACGATGCTGGCCGCGTTGACCCTGCTGCCCGCGCTGCTCGGCGTCTTCGGCCGCCGCTTCGCCCGCCAGTTCGTCCGCCGCGCCGGGCGGCGCGAGGCCAAGGGCCGGGCCGCCGAGGGGACGCACTGGCGGCGGCTCGCGGCCCTGGTGCAGCGGCGCCCGCTGGCCGCGCTGCTTGCGGCGGGGGTGCTGCTCGGCGCGCTGGTCCTCCCGGCGCTCGGGATGCGGCTCGGCTTCTCCGACGCGGGCAGCGACCCGGCGGACGCCACCAGCCGGCAGGCCTACGACTTGCTCTCCGAGGGCTTCGGGCCCGGGTTCAACGGCCCGCTGCTGGTGGTCGCCGACGGCGGCCCGGACGCCGCCGCAGCTGCGGCGCGCGCGCTGAACGGGACCCCGGGCATCCAAGCCGCGGCCGACCCGCTGCCCACACCGGACGGCAAGGCCGCGACGGTGCTGGTGTTCCCCACGTCCGCGCCGCAGGACCAGGAGACCTCCCGGCTCGTCGGCGCACTGCGCGACGACGTCCTGCCGGGGCTGTCGGCGCAGAACGGCGCGACGTACCTGGTCGGCGGGGCCACGGCCGCGTCCGAGGATTACTCCGGCAAGGTCGCCGACCGGCTGCCGCTGTTCATGGCCATCGTCGTCGGCCTCTCGCTGATCCTGCTGATGGTGGTGTTCCGGTCAGTGCTCGTTCCGCTGAAGGCCGCACTGCTGAACCTGCTCAGCATCGGTGCCGCGCTCGGCGCGATGACGCTGGTGTTCCAGGACGGCTGGTTCGGTGTCGAGCCCGGCCCCATCGAGGCGTACCTGCCGGTGATGGTCTTCGCCATCGTCTTCGGGCTGTCGATGGACTACGAGATCTTCCTGATCTCGCGGATCCACGAGGAGTGGACTCGCTCGCCGCACAACCCGTCCCGCGCCGTCCGGGAAGGCCTCGCCCACACCGGCTCGGTCATCACCGCGGCCGGGGCGATCATGGTGGTGATCTTCGGTGCGTTCATGCTCAGCCCGGACCGGCTGCTCCAGCAGGCCGGATTCGGCCTGGCCGTCGCGATCCTCGTGGACGCTGTCATCATCCGCTGCCTGATCGTCCCGGCCGCGATGGAACTGATGGGCCGCCGCGCCTGGTGGCTGCCGGCGCCGCTCGCCCGCCTGCTGCCAAGGCTGGAACTCGAGCGGCACTGAGCGCGCACACCGTCATGGACGAGTCCTGTGCGGAATCCCGTACCACCAACGACAACAGAAACGGTCTCCTCGATGAACGTGCTCTTGTGGATCGTGCAAGCGATCTTGGCGGCCGTTTCGCCCTGTCCGGCCTGGAGAAAGCCTCACAGCCGATCGCCAAGCAGGCCGACAAATATCTGTGGGTGCAGGCGTTTTCTCCTGCGATGGTGCGATTCATCGGTGGTGATGGAACTGCTCGGCGCGCTCTTCGCCGGGAGGCGATTCGGCCCCCTACGGCTGGTGACGGACCTAGCGTCGCAGTATCCCTGAGCAATAGACATCAGCAGGAGATCCCGCCGACCGTCGATCGACCCCACCTCGTCCGACACATCACAAACGGAAGGGGACAGCAGGCGCAAGCTCGCCATGACCGCGATGTACGCGCATGCGGGGCCCTGAGGCGGAATCGGGAGTTCCGCGGCCTGGACCCGCAGCCAGGCTTGATGGGGACCTTTGCCCCGGACGGGCCGCTGCACACCGGCGACCATGTTCTCTGCTGTGAGCAGGGATATCCACCCAACATTCCTTTGCCTCAAGGAGTAGTCACATGTCAACAACCGAAACGGGGGTTCCCCCCAAAGCATGGACACCGGCTGTTATGCGGCTTGAGCCACTTTTTGGGACTGTTGTTCGTAGTTGATCGGGCTGGTTTGGTCCAGCGCCGAATGTCTGCGGGTGGTGTTGTATCGCGTGACCCAGCCGAACACCGCCAGCCGGGCCTGGTGCGGCCCGTTCCAGCGCTTGCGGCCCTGCAGTGTCTCGCGCTTCAGGCTCGCGTTGAACGCCTCGGCCGCCGCGTTGTCGGCACTGGTTCCCACCGCGCCCATCGACTGGACGACCCCGAGCCGTGCACACGCGGCCGCGAAGTCGGCACTGCTGTACTGCTGCCCGCCGTGATCGGAGTGAAAGATCGCCCCGTCCAGCCGCCCGCCGCGAGTGTGGGCGGCTGCCTGGAGGGCGTCGATGACCAGTTCGGTGCGCATGTGGTCGGCGATCGACCAGCCCGCCAGGCGGCGAGAGCACAGGTCGATGACGGTCGCAAGGTAGCGGAACCGTCCATCACCGACCGGCAGATAAGTGATGTCCCCGACGTAGCGCCGGCCTGGCACCGGGGCGGTGAAGTCACGGTTCAGCAGGTCGGGAACCTTCTGGTGGGACGGTTCGGGCACAGTTGTGCGGACCTTGCTGCGCAGGTGCAGCCCGACGATGCCGAACACGCGCATCACCCGTTCGATGCGCTTGTGGTTCACCTTGCAGCCCTGGTCGCCCAGCTCGGCCGTCACCCGCGGCGACCCGTAAGTCCCGTCCGGATCGGCGTGGATCGGCGTGGATCTGCCGGATCCGTTCGGCCAGCGCCGCAGGGGCACGCGACGGCATCGGGTGGCACGGAAATGGGGCTCGATGCGGACAGGTCAGCATAGAATGGCACCGAGAACACGCTGATACGGCAGTTTCTTTTAATCCGTAGGTTGTGGGTTCGAGTCCCACGCAACCCACTACCCTGACCAGCGCAAACACCCTCCCGCCAGGTGTGCCGGGGATCATGCCTGGGGCCAAGATGAGGCCCTCCTGGGGACGGGACACAGGAGCAGAGACCTACAAAGGGGCTTCTCTCCCCCGGCCATCGTTCGGGCAGGTTCGATCACGCACCGACCGGTCGTCGGGTGCGGAAACGGTATGCGGTTGTCCTTTCCTGGTCGAAGATTTCATGTCGGGGAGCCGAAGCTCTAAGTCGCGTGCGAGCCGCTACCACGCGGGAGGCTGCGCGGCCGGTCGAGCCCGGGGGCGCGCACGCGTGAGCCGGTTTGTCCTGCTGGTGCGCTGTCTGGGTAGCCGCGTCTGTCCGTTGCGCGGGGCGCGCCGCTTGCGGCGGGTCGGGGCTTTGCCGCGGCGGCGGTTGGTGCCGGGCACGATGCCGGCGGCGTGCATGAGCAGTGCGGCGGTCTTCTCGGCTGCGGTGTGGGCGACCTGGGGTAGGACGCTGGTGTAGGTGTCGGCGGTCAGCACGATGCTGGAATGCCCCAGCATCTCCTGCACCACCTTTAACTCCACACCCGCGGCCAGGGCCAGGGTCGCGGCGCCGTGCCGCAGATCGTGCAACCGGATCGGCGGCATGTCCTGCTCGGCGATCAACCGCTGGAACTGATGAGTCAACCACCCCGGCGACACGCCGTCACGGTGGTGCGGTCCAGCGCGATCACCCGGGTGCTGTGCGGCGTCTTGGGCGCGCACGCGGTCAGCCGGCCGTTCCTGCGCTGCACCTGCCGGCAGATCACCGCGGTTCCTGCGTCCAGGTCGACCTCGCGCCACCGCAATCCCGCCGCCTCGCCGCGCCGCAGCCCGCGCAGCGCGATCAGGTGGTAGACGGCGTACAGCCGATGGGTACGGATGCCATTGAGGAACCGCGCGGTCTGCACGACCGTCCACACCGCCACGCTCGGCCGCTCCCCCGTCCGCCGCCACTGCTCCACCCGGCCCGCAGTCCACACCACCGCACGCGGCCGCCGCGCCGATGGAAGCACCACCAGCGACGCCGGGTTCTCCTCGATCAACCCCGCCCGCAGCGCAGCATTCAACGCCGCACGCAACGTCGCCCGAATCCGGTGCAGCGTCGCCGCCGTCACCGGCCGCCCCCTCTGTTCGTGGTCGTGCGCGATCGTGGCCAGCATCCGCTCCAAATGCCCTACCGAAACCTCCGCCACCAGCAGACCACCCAACAACGGGGTTAGATAGCGCTCCACGTGATCGGCGTAACCGGCCACCGTCGACGCCGCACCCGGATGGTTCGCCAAACACCGCCCCAGCCACTCCGCCACCGTTAACGCACTGCCCGTCGGCCCATGCAACCGCCGCAGCTCCTCCTCAGCCGCCTTCCGGGTGGGGAACCCGCCCCGCCGGACCCGCCGCCGGGTCCCGCCCGGACCGCTGCCCAGCTCCAGCCTCAGATACCAGCTCCCATGGCTCCGCTGCATCGACAGCCGGGGGCATCTGCCACCCACCGCCAGGCCCGAAACCCGATCTTCACACCCACACCGGCGGTACACGCCACCAGCACCCCGAACACGTCCCATCCGACCATCGTGCGCTCCACCGGAACACCCCGGGGAGACAACGCCATCTCGACCAAGCCAGACGTCACCAAACGCCACCCGCTACGTCCGCTCCTCACGACAGCCTCGAACCTCGTCACGGGAACCGGGACGGCTCACTCCCGGACCGTGACGTCGATCTGCCGTCACGGTCCAGGACCCGCTGAAGTCCGATCACCTGGCGAGCCCAGCGGCCAGGTCCGCGCGGGCCGAGCGACGGACGGGGACCACGTGACCACGCCGGTGTGCCAGCCACATGAGCACGACGGTGGCCACGACGCCGAACACCACGGCGTACACACTGCCCTCCGGTCCGAAGTCGCCGCCCGTGACCAGCGCTGGACCCGACATCGTCGCGTCCAGCAGGCCCTGCGGGGTGTTGCTGCCCGACACCTCGGTGCTGAAGATGGCGCTCGCGGCAATGTTCCAGCCGAAGTGCAGACCGATCGGCACCCACAGCTTGCGGGTGGCGATGTACGCGGCGGTGAGCATCCCGCCCGCCTCGATGGCGATGGCGATGGCGCCCCACAGGGTGGCGTTCGCGTTGAGCAGGTGGATCAGGCCGAACAGCGAGCCGGTCAGCACGAGCGCGTTCCAGGTTCCGGTCCAGTGTTCGACGTTCCGGAACAGGACACCGCGGAAGACCAGCTCCTCGGTCACGGCGGCACCCGCCATGATGCCGAGCAGGCTGACGGCGTTCGTCGGCGTGCCCAGGCCGTTGATCGTGTAGTCGCCGAAGAAGGCGATGTTCGCGATGACTGCCCCGAATAGCGCGATGCCGAGCAGCGTGCCCCAGCTGATCCCCGCGCCTGCTCCCTTCGGCGACACCTCGACGGGGGCCCGGTGCTCGGTGCGCCGCACCACCCAGCCGTAGACCAGGACCGCGATGACGGCCGTCAGCACGCCGGCGACGAGCGCCGGCCAGGGGTTGTCCTTCACCGCCGCCGTGCCGAAACTGCCGAGGATCCAGACCGCCACAACCGCTAAGAGCTGCCATATCAGACGCATGATGACTCCTTCGTGAGAATCCGTGGCGGGAGCGCCGCCGACTACTAGCAGGGGTGTGCTTAGCCGGGGAGGTCGACGCGGAGGGCGATGTCGAAGGTCCCCGCGCCGTTGCGGGCCAGGCCCATCAGCAGCGGCCCGACCCCTTCCAGCCAGCGGGCCATCTCCAGGCCGCCGACATCGAGCGGGCGCAGTCCGAGGCTCTCGATGAACGCCGACACGTCGGCCTTGGCCCGCGCGTCATCTCCGGCGAAGAACACGTCCAACGGACGCCCCTGGGCCAGCACGTGGCCGAAGACCGTGTTGAACGCCTTCACCACGTGCGCACTCTCCGGGACTGCCTTGGCGATCTCCTGCGCACCGGACGTGCCTTCAGGGGTGACGAGCCCGGTGGCGTCGGCGTTGAACGTGTTGGAGATGTCGATGATGAACCTGCCGGCCAGTGCGTCCCCGTACTGGGCGACGACCGGCACGGCGCTGGCGTATGGCACGGCCAGGACGACGATGTCGCCAACCGGGACGGCGCCGAATGTCCCGACCGTGGCCCCGCCGCCGAGCGTCGCGGCCAGGTCCTCCGCCTTGGCCGCGTCGCGGCCGATGATCTCGACGGCGTTGCCGCCGGCGACCGCGCGTGCGGCGATGGCGTGGGCCATGCCCCCCAGGCCGATAATACTGACACTACTCATTGGTCTGCCTTCTTTCTGGAACTGAATAGGACGCTGTGCCTGCTGCCAACCGGTTGTGGCCCTTGTGCCATTCCCGTGGGTGGGTCGGTATCCCATACCTCTTTCAGCCGCTGCGATACCCTGGAGGCATCGCCGGACCGGGAGGCTTCATGGATCTGGACCTGCGCAAGGTGCGCTATTTCGTCGCCGTCGCAGACAGGCTGCACTTCGGCCGCGCCGCCGATGAGCTGCACATCGCGCAGCCGGTGCTCAGTCGGCAGATCCGCGCGCTGGAAAAGGATCTCGGCACCCCGCTGCTGACAAGGGACAGCCACGGCGTGGCGCTGACCGACGCCGGCAGGCAGTTGCTGGCCGACGCCGGCCCGCTGCTGGCCTCCGCTGACGCGGTCCGCCGCCGGGTGACCGCGGCCGCGCGGGGCAGCCGGCGGCTGGCGGTCGGCTTCCGGACCGGCATCCCGGTCATCCCGGCGGCCCAGGCGTTCGAGGCCCGACATCCGGACGTGGTCGTGGACGTGCAGCGGATCGAGTGGGACGACCAGGCCACGATGCTGCTCGACGGCCGCATCGACGTCGGCTTTGTGCGGCTGCCCATCGACGAGACCGGCCTGCGCGTCACCCCGCTGTACACCGAGCCGCTCATGGTGGTGCTACCCGCGGGCCACCGGTTGGCCGGTAAGGAGGAGGTCACCGAGGCCGACCTGGCCGGTGAGCCGCTGGTCTGGCATGCCGGCCCGAGCACGCACCCCACCAGGCGCCCGCATTCTGACTCCGGGGTCCGGGTGCACGGCGTGGAGGAGAAACTCGAGCACGTCGCGGCCGGCCGGGGCATCTCGTTCGTGGGACGTTCGGAAACACTGTTCTACTCACGTCCGGACATCGGCTACGTACCCATCCCGGAACTCCCGCCCGACCAGGTGTGCCTCGCAATGGCGGCATCGCGCACCTCGCCGCTGGCCGACGACTTCTTCACCGCGGCCCTGGCGACGGCCGAGATCACCGCAGAATGCGGGAACTATGAAATGTGGCGGCTTGCAAGCGGTGCCGTTTCAAATGAGGTGATCTCAGAGAAAGCGAATCGGACGCCCGTTTTCTAACCACGGGAGAGGCGTGTCCCGAATAGGCTCGCGGACAGTCCGGACGTGCCCGAAGACGGGTGTGGGGCCTCTACTACTCCAGCCGCACTTGGAGATCTCGGTCTGATGGAGGCTCGGACGTGAGATGGCCACCGCTGTGATCGTGTGGGTGTGTATGAACCAAACGATCGGCGGTGGCCGTGCCGCCTACTGTAGAGGTGTCGACCCGGCGGTGTGGGCCGATGCGTTCGATGGGTTTGTTCGCGTAGGTGGTGGCTCCGTTCTTCGGGCGGCGGGAGCCGTGGTTGCGGCCCCGGTCGTTCCTGCGGGGGCTGCTGAGCGGGCTGGAACGCAAGAACGGCTGGTCGCTGGCCGAGTGCGTGACGCCCTGCGGGCGTAGGTCGCCGAGCGGCTCGGTGACCTGGCCGGGGTGCTGGTGGTCGACGACACCGGGTTCGAGAAGAAGGGCCGCCGCTCGGCGGGGGTGTAGCGCCAGTACACCGGCACCGCGGGCAAGATCACCAACTGTCAGATCGGGGTGTTCTGCTCGTATGTGAATCCCGACCGGCAGCGGGTGCCGATCGACCGTGAGCTCTACCTTCCCAAGTCCTGGTTCACCGACCCGGGCTTGGAGGACGCCGGTGTCCCGGATGGGGCGGTGTTCGCGACCAAGCCGGAGCTGGCGTGGCGGATGATCGAGCGTGCCGCCGACGATCCTGCTCCTGCCGAAAACCTCGTCCGTGCAGGTCAAGCCGCATGCTCGTACTCGTTGAGGATCCCGCCCAGACGTTGCCGTCTTCGGACGTTCAGGTAGGCGATCTGGTCTGATTCGTTGATCGGCGGCGGCAGCGGCTTCAACGGGCGAGCATTGGCGATGCCCTGAAGCGCGCCAGGATCGCCTCGGTGGATGTGGTGCGGGTGCGGATCGCGATGGCGTACTTGATGACCTGGTCATAGTTGCAGGCGATGACGTCCCAGTTGATCGGCCGGGTCAGCGCCGCCGCCAGGTGTGGATACGCGCCGGGGGTGGCCGGCGGCGGGCCGGTACAGCCGGACCTTGTTGATCCGCTTGATGCACGGCAGCAGGTCGATGTTCAGCAGCCTCGTGATGCCGAACCCGATCTCCGACTTTATTTGGACAAGTCAAGCGGAGGTCTATGGGGTCGGTGGAGCGAACCGGTCTATCAGATACCGGGCTGCGCCAGTGATGGCGAGCATCCGGAAGTGGACCTCTCCGGCATCGGTCGTTCCCGGATGGGGACCGCTAGTGTGGGTGATCTTCCAGAGGCCATGGATGAAGTTCCCGCCATCGTCCGGCGGGGGGAAACCCTTGTCCTTCAGGTATCCGATGGCGCGTCCGCCGTCGCCTTGCTGAGTCGAGTTGAAGCCGTTGACCACCGCGAAATGGATGACTACGGCCTCGAACATCGACCGGAGTTGGCCGTTGGCCGCGAGGAAGCGGCCATCGACGAATGAATCCACTGCCTGCTGGTAACAGGTCGTCGCGACGTCCAAGCCGAGCCTGGCGAAGTCGGCCTCCAGAGCGGTGATCTCTTCGCTCAGAGGGATCTTCGGCTCCTCCAGCGGCAGAAGCCGCACCCTGACCAGCGCCTCGACCCCTTCACTTGAGAACTCCGGCCGCAGGTCGAAGCCAGCAGACCTAGTCATCTCGCGCAGCTTCGCGAACTCGGTGCGGATCTCGTCTTGAGCGAACTTGGGTGCGAGCTTCTCGGCGACCAAGAGCACGAACTCGTTCAGCCCGTCCCATGCGTCCGCGTCGTCCTCGGCAGCTGCCCGCTTGGCTGCGCTGATCGTGTCCGCAACCAACGCAATCTTGCCGTATCAGCCGGCGGGCTGGAACTGGTCCAGACCCGCCTGCATGAACCTTCAGTCCGCCCTCGTTGAAGGCGTCCTTGTCTTGAAGAAGTTGGTCTTGAGCCAGTGCAAATCGGACGGCGTGGGTGGAGAAGTCGACCGTCCAGGGCAGCTTGGGTTCGAGCTTGTCCTTGGGTTGGGTCGAGGTCATCACGCCCGCGGCGCCGAACAGCGCTGCGAGTGCCGCTTGCAGAATCCACAGCAGCAGGTTCATGTCTGGGTTCCTCATCCTTGAATCGCCGTGCCCATCTGTGCTCAGGGCTGGCCGCTGATGTCGGCCCCGTGGTGCAGCCGCACTGGGCTGTAGGTCGCGACTCACCGTCCAGCCGTTGTCTTGCGAGCCGACGCAGCGCACGTGATGCCGACCGGTGTCCGCCCGCAACTACGGCGGGCTCGTGGCCTCGGGAGAACACCGTCGGGCTGATGCTTCCTAGGCGCTGCGGCGCAGCGTGAACCAGAAGGTCGGCACCGAGTTGGTGCCCGGTGTGACGTCGAGTAGTTCCCAGCCGGGGAACCTGGCGCGGAGCTCGTCGGCTGTGACGCCCTCCGCCCACGACGTGATCTCGGTGGTCGGATTGCCGAGCGGCTCGGGGCCGTACCCGAACATCAGCAAGCGTGCGCCGGGAGCGGCGCGGTGGGTGAGTCCGGCGGCGTAGGCGTCGCGGCGGTGCAGCGGGACCCCGCAGAAGCAGCTCAGGTCGAAGAACAGGTCGAAGGGGCCCGGCACGTCCAGCTCGTCGAGGCGGGTGGCGTCTCCGTGCAGCAGCCGTACCGCCACCCCCGCCGCCGCAGCCTTCTCCCTGGCCTGGTCGACGGCTCGGTGGATCAGGTCGACGGCCGTCACCTCCCAGCCGTGCCGTGCGAGGTAGGTGGCGTTGGTCCCCGTGCCGCAGCCGAGTTCCAGGGCGCCGCCGGCCGGCAGCGCGCCGTGCCCCTCTACCAGGGCGACCAGCTCGGGCGGCGTCACGCCGGTGTCCCACGGTGGCTTTCCGGTGCGGTAGTAGCCCTCCAGTGCGCGGTGGACGGACTCCTCCTCAGGGTCTCGCTGTGTTGAGGCCAGGTCCGGTTCCGGCTTCTGGGTGGCGTTGGGCTGGTCCATCGTCTCCTCCAAGAATCTAGAGTTAAACTCTAGTGACACACTTTAGAGATATACTCGCAATATGGACAGAGTCAAGCGGCCGGACAAGCGAGCCGAACGCTCGCGCCGCACCCGTGCGAAGGTCGTCGAGGCGGCTCGCGCGCTGTTCGTCGCGCAGGGTTACGGGGCGACGAGCCTGCAGGAGGTCGCGGACCGGGCGGGCGTGGCCGTCCAGACGGTCTACTTCGTCTTCGGCAACAAGCGCACGCTGTTCAAGGACGTCGTCGACACGTCCATCGCCGGTGACACCGAACCGGTGGCCACCATGGACCGGGGGTGGTTTCGCGCCGCATGCGCCGCGCCCACCGCGGCCGACCAACTGCGCGAGCACGTCCACGGCACCCGCGAGATCCTCGACCGGGTGGCCCCGATCATGCCGCTGATCGCGGCCGCCGCGGCCACCGATCCGCAGATCGCCGCACAGTGGCCCGACGGCCCCGATCCGCGCTACACCGTGCAGCACGCCGCGGCCCAGACGCTGGCCGGCAAGCCCGGTGCCCGCTCGGACGTCTCCGTCGCGATGGCCGCCGACCTGCTGTTCGGGCTGCTCAGCCCGCAGCTGTACCTGCTCTTCGTCCAAGATCGCGGCTGGTCGCCGGACGAGTGGGAAGAGTGGGCCTACGCCACTTTGACCGCCCAGCTCTGCACCGCCCCTGCCGCAGGCCCGGGTTGCCCGGAGAGCCGTGGCCAGGACGACCACGCCCAAGAACCCCGCGATTTCTCGTCCGCCTCTGCCGCCGCCAAGGCACCCGGCGCAGTGCCCCACATGCCGGACTGAGCCCCACCCGCTCGGTCCGGGTCCCAGACACCGAATGGCCCGGACGCTGATCGGCGCCTCCACGACAGAGCAACCCCGCCCGGCAAGTCCTCCTACACCAACGACTGCCTTGGGACTGACCGAAGCTCCATCCACGTCGGAGGATGCGGCGCAAGACGGCCCTTGGGATCGGCAGGCCCTACCGTGCGGCCGGGGTCACGTTCGGGAGAAGAGAGCCTTCACCTATCCATCGACACTTCACCGCCGCTGAATCTCATCAACATCGCCGCCTACGCGAACCCGCAACCGTCGCTCAAACCGACGCACAAATGTTCCTGCTTCTCAAGATCTGACTCAAAGTCCGTGAAGCGGTCACGGACTGTGATCCAGAGCCGCTTGTCACCGGCGTAACCATCGGGCTGGTCAATCTCGGCCGCTTGTCGGCACGGCTTGCCACCATGGCCGGCATGACGACAACCGACCTTTTGGCCCCGTTCCAGTGGCTCAGCGAGTCCGAGAACGAGGCTGGCGGCCTACTGGGCGTGATCTTCAGCGTGGCCTTCTTCCACGGGCTCGACCCAGCGGAGGTGGTGCGCCGCTTCAGTTGCGGCGAGCACTCCGGTGAGGAGTCGGACTTTGGCGGACTCGACGAGAAGGCCTACGAGTTCGTCAACGAGACAATAGGCGGGATGGCGGCGGCTACGTGGGCGTCTTCAAGGCCGGCGAGTGGTGCGTGGCCATTGAGCCCTACGGCTGGATGGTCACGCTCCACGAGGTGGTGACCAAGCTGTCGCGGGGTTGCGAGGTGCTGGCGGTTACCCGGCACGACTACGCCGCCGAGCACAGCTTCGAGTACGCGATCGATGGCACGATCGTCACCGGGTACCGGCTGCGGCATCCGTACGAGCGTTACGGCTCCGACCCTGACCGGCTCAACGGCTTCATGCTGGAGTTGGGCATGGGGCTGGACAAGCCGGAGAATGAGGCCGCGTGGGACGCCGCCTGGGAGGACAACTACGACAGCGCCGTGCCAAGGGGCTTCGCCTTGGCGGCGAAGGCCACCGGGGTGTCGTTCACGCCGGATATGCTCGGCCGCCCGATGCTCGTGGGGCCTATGGTTTGAGTCCTGGGGACCTCAGAGGTGCAGTTGATTAACAACCCGCACATAGGTGCGGCCGCATCGTCAGGATCTTGTTCATCCCGGAACTGATCCCTACGAGCGGCCGCGAGGTCATTGTGCTGCATGCCCGCACGGGCGAGAACCCCTGCTGCATCGATCTACTCTTCCCGCACCTCAAGGATGTGCAGGTCGATAGCGTGTGGGGCTTCATTACCCCGGTTCGGGGGGTGACCTGCTGGTTTCCCGGCGGGATCATGCCGCGGTCGGGCAGGCTGAAGCGCCATTGGTGTGGTCGCTGTTGTACGACCTGGCGCGCAACTCGTTGGGCGTGCTGCCGCTTCGATTCCGCGGGGACGCGGCCAAGGACGTCGAGATCTTGGTGTTACGTCATCCGCTTGCGGTGTTGCGGAGGCAGGTGAACCGTCCTGCTCTCCAGCCGGCCGATCGGGTCCTGCCGGCCGCGTTGTCGCGGCTGCTGCCCCGGGCACGTGCTCGCGCGGCGACAACCCGAACGGCAGGTCCTCGCGGCTCTTCGCGGCGGCCGCGGGCGTCCTGGCGGAGGGGACCCGGATGCCGAGGCGGCGCTGCTCGCGGACGTCCTGCGCGTGCAGCCCCTTCATCCCGCACGACTCGAAGACCTCCGCGGCGGCGCGCAGCCGCTCCCGGGCCTGGGGGCGGTCGCCGGCGGCGGCGTGCGCGAGCTCGGCGGCCAGTTCGGCGCGGCCCACCTCAGGCCGCCAGTTGGGCCCGTAGGCCAGCACCTCCTGCGAGCGCAGGTCGCGGCCGACCGCGGTCGCCTCGTCGTACATGCCGAGGGAGCACTCGGCGAACACCAGCCAGGCGAAGCAGTCCAGGCAGTCGGCGAAGTCGTTGTCGGACGCGGCCGAGAACAGCCGGTCGGCCGTCTGCGCGTAGGCGATCGCTTCGTCCACCTCGCCGCCCTCCGTCAGGGCGGCGAGTCCAGCCGCACCATCGCGGCCGTCGACAAGGTCTCGGTCGGCGTCGTCCACAAGACCCTGGTGAAAGAATCCGCAAGCGGTTCGGCAGGGACGGTGCTCCGCTGCTCAGGTTTGGGCGGTCCGGTCGGCGGGGGAAAGGCTGGAGGTTTGGGGTCCGGTGGAGCGGTATGAGATCGAAACGTTCTTGACTTTGGCCAAGGAACTCAACTTCACGCGCACCGCTGAACGCCTGCTCGTCTCCCCGGGCCGGGTCAGCCAGACGATCAAGAAACTGGAGCGTCGTCTCGGCGGCGCGCTGTTCGAGCGCAGCAGCCACCACGTGGCCCTCACCCCGGTCGGCCGGCAGTTGTACGCGGAGCTGCAGCCTGCGCATCAGCAGATGCAGCGTGCGATCGACAACGCGGCGGCGGCCTTCGTGGGAATCAGCGGTGCACTGCGCGTGGGCTTCACCACCCCATGGTCGGGTGCCCTCATCATGCGGGCGGCCGAGGCGTTCAACTCGCGCCATCCCCGATGCACCGTCGAGCCGCACGCAGTGACCTACAACGCGGCCATCGCGACGTTGCAGGGGGAGGATGTCGATCTGGTGGTCGCCGCGCTTCCCATCGAAGATCCGGCGATCATCGTGGGCCCCCTTGTGTTCTCTGACATCCGGGCCCTTGCCGTGCCCGCCGACCACCCCCTGGCGGCACGGAAGACGGTGTCGTTGGAGGATCTTGCGGTCCTGCCGCTGATCACGGCTGCAGGGATCCCCCCGGCCTGGCGCGAAGCTCATTTCCCGCGCCGCACGCCCCAGGGCCACCCGATCAGGCATGGAGCGGCCGCTGCCGGATGGCAGGAGATACTCTCACTGGTCGGGGCGGGCCAGGGGGCCACGGTGACCACCGTCTGTGCGGGTCGGTATCACGGTCGACCCGATGTCGTCTATGTCCCGTTCGATGGCGCACCGCTCGTTGACTATGCGCTCATGTGGCGCGGCGCGGGCGACACCGTCGGGCTCCGGAATTTCGTGCGGACCGTCGTCGAGTTCGCCCCTCATACGGCTGGTCGCTCGGTGGATCGGCACTCCGCTCCCTCGTAGCCGACTACCACCGGAGTCTCACGCCTGCTCGCGCCGGTGCCCGCCTCGCGGCAGCGTCAGCGCCGCGCCCGCCGTCAGCACGAGCCCGGCCGCCGCGAGCAGCATGCTCCACCGCATTCCGGCCAGGAACGTGCTCGCCCCCGCCAGCAGCGCCCCGAAGACCGCCACCGCGAGCGCCCCGCCGACCTGGCGGGCGGTGTTGAGCACGGCGGAGGCGGTGCCCGCCCGGTCGGCGGGCACCGCGTCGAGCAGCAACGCGGTCAGCGCCGGCACCGCGAGCGCCCCGCCGAGGCCGACCGGCACCATCAGCACCGCCACCGCCCACACATCGGTGTGCGCGCCGATCCTGGTCAACGCCATCAGCCCGGCCGTCCCGAGCAGTAGTCCTGCCACGATCGGCACCTGCGGACCGAACCGCCCGGCCAGCCTCGCCGAGGCCAGGTTCACCACTGCGATCAGCGCCGTCATCGGAATGAACAGCAGGCCGGTGTACAGCGCCGACTGCCCGCGCTCCTGCTGGAAGTACAGGCTGAAAACGAACACCCCGCCGTAGTAGGCGGCATTGAGCATGAAGCCGACCAGCAGCGACACCGCCACCACGGGCGAGCGGAGCAGCGGCAGCGGGAGCATCGGATACGTGCCCCTGGCCTGCGCGAGGAGGAAGGCGGCTACCGCGGCTACGGCCACCAGCAGCGACGCGACCACCAGCTGCCCGTCGAAGCCATGGGCCCCGCCCTCGATCACGCCATAGGTGAGCGCGCCCATCGCGACCACCGCCGTCACCTGCCCGATCACGTCCAGTCGCGCGGGTACCCGAGGCGAGGCAGGCACCCGGGTGAACAGGACCAGCGCCAGCAGGCTCGCCGGCAGGTTGACGAAGAAGATCCAACGCCAGCCCACCGACGCGGTGAGCACCCCGCCGAGCACCGGCCCGGCCGCCACCGCGACCGCGCCGCCCACCGTCCAGACGGCGATCGCCCGCGCCCGCTGCGCCTGGTCAGGGAAGCTCTGCCGGACCAGCGCCAAAGACGCCGGCAGCATCACCGCTGCCGCCGCCCCCTGCACCAGCCGCGCGGCCACCAGCACGTCTAGCCCGGGAGCGGACCCGCACGCGGCCGAGGCCAGGGCGAACAGCACCAGCCCACCGCCGAACGCCCGCCGCGCCCCGATGCGGTCGGACAGCGCACCGGCCGACAGCATCAGGGCGGCGAAGATCAGCGCGTATCCGTCCACCACCCACTGCAGGCCGGACATGCCGCTGCCGAGGCCGCGTCCGATGTCGGGCAGCGCGACGGTGACGATCAATGCGTCCAGCGAAATGAGGAAGAAGCCCAGCAGCGCGGTGCCGAGCACGACCGGGGATCCGCTCCGAGCCGGCCCAGGCACCGGGGGCCGGTCGGCGACGGAGATCTTGGACAGGGAGTTCATCAGGGCACTCCTGGAACGTTCAGAGAGGTGTGCGATCGAGGCTTGGAACCGGGGCGCGGCGGAAAGCCGCGTGCCGGGATGAGGCAAACCCCCGGCACGCGGCGCGCGCGTGCGGTCAGCCTGCTGCCAGTACGGGCAGCTCCTTGTTGCCGTCGCCCCAGGTCGCCGTCATCGTCACCGAGGCGATCAGCCATCGGCCGCCGGTGCGGGTCAGATCCCAGCGGTAGTCGCCGCCGAGTGTCCACAGCGGAGCCCCATGCGGGGTGGCGAGGCGGTGCGTGGCCTGGAACGACGCGGTGCACACGGCACGAACCCCCTTGATGTGCACCAGGTGGTTGGCGATCAGATGCTGGGTGGCGTCGAAACCGCCGAGCGTCGCCGCCCAGGCATCAACGATCTCCTGAGGCGTGAGCCGGACCGGTTCGCCGCCGTTGAGGCTGGTGTAGTCCAGGAGCACCTTGTCGGCGAACAGCCCGCACAGGAGCGTCCACTCGCGGCGGTCCGCGTGCACCACCATCCGGGTGCAGGTCTCGACGATCTCGATCCGGTTCTCGGACAGGGGCGGTGCGGTGGCCTCAGTCGACTCGGGCATGGGAAAGAGGACTCCTGTCAGTGCGAAGCAGGTGCGGTCGGAGGTACCGGACGCTCACAGCGTGCGGGCGAAGTGCTCGGCCGCCGCGTCAGCGGCCAGGCCCACCTGCGGCGACTGGTCGTAGAAGTCGAACTGCGTTCCCTCGGTCCACAGGAACTCCCTGGGCCCCGCCAGGCCGTCGTGGAAGCGGCGCGCGCCGTCCGGGATGGCGGCGTCCTGGCTGTGCACCAGCAGCACGGGTGCGTTCATCTTCGGCGCGAGCGCGATCGCGTCGAAGTCCAGCCACCCGGACCATGCCATGACGGCGAACCGGTTGGGCCACTGCGGAATCCCGCCGCGCTGCGGGCTGAGGTAGAAGTCGATGTCGAACGGCATGGCCGCATCCGGGTCGCTACCGCTGACCACCGGCACGTAGACGACCTCGCCGGTCTCCTCGTACCGGCGCCGGGCCGCGGCGGCCGCCGCCCTCTTCGCCTCGACGCCCACCGCGCCGCCGTAGTTCTCCTCGCAGATATGGCGGTCGTGCAGCCACGGCGCCACCAGGGCGAGCGACCCCACCCGCACGTCCCCGGCGGCCAGAGCGCTCACGTCCATCGCGCCAGCACACACGCCCAACGCGCCCAGGGGCCCATCCGCCACCTCCGGATGCCCGGCCAGGAAGTCGACCGCCGCCCGCAGGTCTTGGACCTTCAACTGCGGGGACTCCAGGTCGCGCGGCTCACCCTCCGACTCGCCGTATCCGGTGAAGTCGAACGACAGCGCCGCGAAACCGCGGCGGGCCAGTTGCTCAGCGTACCGGTCGGCCATCTGCTCTTTGACACTCGTCCAGGTCCCGGCGACCACCACCCCCGGCGCGGGAGCGGCGCCGGAGCGGGCACTGTCGGGCAAGAACAGGTGACCGGTGAGCTTGGCCGCATCACCGGCGAAGGCGACCTGCTCTGGTAGGTGCATGTCGAGACTCCTTCGAAGTAGAAAGTTGTGTGGCGCGTCGACTATCGGCCGTCGCGCGACGGGACAGTGCGGCCGGACAGCGAGGAGGCCCTCGCTCGTGCACGCCTCATGGACCTCGCGGCCGGCCCGCGTCGATGGGCGGGCCGCATCGCCCACTCGCCGCCCTCAACACGCTGGCAGTCGACGCTCCGACCCGGCAACGCCCGATCTATCAACGCCCGTTTAACGCGGCTAATACTCCAGCCGCAAAGAACTGAGCTTCCCCCCGGCGCACGGACTCTGACCTGAGGTCACCCGTGATCCCCCCGGACAATTCCCGCCCCAGAATCGGCACCAGGCCTACTTACTGCCGCAGGCCCCAGTTTCAGCCAGACGAGACAGGAGGGAAGTCGCGATGGGCAAGCACGGCGACAAGTCCAAAGGCGCTGCGCACGGTCGGCGCCGCGTCCTGGCGTTGTGCCGCACCGGCACCGGGGGCGTTCACCAGGTGCGGCAGCACGGCCCCGGCGCCTGTGGGACGAGATCGCCGACGCCCATCAGCGGTGGGTCGGGGAGGAGTGCCCGCACAGATCGGCGATCGCCTCGATGGGCACTCTGCCGTCACTCATGATCGAGACGAACGAGTGACGCAGCTCGCGCGGCGACCAGGACTCCCCGATTCCCGCCTTCCTTGTGATGAGCCGGAACCCCCGCCGCCCGTTCGCGGCGTCCAGCGGCCTCCCGGTCGCCGAGCAACCCCGCCGGACGGCTGTGGCGACCATCCTTCCGGACGTGTACTCTTCGCGCGAAGGCGCGGCGTGATCGCATTCCCAACGCCCTTGGGGGACGGTATGAGCGCGTCCACAGGCGAGGAACGGTGGCAGGCGGTCCGCCGCTCGCTGGAGGAGATCACCGAGCGGTTCGCGGACCTGGCGTCGTCCGCCCGCTCCCCCGGCGCGACGGCCGTGGGACGCTGGTCGGTCGGCGAGGTCATGGCGCACGTCGCCGGGGTCGCCTGGCTGGACGCCGCGCTCCTCGGCGCGGACGTCCCCGCGCTACCGGTGCCCGGTCTGCTCGACCGGCTGCGGGCCGCCAACGTGGACGGCATCAACGAACTGAACGGCCTCGTGCTCGCCGCGCTCCCGGAACGCGACCCCAAGGTGCTCGCGGGAATGCTGCGCGACCAGGTCGCGGCGATGACGGCCGCGAGCGCGGACGGCGCCGCCGACGACACGGTGACCTGGGCGGGCGGATCCAGCCTGCCCGTCCCGGGCCTGTTCGCGCACCTGCAGAATGAGCTGCTGCTGCACGGCCACGACCTGGGCGCCGCCGTCGGGCGGGACTGGCGGCCGGACGCGGCGGAGGCGGCGCCGTTCTTCGAGATGTTCATCTTCGGACTGGCCCGGCACGGCGCGGCGCGGCTGCTGGACGGCGGCCGGCGGCCGCGACCGCGGCGGATCGCGGTGGAGTTCCGTCCCGAGGGCGTCGCTCCGGCCACGCTGGTGCTCCAGGACGGCCGCGTGAGCCTCGAACCGCCAGGGTCGGCGCCCGACGTCCGGCTCACCTTCGATCCGCTCGCCATGTCGATGATGATGTTCGGGCGGGCGAGCCGGCTCGGGACGGTGGCGAGCGGACGGCTGAAGGTCGGCGGGCGCCGTCCCTGGCTGCTCCCGGTCTTCCTCCGGACGTTCCGCGTGCCGAGCTGAACGGCCCGGACGGGCGGTGCCGGTGCGTCGGCCCGGACGGGCGCGCGGCGCGGGCTTCCGGGGCGCGGGCTTCCGGGGCGCGGGCCGTCGCGGCGGCCGCTGAGAGAGCACGCTGCGAGAAGACGTCGCCGGGCGCGCTGCCGAAGTATGGGTCTCATGAACCGACCGCCCGGATCGTGGCCCGCCGTCCGCTTCGAGGCGCCGTGACGGAGCCGTTCGTCCTCGCGCTGGGCCCGTCGCTGAGCCGCGGCGACGTTCCCAGGCTGTGCGCTTCGCTGGCCGCCGCGCTGGACCCGGACGAGCCGCGCCCCGCCTACTGCGACGTCGTGACCGTCACGGACCCGGACATGGTCACCGTCGACGCGCTGCTGCGGCTGCATCTGACCGCGCGGCGGCGGGGGCACCGGCTCCGGTTCCGCGGCGCCGGCCCGGATCTGCTGTCGCTGCTGTCCCTGACCGGCTTCCTCTCCGTGCTGGCCCTGGACGGCGCGGACGGCGCCTGAGCGTCCGGCCGCGGCACGCGCAACGGCGGCCGGGACGTCCCGGCCGCCCTCGTACGCCGCGGTGTCAGGGGTTGCAGCCCTCCAGGGACGGGTCGGTGGACGTGGCGCCGGAACCGAAGAACAGGTTCGCGCACTGGTTCAGGAAGGCCGGGTTCTCCTCGGGGATCCAGTGGCCGGAGTCGGGGGCGACCACCTGGCGGACGTCGGTCGCGACGGCGCCGAACGACTGCGCGACCGCCGGGCCGAAGGTGTACTGCGCGCCCATGGCCAGGACGGGAAGGGTGACCTTCTCCGCGGCCAGCTTCTGGTTGTCCGTGGCGTTGGTCGGGAACGCCCGATAGTAGTCGAAGCCGGCGCCGCGGTGGTCGGCGTCGCTGTAGGAGTGGACGTACGCGCTCTGGGCGATGGCGCCGGGGTGGCGGGCGGAGCTGAACAGCCACCCGAGGTAGGTCTTCACGTGCGCCGTGTCGTTGATGAGGTTCTCCGGCACCGGCGCGGCCGTCTGGTTGAACAGCAGGTGCCAGCTGACGCCGTAGGCGTTCTCCAGCCCGAAGCCGTTCAGCGGCGTCTCCAGCACGGCCATGCGATCGACGTCGGCGGCGAAGTTGCGGGCATAGGGGTAGGCGACGAGCGCGCCGAGGTCGTGGGCGAGGATGGACACCTTCGAGTAGCCGAGCTTGGCGGCGCCCTCGTGGATCCGGGCGGCGGTGCGGACCGCGTCGTAGCCGCCGTCCGGCACGCTGGAGCCGCCCAGGCCCGGCAGGTCGAAGGCGATGACCGTGTGCGTGCCGGCCAGGTCGGGCATCACCTGGCGCCACTCGAACCACGTCTCCGGCCAGCCGTGCAGGAGCACCAGGGCCGGGCCCGACCCGCCCTTCACGTAGTGCAGGGAGCCGCCGTCCACGCTGACGGTGCCCTCGCGGAAGCCCGTCAGGCCGCCGGGCGAGGAGGCGGTGTCCGCGCCGGCCCTGGCGGCGGCCCCGGTCCCCAGCGTCATCACCAGCGCGCTGCAGGCGGCGCAGAGGCGCCACCAGCGGGTCCATTCCGCCTTGAGCTGTCTCCGGTTCGGCATGCCTTTTCCTTTCGCTTTCGTGCGAAGCGCGATTCCAGGCCGATCGAGCCGGGTATTCGCGGCGCGGTCCGATGCTCGAATCACTTTTCTCACCATCGGCATCTCGGGTGATCGTATGTGCGCCCGCGCCGCGCAGAAAGTCCTGGAAAGGAGGAGAGCAATATGGAATAAGAGGCGCCGGCGGGGGCTCCGAACACGCACCGCGGAGCCCGGCACGGCTGGACTCCGCGGTGCGTCCCCGGGCGCGGCCCGGGACGGTCGTCGTGCTCAGGTCGTCATGCTCATCTCGTCGCCGCGGCGGTCTTCCCCGACGGCGGAGACGGCGGCGGCCCGGCGCTCCCTGCGCTTGCGCAGCAGGTGGGCGCCCCACCAGCCGAGCCCGCGCAGCGCGCACAGGATCGTGGTGGCGTAGAAGAGCGTGTAGACGACGTTGGCGACCATCAGGATCGCGTAGATGACGGCCAGCGAGGCGCCGAAGACGAACTGGGCGCGCCCCCGGGACGGCGTCGTGCCCGGGTCGCTGATCATGTAGTTGGTGAACAGGATGAACGCGACGCCGGTCATGACGCCGAGGGCGCTGAACAGAGCGACGTCCCAGATCCAGTGCCGGACCAGCGCCTGGATGGCGAAGCCGCCGGCCCAGCCCATGATGAGCAAGATCCGCTTGGTCAGCACCGCGTTGATGACGGTGCCGGCCGTCGCGATGACCACCGGGATCAGCACCCGGAAGACGCTGTTGGCGTACTCGGTGAACTGGTACGGCGGGGCGATGCTGACCCAGGTGCCGAACAGCAGCAGGGTCACGGTGATGCCGGTGTTCGACGGATTGAGGAAGTGCCGCATGCGGCCGTACACGGGGGCCTTGAACACGTGCTTCTGCGCGACGGCGACGACCACGGCGAACATGATCGGCCACCACTGGTCGTTGGCGTACAGCAGCATGTTGCAGGCGGTCGCGGTGATGTGCGCGGGCAGCAGGAACTCGTAGAGCCCGCGCAGCCCGCCGACGAGGAACCGCGGCGCGCGCCGCTCCGCCCGCGCGCTGATCACCTCGAAGACCAGCTCGGTGGTGTACCCGGTGAGGACGGCCAGCGGGAACCAGGCCCATGGCTGCTCGAAGCCGAGCACGGTGTAGCCGAGGATGTTGAAGACGGTGATCGAGATGGCGAAGTTGCGCAGGGCGAGGTAGCGCGGGTCGGGTTGCGGTCGCGCCGCGGCGGCGACCGCCGCGGGCGGGGCGGCGACGGGGGTGCCATCGGCCGCCTGGGTGATGGCGGTCATGAGCTCGGAGCCTCCTCAACCGCGTTGCCGAGCAGGAGGGTGTGGTCGCCGGGGGGCAGCCGGACGGTCTGGTCGTGCGGGGCGCCCGACTGGTCCGCCCACCGGATGCGGGCGGTGACGGGGCCGGAGTAGGAGCCCAGCCCGAACCTGACCTCGAAGCTGCGCCGGCCGCTGTGCCCGCCGCCGCCGTCGAGCTGGGAGATCTGCGTGCCGGCGGGGGTCTGGATCCGCACCGTCGCACCGTAGGCCGGCGTGCCGGGGCCTTGCAGGTTCGCGCCGGCCTTGGCGCCCGGGACCGGACGGTAGAGGTGCAGGCCGAGCCGGTTGCCGAGGTTCGGGGAGGTGTTGGCGTAGAAGGCGGGCGGCCCCCACTGCCGGGCCAGGGCGAAGTCGAGGGCGCCGTTCGCGCGGGTGTCGGCGGTGGCGACGCCGCGGGTGGGGATCGGCACGTCCAGGCCGAGCCGCTTCCCGACGTTGACGAAGCTCCCGCCGGGCTTCTGGGCGTAGAAGGCGAGGGTGTCGGAGCCGGCGACGTCATCGCCGGGCTGCACGTGCGGCCACATCGCGGGGTTGGTGTACTGCTCGTCGTTGTTCATAGCCATCTCCTGCAGCCACGGCCAGCGGTTGATCTTCCCCTTGACGAACCCGTCGGCCTGGACGACGTCCAGCCGCCCGCTGTTCAGGAAGTCGCCGCTCTTGACGTCCCAGCCCCAGCCGGTCCAGGCCATCCCGAGCTTCCGCGCGCGCTGGTCGAACGGCGCGTCGCCGCGGGCGAGGGCGCGCCGCATCGCGGCCTCGGAGCGGGCCCGGTTGACGAAGACGAGGTTGCTCTCCTCCAGGCCCCACGCCTCGGTGATGTTGCTGACCACGATGTCGAACCGGCCGGTGCGGCCGAGGTCGCCGAAGTCGACGCCCATGCCCTTGAACGAGTCGTGGCCGAGCGCGAAGGACTTCGCGGTCGCGGGCGTCCGCTGGCCGGTCGCCTCGGTGAAGCTGATGCGGCCCTTCGTGGAGGTGTTGTAGAAGAGGTGGTCCTTGCCGAAGTCGTTGGCGACGTAGACCTCGGGCCTCCCGTCACCGGTGAGGTCGGCGCTGGAGATGGCGAGCGTCCAGCCCGTCGAGGCGTCGAACGGCACGGCGCCGCGCTGCTCGACGTAGGAGACCGTGGGGTCCTTCCCAGCCGTGCCACCGGACCAGCGCAGGACGTGGGTGCCGCCGCCGTTCTTGGCGTCGGACATCGAGGAGTTCATCACCACGTTGGCCTGGCCGTGCGGGTCCAACACGTCGGAGTCGGGGAAGTAGTTGGCGAGGTGGACGTCAGGGCGCCCGTCGCCGTCCAGGTCGGCGACGTTGACGGCGTCGGTGTTCCACCGCGGGCCGTGGTAGCGGCCGTCGGGGGACGCGGTGGGCACCGGTTCCACCGGGCGGTAGGACGCGGCGGACGGCGACCCGGCGTCGGCTCGGGCGAGGAACATGATCGGCGTCCGGCCCCAGTAGTAGACGAGCAGGTCGGTGCGCCCGTCCTGGTTGTAGTCGCCGGGCGTGCAGCCCATCGGCGCCATCGCGGCGTCCATCGGCAGCGGCGCCGGGTCCAGGGTGAACGGGGTGAACCGGTCGGCGGCCGGCGCGGTCGGCGCGTAGGTCACCACGACCTGGTCGGTGCGCGGGTCGACCAGGCACAGGCCGTCGTCGCGGCCGTGCCCGGTGAGGTCGTTGAGGGCGATCGCGGCACCGACCGAGGAGATCCACGAACGGATGTGGTGGTAGGCGGGGTTCACCTTCCGGACCGTCTGGACCGGGCGGTAGCCGGGCGGCATCGCGATCGGCATGGCGGTGAACCGGTACTTCCCGGCGGTGGCGTCGCCGTCTCCGGCGGCAGGCCCCGGCGTCCGTGCGACGAGGTACAGCACGAGGAACAGCACGAGTGCCGTGGCGGCGGGAACGGATCTTCGCATGCGCACGCTCGAAAAGAACATCGCTTCCTTTCTCGGGTCCTTTCCCGGCACGGTCCCCGTGCGGGGCCGTGGAGCTAACGTTCTGCGGGGCGCGGCGGTTCGGCGTTTTCCCGTGCACCGGCCGGCCATGACCCGTCCAGCGTCACTTTCCGAAAGAAAAGCCGCATCTCCGGAATTGCTATCAGACCCCCATAAAACCGGCGCGAATTACTCGGCCGGCGACCGGTTCCCGCCCCGCCGGCGGCTGCGCACACCGGAAGATGCGCCCCGGCCGGCCCGCGGCCGACGCTCGTCCTCATGACCGAGGTTCTGCACAACGCCGACTTCCTGCTGTCCGGCGCGGCGCGGCGGCACGCCGGGTACGCGCTGCTGCGCGGGCACGGCGCGGTGACCCCGATCACTCTGCGGTCCGGCGAGACCGGCTACATGGTGGTCGGCTTCACCGCCGCGCGGCAGGCGCTCACCGATCCGCGGCTGCGTGGCCGGACCGCGACGCTCGGCAACCGCCGCGGCATGTCCGAGGACCTGCGCCGCGCCATGAACAGCCACATGCTCAACGCCGGAGCGGACGACCACGCGCGGCTGCGCCGGCTGGTGGCGCCCGCGTTCACCCGCCGCCGCATGGCGGCGATGCGCCCGCGCGTGCAGGCCATCGCCGACGGCCTGCTGGACGCGGTCGCCGCTGCCGGCACGGCCGGCACGGCCGGCGCCGGTACCGCCGACCTGCTCGCCGCGTACGCGCTGCCGCTGCCCGTCCGGGTGCTGATCGAGCTGTTCGGCATCCCGGAGGAGGACTCCGACGACTTCCACCGCTGGACCGACGCCCTCACCACCGACGCGCTCCCGATCGACCGGCTCGACGCCACGGCGGCCGAGATGCTCGGCTACATCCGCGGGCTGCTGGACCGCAAGCGCCGGGAGCCGCGCCCCGACCTGCTGTCGGCGCTGGTCGCGGCGCACGACGGCGGCGACCGGCTCAGCGCGGACGAGCTGACCTCAATGGTGTTCCTGCTGCTCACCGCGGGCCACGAGACCACCGTCAACCTGATCGGCAACGGGCTGCTGGCGCTGCTGGCGCACTCGGACCGGCTGCGCGCCGTCCGCGACGACCCGGAGCTGCTGCCCGCCGCCGTGGAGGAGGCGCTGCGGTACGAGAGCCCCGTCCAGATCGCGCTGCGGCACTGCGTGGAGCCCATGGAGCTCGCCGGGATGCCGATCCCCGAAGGGGGGACCGTGCTGGTGTCGCTGCTCGGCGCCAACCGCGACCCGGACCGCTTCCCCGACCCGGACCTGCTGGACCTCGCCCGCGCCGACAATCCGCAGCTCGGCTTCGGCTACGGCGTCCACCACTGCATCGGCGCGCCCCTGGCCCGCCTCGAAGGCCAGGTGGCGATCGGGGCCGTGCTCGCCCGCTTCCCCGAGCTGCGCCTCGCCGAGCCGCCGGACGGCCTGGAATGGCGCCCCAGCGTCATCATGCACGGGCTCACCGCCCTGCCGGTCGTGCTCGGCCCCGAGGCGGCGCCGCACCGCCCGGCCGGCGCCGCCCGTCCCGTCGGATTCGCAGAGAAAGCAGGGCCGCGCCCATGACCACTCCAGCCTCGGCACCGGTGGACGACGGCTTCGTCCCCTGGCCGGACGACGTCGCGGACCGCTACACCGCCGCCGGGCTCTGGCGCGGCGTCCCGCTCGGCCATCGGCTCCGCGCCGCCGCCGACGCGCGGCCCGACGCGACCGCGCTGGTCGAAGGCCCCGTCTGGTTCACCCACCGGGAGCTGTGGGCGCGCGCCGACGGCGCCGCGCGGCGGCTGCACGACCTCGGCCTGCGGCCCGGCGACCGGATCGTGGTGCAGCTCCCCAACCGGTGGGAGTTCGTCGTGCTCACCCTGGCCTGCCTGCGGCTCGGGGTCGTCCCCGTGATGGCGCTGCCGTCGCACCGCGAGCACGAGCTGGGCGGTGTCGCCGAGCTCGCCGACGCCGCCGCGATCGCCGTCCCGCGCGTCCTCAGGGGCTTCGACCACGAGACGATGGCGCACACGATCGCGGCGCGGAGCGGCACGCTCCGGCACGTGCTGGTCGCGGGCGGCGGTACCCGGCCGGGCAGCTCGGACCTCGGCGACCTGTGCGCGCCCGCCGCCGACCCGGACGCGGCGCGCGCGGCCCTCGACGCGAACCCGCCCGGCTCCCGCTCCGCCGCGCTGTTCCTGCTGTCCGGCGGGACGACCGGGACGCCGAAGCTGATCCCGCGGACCCACGACGACTACGGCTGCGGCATGGACCACGCGATCGCGGCCTGCCGGTTCGGCCCCGGCACCGTCTTCCTCGCGGCGATGCCGGTGGCGCACAACTTCACCCTCGGCGGGCCCGGCGTGCTCGGCGCGCTGCTCTGCGG
>NZ_SMKY01000080.1 GCF_004349235.1 Actinomadura darangshiensis | reverse complement strand
CCTCCCGCGGGAACCGCGACTCCTCGTCCACCTCCGCCGCGAAAGGAGCGATCTTGGCATCGGCCAGCTCACGCACCGAACGCCGCAGCAGCTCATGCTCCTCCGACGGCGCGTACGCGGGAAAGTCGCTCATCGTTCCTCCACGGCGCCGGAGGGCCGGCGCGGATCGATACTTTGACGGCCAATATTTGAACGCCAAAATAATCGAGCGGCCGGACGCCGTCAAGGCGGGTCAGAGGTGCCGCAGCAGCTGAGCGAGCGCCGGGTTGTCGTTGCCCCGGTGCCAGGTCAGGCTCAGCTCGACGGGCTCCGGATCGGGCAGCTCGACGTCCCGGAACGACAGGCCCGCGTAGCGGAGCCGGGCCGCCGCGGCGGGCACGAGCGCGACGCCCCAGCCGCAGTTGACCAGCGCGAGGATGCTGTGCACCTGGCTGAGGTACTGCGCGTACTCGGGCGAGACGCGCGCCTGCCGGAACAGGCTGATCAGCAGTTCGTGGAAGTAGCGGGCCTCGACGGGCGAGTACATGATGAACCGCCGCCCGTCGAAGTCGGCCAGCCGGACCGGGCCGTCGCCGCCCGCCAGGGCGTGCCCGTTGGGGATCGCGGCGACCAGCGCCTCGCGGTCGGCGCCGCGCTCCACGAGGTCGGGGTCGGTCACCGGCGGGCGGACGAGCCCGAGGTCGAGGCCGCCCTCGACGAGGGCGCGCGCCTGGTCCCGCGTCACCATCTCCCGGAGCACGATCTCGACGTCCGGCAGCGCGGTCCGCGCGACCTCCAGCACCCGGCCGAGCGTGGCGTAGGCGCTGGCCGCGGTGAAGCCGAGCGTGATCGTCCCGGCCTCCCCCGCCGAGACCTGCCGGACCGACATCGCGGCGTGGTCGGCCTGCTGGAGCAGCCGGCGGGCCTCGACGAGGAACGCGCGCCCGGCCGGGGTGAGCCGCACCGACCGGTTCGTCCGGTCGAACAGCCGCACCTTCAGGTCGTTCTCCAGCAGCTGGATCTGCCGGCTGAGCGGCGGCTGCGTCATCCGGAGCCGCTCGGCGGCCCGGCCGAAGTGCAGTTCCTCGGCGACGGCCACGAAGTTCGCCAGCTGGGTGAGCGTGAACATCGATTCCCTGTCGGTATCAGTGGATGCCTTTTTCGTGTTGGACTTGGATCAATCAGCCATCTTAGCCTCGGAACCATGACGCAGACTGCACCCGGCGACATCGCCCGGCGGCTCGGGTCCGGGCTCCTCTCCTTCCCCGTCACCCACTTCCGCGACGACCTCTCCTTCGACGAGGACGCCTACCGCGAGAACATCGCCCGGCTCGGCGGGTACGGCGTCGCGGGCCTGTTCGCCGCGGGCGGGACGGGCGAGTTCTTCTCGCTGACGCCGGGCGAGGTCGGCCGGGTCGTGCGCGCGGCGGTCGCGGAGGCGCCGTACGGAGTCCCGGTGATCGCGCCCGCCGGGTACGGGACGGCGTCGGCCGTGGAGATGGCCGAGGACGCCGAGGCCGCCGGCGCCGACGGGGTGCTGCTGTTCCCGCCCTACCTGACCCAGGCGCCGCAGGAGGGTCTGGTCGCGCACGTCCGGGCGGTGTGCGAGGCCACCCGCCTCGGCGTGACGATCTACAGCCGCGCGAACGCCGTCTACGAGGACGCGACGGTCGCCGAGCTGGCGGAGGCGTGCCCCAACCTCACCGGGTTCAAGGACGGCGTCGGCGACCTGGAGCTGATGACGCGGATCCGGTCCCGGCTCGGCAACCGCCTCGTCTACATCGGCGGGCTGCCGACCGCCGAGACGTTCGCGCTCCCCTACCTGGAGATGGGCGTCACGACGTACTCGTCGGCGATCTTCAACTTCGTCCCGGAGTTCGCGCTCGCGTTCTACGACGCCGTCCGCGCCCGCGACCGGGACGGGGTGCAGCGGCGGCTGGCCGAGTTCGTCCTCCCGTACTGCGACATCCGCAACCGGCGCAAGGGCTACGCGGTGAGCATCATCAAGGCGGGCATGCGGATCACCGGGCGGCCCGCCGGCCCCGTCCGGCCGCCGCTGACGGACCTGACCGAAGCCGAGACCGCCGAGCTCACCGAACTCGTCGAGCGGGTGCGCTGAGGTGACGGGCGCGCCCGCCGGTGAGGCGACCCTCGACCGGATCGCCTGGATCGAGCTGTCCTCGGTCACGCTGCCGCTCGCCACCCCGATCAGCGACGCGAAGGTGCTGACCGGGCGGCAGCGGCCGATGACCGAGGTCGTGTTCCTGTTCGCCGAGATCGGCACCGAGGACGGCCACGAGGGCATCGGCTTCGGCTACTCCAAGCGGGCGGGCGGGCCCGGCCAGTACGCGCACGCCGCCGAGATCGCGCCCGCCCTCATCGGCGAGGACCCGAGCGACATCGGCAGGATCTGGACGAAGCTGGCGTGGGCGGGCGCCTCCGTCGGCCGCAGCGGCCTCGCCACCCAGGCCATCGCCGCCATCGACATCGCGCTGTGGGACCTGAAGGCCAGGCGCGCGGGCCTGCCGCTCGCCAAGCTCCTCGGCGCGCACCGCGACTCCGTCCGCTGCTACAACACCTCCGGCGGATTCCTGAACGCGCCGCTGGAGGAGGTCCTCGACAACGCGGCCGCGTCCGTGGCGGACGGGATCGGCGGCATCAAGATCAAGGTGGGGCATCCCGACCACGCCGAGGACCTGCGCCGGGTCACCGCCGTCCGGGAGCGGCTCGGCGACGGCTTCCCGCTGATGGTGGACGCGAACCAGCAGTGGGACCGGCCGACGGCCCTGCGCATGGGACGCGCCCTGGAGCAGTTCGGCCTCACCTGGATCGAGGAGCCGCTCGACGCCTACGACGCCGAGGGCCACGCGGCGCTGGCCCGCGCCCTCGACACGCCCGTCGCGACCGGCGAGATGCTCACCAGCGTCGCCGAGCACTGCGAGCTCATCGACCGGGGCGCCGCCGACATCGTCCAGCCGGACGCGCCGCGCATCGGCGGCATCACCAACTTCCTCAAGCTCGCCACGCTCGCCGACCACCGGCACCTGGGGCTCGCGCCGCACTTCGCCATGGAGATCCACCTGCACCTGGCCGCCGCGTACCCGAGCGAGCCGTGGGTGGAGCACTTCGACTGGCTCGACCCGCTGTTCGACGAGCGGCTGACGATCAAGGACGGGCGGATGCGCGTCCCGGCCCGTCCCGGCCTCGGCATCACGCTCAGCGAGCAGGCCCGCGCCTGGACCACGCAGCGGACCCGGGTGGACGCGCGCTCCTGAAACCGATTTCCGTCGCGCCCGGCGGTCTCACGCCGTCCAGTGCCCGGACGGAGCGGATCGGCAGGTCGGTACTTTCCCCGGCTCGGGTATTGACATCGTCGGCTCCCATGCTGCAATCATTCTCTGACAACGATTTCAGTGATGTGCGCGACAGTCAGGAGTCGAAGTGGCGACCATCCACGACGTGGCGGCGCGGGCCGGCGTGTCCCCCGCCACCGTCTCGCGGTTCCTGCGGGGACAGCGGGTCAGGTCGGCGGAGGCCGTCCAGGCCGCCGTGGATGAGCTGGGCTTCCTGCCGAACATCGCGGCGCAGTCGCTGAAGTCCGGGCGCACCCGCACCATCGGCGTCGTCGTCCCCGACATCACCAACCCCTACTTCGCCGCCGTCGTGAAGGGCATGGAGTCCGTCAGCCGCGACCACGGCTACCGGCTGCTGCTCGCCAACAGCGACGAGAGCGGCGCCCGCGAGGCCGACCTGCTCGCCGACATGGCCCGCCAGGTGGACGGCATCATCCTCGCCCCGGCCACCGAGCACGAGCAGACCCCGCTGCAGCTGCGCGACAGCGGGATCCCGGTCGTGTTCATCGACCGGGACCTCGCCGACGGGGAGAGCTTCGACGCCGTCCTCGTCGACAACCGCGCCGGCGGCCGGCTGGCCGCCGAGCACCTCCTCGCCCTCGGCCACACCCGCATCGCGATGATCAGCGGCGGCCAGGAGTCCACCCCCGGCCGGTACCGGCGGGACGGCTTCCTGGAGGCCGTGTCCGCCGCGGGCGTCGAGATCCCGCCGGAACTCGACCTGATCGGCGACTTCCGCGAGGAGCGCGCCTACCAGCTCACCCTGTCGCTGCTGTCCCTCGCCGCACCGCCGACCGCGATCTTCACGGCGAACAACCTCACCACGCTGGGCGCGCTGAAGGCGCTGCACGACATGCGCGTGGACGTCCCCGGGCAGATCAGCCTCATCGGCTTCGACGACCTCGACACCGGGCCGCTGCTGCGCCCGCCGCTGACCGTCGTCGACCGCCCGATGACCGAGCAGGGAGTCCTCGCCATGCGGCTGCTGCTGCACCGCTTCGACGACAGCCAGACCCGCGACCTCCCCCGGCGCATCGTCATGGACATAAAGATCGTCGAACGCGCCTCGACCGCCCCGCCCGGACCGCAGAGCCCGGAACCGCACCGATGACCGCGTTGCCGGAGACCAAGACCGTCGGGCACCCGGCCGGGGCCTGATCCACGACCACAGAACACCCACGGGCACGGCGGAATTGCCGCGACCTCTCCCCACCCATGCCTCGAACAGCCGGAACAGGAGGACCGCGATGGAACCCAACGGTGTTCTCGTCGTCGGCAGCATCACCGCGGACGTGACCGCGTTCAGCGCACGGTTCCCGCGGCGCGGCGAGACCGTGCTCGGCGACGACTTCACCCTCGTACTCGGCGGGAAGGGGGCGAACCAGGCGGTCGCGTCCGCTCGTGCGGGGGCGCGGACGTGGCTCGCCGGATGCGTCGGCCGCGACCCGTTCCGCGAGATCGTCCTGGACGGCCTGCGCTCGTACGGCGTCGAACTCGACGAGGTCCGGACAGTGGACGGCCGCACGGGCGTCGCGCACATCCGGGTGGACGCGTCCGGTGAGAACGACATCGTCATCACTCCCCTAGCGAACGCGGACCTCGACGCCGGGATGGTCGACGCGAGCATCCGCGCGACCGCCGGGAAGGTCGGCGTCCTGCTCCTGCAGCTCGAAGTCCCGGCCGCGACGACCTGCCACGCAGCGAAGGCGGGCAGGGCGGCCGGGCTGACGGTCGTCCTCGACCCGGCGCCCGCGCAGCCGCTGCCCGGCGACGTGTGGCCGCACATCGACCTGGTCACGCCGAACGAGAGCGAGGCCACCGAACTGACCGGCGTCGAGGTGACCGACGCGGCGTCCGCCGAGCGGGCCGGGCGGTGGTTCCTCGACCGCGGCGTCGGCCACGCGCTGATCACGCTGGGCGCGGGCGGCGCCGTCTCCGTCACCGCCGGCCGCGCCCGCCATTTCCCCGCCTACGAGGTCACCGCCGTCGACACCACCGCGGCCGGGGACGCGTTCACCGGCTCGCTCGGCGCCGCGCTCGCCGCGGGCGACGAGGTGGAACGTGCCATCAAGCGCGGGACGGCCGCCGGCGCGCTGGCGACGACCCGTCCCGGCGCGAGCCCGTCCCTGCCCGGACGGGACGAGGTGGACGCGCTGATGACCGGCACCCCCCTGGAAGGAGCCGCCCGATGAGGCGCAACAACGGAACGCTCAACGGCCAGCTGGCCCGGGTCATCTCCGAGCTCGGCCACACCGACCTGCTCGCCGTCACCGACGCGGGGCTGCCCGTCCCGGCCGGGGTGGAGCGCGTCGACCTGGCGGTGCGCGAGAACCTGCCGCGCTTCCTCGACCTGCTGGACGCCGTCCTCGCCGAGGTCGCCGTGGAGGGCGTGCTGATGTCGGCGGAGATCAAGGAGCACAGCCCGGACATGCTCGCCGAGATCGAGGCGCGCTTCCCGGACGTGGCGGTGCGGTTCGTCCCGCACACCGAGTTCAAGCGGGCCACCGGCGGCGCGCGGGCGGCGGTGCGGTCCGGGGAGTTCACCCCGTACGCGAACGTGCTGCTCACCGCGGGCGTCGTCTACTGACGGGAGATCGACATGCGGATGCAGCTGGTCGACGTCCACAAGTCGTTCGGGGAGAACCACGTGCTGCGGGGCGTCAGCCTCGCGGTCGAGCCGGGCGAGGTCGTCGCGCTGTGCGGCGAGAACGGCGCCGGGAAGTCCACCCTCACCCGGGTGATCTCCGGCGCGCACCAGCCGGACGGCGGGACGGTCCGCGTCGACGGCGAGGCCGCGGTCCTGAAGGACCCGCAGGCCGCGATGGCGCTCGGCATCGAGGTGATCTACCAGGAGTTCCAGCAGAACCTGTTCCCGAACCTGTCGGTCGCGGAGAACATGCACGTCCTCGACCGGGAGGGCCGGTTCGGGCGGCTGAGCGTGTCGCGGCGCCGGATGGCGGAGGCCGCGGCGTCGGCGCTGAAGGACCTCGGCCTGGACATCGACGTCCGCCGGCCGGTCGGCGAGCTGGGCGTCGCCGAACGGCAGATGGTCGAGATCGCGAAGGCGATGACGCACAAGCCGCGGCTGCTGATCCTGGACGAGCCGACGGCGGCGCTGGACGAGCGCGAGTCGGAGCGGCTGTTCGGGCAGATCAGGCGGCTGCGCGAGGCGGGTGTCACGATCCTCTACATCAGCCACCGGCTGGACGAGGTGTTCGAGCTGTCCGACCGGATCGTCGTGCTGCGCGACGGCCGCGTCACCATGGACGAGCCCACCGGTTCGCTGTCGCCCGCCCAGGTCGTCACCGCGATGGTCGGCGACGCCGTGGACGACTTCTACCCGAAGGAGCACAACGCCACGGACCGGGCCGTCCTGCGGGTGCGGGGCGCGTCGGGCGGCGAGGCGTTCCACGACGTGGACCTCGACGTCCGGGCGGGCGAGGTGCTCGGCATCGGCGGCGTGGTCGGCTGCGGCCGCGGCGAGCTGCTGCGGGCCCTGTTCGGCCTGCACCCGCTCACGTCCGGGACCGTGACCGTGGACGGCGAGCCCGTCAAGCCGCGCAGCCCGCGGCAGGCGATCGCCGCGCACATCGCCTACGTCACCCCGGACCGGTCCGGTGAGGGCCTCGCCATGCAGCAGTCCGTCGAGGCGAACGTGTCGCTGCCGTCCCTCGCCCGCTTCACGAAGGCCGACGTCGTCCGGCGCGGCCGCGAACGCGCCGAGACCGGCAAAGTGATGGCGGACCTGCGGGTCCGCGCGGCGTCGCCGTCGATCCCGGCCGGGTCGCTGTCGGGCGGCAACCAGCAGAAGACCCTGTTCGCCAAGTGGGTCATGACCGGGCCCCGGGTGCTGCTGATGGACGAGCCGACCCGCGGCGTCGACGTCGGCGCCAAGACCGAGATCTACCGGATCATCAACGGGCTCACCGCGGACGGCGTCGCCGTCGTGCTGGTCAGCTCCGACCTGCCCGAGCTCGTCGCCATGTCCGACCGCGTCCTCGTGATGCGCGAGGGACGCCCCGTCGCCGAACTGGCCGGCGACGACGTGAACGAACAGAACATCCTCGAACACGCACTGGTAGGTGCCCCATGACCTCCACCGTCACGAGCCTCGCGTCCGCGTCGCGGCTCTCCGCGGCGGCCGCGGCCGCACGCCGGCTGCGCGCGGTCTGGATGCTGCTGCTGGTCGGGATCGTCCTGACCATCGCCTCCCCCGTCTTCCTCACGCACAACAACCTGATGAACGTCGGGCTGGCCACGTCCGTCGCGGCGCTGCTCGCGGTCGGCCAGAGCTACGTGATCATCCTGGCGGAGATCGACCTGTCGGTCGGCGCGGCGCTCGGCTTCACCGCCGTCGTCACCGCGCAGACGCTCCGCGACCACGGCCTGGTCGCCGGGGTCGCGGCGGGCGTCGCGACCGGCGCCGCGATCGGGCTGGTCAACGGGCTGCTCGTCACCAAGACGCGGATGCCGTCGTTCATCGCGACGCTCGCCACCATGTCGGTGCTGTCGGGCCTCAGCCTGCAGCTCACCAAGGGCAACCCGGTCGCGGTCACCGACTACGACTTCCAGGGCATCGGGCAGAGCCGGGTCGCCGGCGTGCCCGTCCCGGTGGTGATCATGCTGGTGGTGTTCGCGGTGTTCGGGTACCTGCTCGCCCGGACCCGGTTCGGCCGGCACGTCTACGCCACCGGCGACAACACCGAGGCGGCGCGGCTGTCCGGCGTCCGCACCGACCGCGTCAAGATCCTCGCGTTCGTGATCAGCGGCGTGCTGGCGGCGCTCGCCGGGTTCATCCTCACCGCGCGGCTGTCGACGGCCGAGCCGACCGCCGGGACCGGCCTGGAGCTGGAGGCCATCGCCGCCGTCATCATCGGCGGGACGAGCCTCGCCGGCGGACGCGGCACGCTGCTCGGCACCCTCGTCGGCGCGCTCGTCCTCGGCGTCATCGACAACGGGATGAACCTCCTCGACGTCTCGCCGTTCCTGCAGAACGTCGTGAAGGGCCTGGTCATCCTGCTGGCCGTGTTCCTGGACCGCAACATCGACGTGCTGCGCTCCCTCGTCCCGAAGCGTGCGGACAGGACCGCGCAAGGCGGCCCGTCCCATCGCGGCGGCGCCACCGCCAAGACCCCCTGACCCGTTCCCGCCCCCACCCCGCAAAGGAGAATCCCATGCGCGTGGCCCGTACCACCCGCGCCGCGATCGCCGTGACGGCCGCCGCCGCCCTCGCCCTCACCGGGTGCAGCCGCGCCGGCGACGACGCCGGCACCGGCAAAGCGTCCGGCAAGAAGGACGCGACGATCATCATGAGCACGCTGAACAACCCGTTCTTCGTCAGCGTCAAGAACGGCGCGCAGGCGCAGGCGGACAAGCTCGGCATCAAGCTGAACGTGCAGAACGCCAACAACAGCGACGCCGCCGCACTGAACCAGGCGACGACGGCCGTCTCCAAGCAGACCGGCATCCTGATCATCGACCCGGTCAGCACCCAGTCGGCGACGTCGTCGGTCACGCAGGCGAACGGCGCGAACATCCCGGTGATGGCGTTCGACCGCAAGCCGTCGGGCGGCAAGCTCGCCACGTTCGTCGGCTACGACGCCGTCCAGGCCGGACGCAACGCGGCCAAGTCGCTCGCCGAGTCCGTCGGCGAGAAGGGCAAGGTCGTGGAGATCCAGGGACTGCTCGGCACCAACGTCGCGCAGGACCGCAGCAAGGGCTTCAACGAGGAGATCGCGAAGCACAAGGGCATCACCGTCGTGGCCAAGCAGGCCGCGGACTTCGACCGCGCCAAGGCGCTGAACGTGATGACGAACGTGCTGCAGGCCAACCCCGGCATCAACGGCGTGTACGCCGCGAACGACGAGATGGCCATGGGCGTCCTGTCCGCGCTGAAGGCCCGCAACCTCACCGAGAAGGTGAAGCTCGTCGGCAACGACGGCATCTCCGACGCGCTCGCGGCGGTCGCGTCCGGCGACATGCACGCGACGAACGCCGAGTCGCCGTTCGCGCTGGGCCAGAAGGTCATGACGCTCGCCGCCGACGTGCTCGCCGGCAAGAAGGTCGCGGCCGACGAGACGCTGCAGGGCAGACTCGTCACGAAGGGCGACGTCAAGGAGTACGCCGACTACCTGGTCGGGCTCGGCGACGCCGCCGACGTCCCGGCGTCCCTCAAGTGACCCGGCCTCAAGTGATCGGATAAATGCTGCTGGAGCAGGGGTCGAACCTGCATGACGTGATTCAGAGTCACGCATCCTGCCATTGGATGATCCAGCACGGGTGCCCGCGGCGGGCGGTGGCGTCCGCCCGCCTGTGGGCACTGGAGAACCGGCCGGGGGTCGTTACTCCCGCCGGTCCAGTCCTACGTGGATCGGGCCGGATTCGAACCGGCATCTGCCCGCTTGCAAGGCGGGTGCTCTCCCAATTGAGCTACTGACCCTTGGAGTGCATGGAAAAGGCCGCCGGGATCTCTCCCTGGCGGCCTCCGGAGGAACCTTCAGAAGGCTCTACCCGGAGGCGTTGGCGATGACGCCCCGCCGCTGACCGGCCCCGAAGGGCCGCGACGCCCGGTGCGCGGTGATCGCGGCCATGTCCGCCGCTCCCTTCTTCGTGCCGTCCAGTCCGTTACTCATATGGTGCGAGACGCCGCGTGATCGCGCAACGTCTTTTTCGCATGGGATCGCCCCGGGCCATTCTGGATGAGTGGCCCGGGGCGGTCGGTCGTTGTGTCAGACCGCCTTGCGCCGGGACCGGGTGGAGCGTCCGCGCGAGGGGGTGAACAGCCGCTGCAGAACCCGGAACGGCAGAGTCACGATGCTGACGATCGTGCCGATGATGGCGCTGAGCGCTGCACTGATGCGGCGCATTTTATTTCACTCCTTCAGGTCGTCCTATAGCGACCTGTACCCGTGTGCCGGGTTTTACACGGATTTGGTGCCGACGATGACGGTGGCATAGAACTCCTCGGACGTCGCGACCGCGGCCGCGAGCCCGCCCGCGTCGACGGCCGCGACCGCGTCCGGGACCTGCCGCTCGCTGGTCTCGAACAGCAGGTGGCCGCCCGGGGCGAGCCACCGCGGTGCCTCGGCGGTGACGCGGCGCAGGACGTCGAGGCCGTCCGGGCCGCCGTCGAGCGCCACCAGCGGCTCGTGGTCGCGCGCCTCGGCGGGCATCAGCCCGACGTCCCCCGTCGGGACGTAGGGGACGTTGCAGAGCAGCACGTCGACGCGTCCGCGAAGCGCGTCCGGGAGCGGCTCGAAGAGGTCGCCTTCGTAGGCGAGGCCGCCGAACGGCGCGATGTTGCGGCGGGCGCAGCGCACCGAGGCGGGTTCGATGTCGGCGGCGTGCAGGGCGAACTCGTCCAGGCCGGAGACGAGCGCGGCGCCCAGCGCGCCGGAGCCGCAGCACAGGTCGAGGACGACGGGACGCGGCGGGGCGAGTGCGGCGGCCCGCCGGACGAGGAACTCGGTGCGGCGGCGGGGCACGAAGACGCCGGGTTCGACGGCGATCCGCAGCCCGCGGAACTCCGCCCAGCCGAGGACGTGTTCGAGCGGCTCCCCCGCCGCGCGCCGTTCCACCATGGCCGACACGTCGCCGTCGTCGCCGGCGGTGGACAGGATCAGCCGTGCCTCGTCCTCGGCGAACACGCAGCCTGCGGCGCGCAGCCGGGAGACGACCGATGCGGTGAGGGGCTCTGACATGGGCGCGGGCAACTGTATCCCACCCCTGCAACGTTCCGGGCGGCGGCGGTGTTCACCGGGCATGAGCATCTACGCGAGCAGGGTCGCGGAGGCCGATTGGGCCGCGCTCGCCGGCGAGATGGACGCCTACGGCAGCGCGCTGACGGCACCGCTTCTCACCGAGGACGAATGCGCGGCCGTCGCCGCCCTCTACGACGAGGCGGGACGCTTTCGCTCGACGATCGACATGGAGCGGTACCGGTTCGGCGCCGGGCAGTACCGGTACTTCGCCGAGCCGTTCCCGGAGCCGGTCGCGGAGTTGCGCGCGGCGCTGTATCCGCGGCTGCTGCCGATCGCCCGCACCTGGGCGGCCAGACTGGGACGTCCCGCGCCCTGGCCGGACACCCTGGCGGAGTGGCTGGAGATGTGCCACGCGGCGGGCCAGACGAAGCCGACGCCGATCCTGCTGCGGTACGGGCGGGACGACTGGAACGCGCTGCACCGCGACCTCTACGGCGACCTGGTGTTCCCGCTCCAGGTGGTGATCGGCCTGGACGAGCCGGGCGCCGACTACACCGGCGGCGAGTTCCTGATGGTGGAGCAGCGGGCTCGCGCCCAGTCCCGCGGGACGTCGACGCTGCTGCCCCGCGGCCGCGGGCTGGTCTTCACGACGCGGGACCGGCCGGTGCGGACGAAGCGCGGCTGGTCGGCGGCCCCGATGCGGCACGGCGTCAGCGTCGTCCGGTCCGGTGGCAGGCGCACCCTCGGCCTGGTGTTCCACGACGCGGCGTAGCCGGCGTTCGCGGCATGGCCGGCCAGGCGTGAGAATGGAGCGTCGTCCAGGGGCGGGGGATCACGAGTTGCCGGAGAGGCTCGATCTGACGGCCGACTGCGCGAATTGTTCCGGGCTGTGCTGCGTGGCGCTCCCGTTCGCCAGGTCGGCCGACTTCGCCGTGGACAAGGACGCGGGCGAGCCGTGCCGCAACCTGCTGGACGACTTCCGCTGCGGCATCCACGCCGGCCTCCGGGAGCGCGGGTTCGCGGGTTGTACTGTTTTCGACTGTTTCGGCGCCGGTCAGAAGGTGTCGCAGCAGACCTTCGGCGGCCGGGACTGGCGGCAGGACCGGGACGTCGCACGCCGGATGTTCGCGGTGTTCCCCGTCATGCGGCACCTCCACGAGGTCCTCTGGTACCTGGACGAGGCCATCGCGATGCCGTCGGCCGAGCCGATCCGCGACGACCTGCGGCGGACGTTCGACGACGTGGAGCGCCTGACGCGGGGCGGCCCCGGCGAACTCGCCGAGGTGGACGTCGGCGCGGTGCGGGAGAGCGCGAACGTCCTGCTGCGGCGGGCGAGTGAACTCGCCAGGGCCGGCGTCCCCGGCCGGAAGAGGAACCGGCGGGGCGCGGACCTCATCGGGGCGAAGCTGAGGAACGCCGACCTGCGCGGCGCCGACCTGCGCGGCGCGTACCTGATCGCGGCCGACCTGCGCGGCGCCGACCTGCGGGCGGCCGACCTGATCGGGGCGGACCTGCGGGACGCCGATCTGCGGGGCGCCGACCTCACCGGCGCGCTCTTCCTGACCCGGCCGCAGCTCGCCTCGGCGCGCGGCGACGCCGCGACCCGCCTGCCGGCGGGGCTGGACAGGCCCGCGCACTGGTGACCCGCGCGCCCTGATCTTGTTTAGGGCGCCTGTCAAGGGGCATTCCCGCAGCGCACGTCATCGGGGGGTTGCGTGGCGCGGGTGAGATGGTGGGGCACGGGCGTCGTGGCGCTCGTGCTGCTCGTCCTCGGCGCGGGGCTGCCCCTGCTGGACGAGGCCCTCGGCGACCGCGGAAGGCCGCTGGCCCCCGGGACGGTGCTGTCGGCCGGGACGGAGCGGGACGGCGTCCGCCCGGTGACGTTCACGGTCCCGTCCGCCGGCTGGGTGCTGAACAGGGCCGAGACCTCGCTCACCAACAACATCGAGCTGACCAGCGACGACGTGGTCTTCAACCTCAGCGTCGTGATCCCGCTCGGCCCGCTGGACGCGGGGAGGCTGTGGGACGGGCTCGGCCGCATCGTCGCCGCCGGCGGGCATTCGCGCCTGCGCACGCAGCCCGCGCCGATCACGACCGCGCACGGCCTCACCGGGCTGACGGGACGGCTCGCCGGTCCCGAGCGCGCCGGCACGGCGGCCGTGTTCGCCAGGGACACGCTCGGCGCCACGGTGACGGCGTCGGGCCCGCCGCGCGCCTTCCGGGACGTGGCCGGGCAGGTCGAGGCGATGACGCGGACGGTCAGGATCGCGGCGCCATGGCGATGATGGCGCGTGACGCCCTGGCGCACCGTCCCGCGTTCTGGCTGTGGGCGGCGGCGTGCCTGCTCGGCGCCTGGGTCGCGTTCCGCGGGATCGGCGCGCACGTCGCGGCGTTCCCGGGCGGGGCGATCGCCGGGGTCGCGCTGCTGGCGCCGACGCTGGCCGGGGCGGTGTGGATCGTCCGGCGGCTGCATCCGGTGCGGTCGCGCCCGCTCGGGTACGCGCTGATCGCGGTGGCGTGGGGCGGGCTGGCCGCGTTCGGGACGGCGCTGCCCGCGAACGCGGCCTTTCAGGCGGTCATCGGCAAGACGGCCGGGCCGGGGTTCAACTCGACGTGGGGCGCGGCGATCGCCGCGCCGGTGGACGAGGAGATCCTCAAGCTGCTCGGCGTCGTGGTGCTGGCGCTGATGGCGCCGTCCGCCGTCCGGGGGCCGCTGGACGGCTGGGGGTACGGGGCGCTGTCCGGCCTGGGGTTCCAGTTCGCGGAGAACTTCCTGTACGTGCTGAACACGATCGTGCTGACGGGGGCGACGCAGGACGCGAACGCGGCGTTCTTCTCCTTCGGCAGCCGGGTGGTCGGCGGGGCGTGGTGGAGCCACTGGGCGATGACGGCGGTCGGCGGCGCGGGCCTCGGCTGCCTGATCGGGCGGGTGTCGCGGACGAACCTGGCCGCCGCGGCGGGCGCGCTCGTCCTCGCGATGGCGCTGCACTCGTGGTGGGACGCGCCCGTCCTGTCCGGGCTGGCGCTGATGCCGGTGAAGGGCGCGCCGATCCTGGTCGCGGCGATCGTCGCCTACCGCCTGGCCAGGCGCCGGTACCTGTCGCACTTCCGGCGGACGGTGAACGCGGAGACCGCGAGCGGCGTGTTCGTGCCGGGCGAGGGGCATGTCCTCGCGTTCCGCAAGTGGCGCCGCAAGGAGCGGTGGGACGTGCCGGCCGGGGAGCCTCGCCGGCTGCTCTCCCGGCTCCGGGCCACCGAGCTCGACCTGATCGAGGACGGGCTCGGCGGCCTGGAACCGGATCCGCTGGCCGCCGACCGGCTGCGGGCCGACATCCGCGACCTGCGGCACGATCTCAGGGCGTCCGCCGCGAACCCGCGCGTGGCGTGAGGAGCAGCACGGCGGCGCAGACGGCGGCGGCGAGGAACAGCGCGTGGGCGGAGTCGCCCGAGCCCGCGCCGACCGACGCGAACGCGCCCATGATGGCGACGCCGAGGGTGGCGCCGAGCTGCCGGACGGCGTTGAGCAGACCGCCCGCGGCGCCCGCCGTGCCGTCGGGCGCCGTCGTGACGACCGTGGTGGCGAGGGCGGGCAGGGCGAACGACACGCCGAAGCCGGTGCAGAGCAGGCCCGCGACGAGGGGCGGATAGGACGCGCCGCCCGTCAGCACCGCCCCGAGCAGCACTCCCCCGGCGGTCAGCAGGCCGAGCCCGGCGAGGACGGGACGGCGCGGCCCGCTCTTCGCGACGATCCGCCCGGTGAGCAGCGGGTTGAACGCGAACGGCAGGGTCATCGGCAGGAACGCGAGCCCGGTCTGGAACGGCGTCAGCCCGAGGGCCTGCTGGAACACCAGCGGCAGGACGAACAGCACGCCGGTCATGACGAAGTTGACGGCCGCTCCGGCGGCGAGCGCGGCGGGCATTCCGGGCGCCCGCAGCACGGCCGGCACCAGAACCGGTGCGACGCTCCTCCGTTCCCGGACCGCGAATGCGGCACCGGCGGCGACCGTCCCGGCCGCCGAGCAGGCCGCGTGCGCGGCCGAGCCGTCCCCGAGGGCGATGAGGGCGTCGGTCAGCAGGCCGAGCGCGGCGCAGGCGAGGAGCTGCGCGGGCCAGTCGATGGTGCGGGAGCCGTGCGGGCAGTGCACGGACCGTCCGGCGACCAGGGCGAGGACGACGACGGCGAGCGGCACGTTGATCAGGAAGATCGCCCGCCAGCCGGCGAGGCCGACGAGGGCGCCGCCCGCGATGGGGCCGGCGGCCAGCGCCGCGCCGCTGGTCGCGGCCCAGGTCGCCACCGCACGGGCGCGGTCGGCGGGCACCGGGTAGAGCCGCGCGATCATGGCCATGGACGCCGGGACGCAGGCGGCCGCGGCGACGCCGAGCACGGCGCGGAGCGCGACGAGCGACCACAGGTCGGGGGCGGCGGCGCTGAGCAGCGACCCGGCGCCGAAGACGGCGATCCCGGCGCGGAACACGCGGTGGGCGCCGTACCGGTCGGCGACGGCGCCCGCCGACAGCAGCAGCGCACCGAACACGACGGTGTAGCCGGTGACGGCCCATTGCAGACCCGCGACCGTCCCGTGCAGGGAGCGGGCCAGGTCGGGTTCGGCCACCGCCAGGACGGTCGTGTCGAGCAGCACCATGAAGTATCCGAGCGAGATGCCCAGCAGCGCGGGGCGGCGCCGTCCGGCGCGGGCGTCCGCGGACGTGTGTGAGAGAACCGAGCTCATGACGGCCAAGTCTGGAAATCCGGGCCGCCGCGCTCCACCGGCACAGCCGCATGGAGCGTTCGGAATATCCGAACGGACGGCCGGGGTTGGCACCGGCATGGAACTGCGCCAGCTCCGGACGTTCGAGGCCGTCGTCGCCCACCGGACCGTCACCGACGCCGCCAACGCCCTCGGCCTCGCGCCGTCATCGGTGTCGGAGCAGATCCGCACGCTGGAGAAGTCCCTGGGTGTCGCCCTGTTCGACCGCGGCCCGAAGGGCATGGAGCTCACCGCGGCGGGCGAGCGCATGCGGGGCTGGGCGCGGCGGCTGCTCCGGCAGGCCGAGCAGGCGCGCGCCGAGGTCGCCGGGGAGGGCCCGGTACTGCGGCTCGGCGCGCTGGAGTCGATCGCCGCGACGCACGTGCCCGGCGTCCTGGCGCGCCTGGCGGAGCGGCGGCCCGGCCTGCGGGTGGACGTCAGGTCCGACGCGGCCCGCGACCAGCTCCTCGCCGCCGTCGCCGCCGGCGAGCTGGAGGCCGCGCTGCTGCTGGACGCGGGCGGCGACGTCGGCGGGCTCGGCTTCGCGCCGCCGCCCGCCCCGCTGGACTTCGCCGACCTGGAGCCGGTGCCGCTCGCCCTGGTCGCCGCGCCGGACCACCCGCTCGCCGGCGCGGCCCACGTGGCCGCCGCGGACCTGCGTGACGAGAAGTTCCTGGTCAACGTGCCGGCATGCTCGTTCCACATGGCCGGCGAGCGGCTGTTCGGCCCGGCCGTCGAGCGGGTCAGGGCGGGCAGCGTGACCGTCATGGCGTCGTGGGCCGAACGGGGTCTCGGCATCGCGCTCGTCCCCGAGTTCGCCGTCCGGGACCGGCTGGCCGCCGGAACCCTCGTCCGGCTGGCGCTCGGCACGCCCGCCCTCAGCCTCCGCCTCGTGTGGCGGGCCGACCGGGAGGCGCTCCCCGGCATGCGCGAAGTGCTGTACGCCGCGAGCGCCTGACCCCTTCCGGGCGGCGTTTGCCCGACACCGCCCCGGGTACCTGGCCAGCGGAATTCCATTCTCGGCGCGGGGAGACCCCTATGGCTGGGCAGGACGGGAGCGGGGCGAAGGCCGAGAGGCTGGAGAAGCTCTTCTGGGGCGTCAACGACCGGCTGGGTTCGACGGAGTTCCTCGACAAGAACATCCGGAAGGCCTTCCCCAAGCACTGGTCGTTCCTGCTCGGCGAGACCGCGCTCTACTCGTTCGTCATCCTGATCCTCACCGGGGTGTTCCTGACGCTGTTCTTCAAGCCGAGCGGCGCCGTCCAGGTCTACGACGGGTCGTACGCGCCGCTGAAGGGCGTGCGGATGAGCGAGGCGTACGCGTCCACGCTGCACATCTCGTTCGACATCCGGGGCGGGCTGCTGATGCGGCAGATCCACCACTGGGCGGCCAACATCTTCCTCGCCGCGATCTGCGCCCACCTCCTGCGCATCTTCTTCACCGGCGCGTTCCGCAAGCCGCGTGAGATCAACTGGGTGATCGGCACCACGCTGTTCGCGCTGGCCCTCGCCGAGGGGTTCGCCGGGTACTCGCTGCCCGACGACCTGCTGTCGGGCACCGGCCTGCGCATCGCCCAGGGCATCATGCTCTCGATCCCCCTCGTCGGCACCTACGTCAGCATGTGGGCCTTCGGCGGCGAGTTCCCCGCCGGCGAGGAGTTCATCCCGCGGCTGTTCACCCTGCACATCCTGCTGATCCCCGGGATCCTGCTGGTGCTCATCACCGCTCACCTGATGATCCTCTGGCACCAGACGCACACCATCTTCCCCGGCAGGGGGCGCCGGGAGCGCGCGGTCGCCGGCGAGCCGACGTTCCCGCACTTCGCCGCGCAGAGCACGTCCTACTTCCTCTTCGCGTTCGGCATCCTGGCCGCGATGGCGGCGTTCCTGCAGATCAACCCGGTCTGGCTGTACGGGCCGTACGAGCCGGACCAGGTCTCGACCGGCTCCCAGCCCGACTGGTACGTCGGGTTCCTCGAAGGGTCGCTGCGCATCATGGCGCCGCTGTCGACGACCGTCGCCGGGCACACCATCTCCTGGAACGTGCTGGTGCCGACCATCATCCTGCCCGGGGCGTTCTTCACGCTCATCGGGCTCTACCCGTTCGCGGAACGCTGGGCCACCGGAGACGAACGCCTCCACCACCTGCTCGACCGGCCGCGCAACGCCCCGACCCGGACCGCGATCGGCGTCGCGGTCATCGTCTGGTACGGCAACCTGATGGCCGCCGGCGGCAACGACGTCCTCGCCTACACCTTCAAGGTCCCGCTGTTCTGGACGACCTGGTTCTTCCGAATCGGGTTCTTCGTCTTCCCGATCGCGGCCTTCGCCATCACCCGGCGCGTCTGCCTCAGCCTGCAGCGCCGCGACCTGCGGGTACGCGATGAGGGCGTGGAGAGCGGCCTCATCTCGCTCCGTCCCGACGGCGGGTTCGAGGAGCGGCACGAGCAGCCGTCCGAGGACGCCGAGGCCGTCCTGGAGATCCGGCGGCCCGGCGAGCTGGTCGCGCCCTACCCGCACCACGTCCTCCCGCTGCCGACCCCCGACCGCGCCCGCACCCAGGTGCGCACCCGCGTCAACCGCTTCTACCTGAACTACCAGGCCGAGTCGCACGGCGGCGGCCAGGGCGACCTGCAGAAGCCGGAGAACGGCCAGAGCGGCGGGTGACGCGCCGGCTCAGGACCCCTCGGCCGGCGGAGGCAGCGCCGGCTCGGCCTCCTGCGGCGGCTCCTTCGGCGGGTAGCGCAGGTCGAACGCGGGGCGGACGGAGCGGATCCGCGGCATCGACGTGAAGTTGTGGCGCGGGGGCGGGCAGGAGGTCGCCCACTCCAGCGAGCCGCCGGTGCCCCACGGGTCGTCCGTCTCGGCCCTCTCGCCGCGCCGCCAGGTGCGCAGGACGTTCCACAGGAACGCGAACGTCGACGCGCCGAGGACGAACGAGCCGATCGACGAGACGAAGTTCAGCGGGGCGAACTGGTCGGCGTAGTCGGCGACGCGGCGCGGCATGCCCTCCGCGCCCAGCCAGTGCTGGACGAGGAACGTCGTGTGGAAGCCGGCGAACAGCGACCAGAAGTGGATCTTGCCCCAGCCCTCGTGGAGCATCCGGCCGGTCATCTTCGGCCACCAGAAGTAGAACCCGCCGAACATGGCGAACACGACGGTGCCGAACAGCACGTAGTGGAAGTGCGCGACGACGAAGTAGGAGTCGGTGACGTGGAAGTCCAGCGGCGGGGACGCGAGGATCACCCCGGTCAGCCCGCCGAACAGGAACGTGACGAGGAAGCCGACCGCGAACAGCATGGGCGTCTCGAACGACAGCTGCCCCTTCCACATGGTGCCGACCCAGTTGAAGAACTTGATCCCGGTCGGCACGGCGATCATGAAGGAGGTGATCGAGAAGAAGGGCAGCAGGACCTGGCCGGTGGCGAACATGTGGTGCGCCCAGACCGTCATGGACAGGCCGGTGATGGCGACGGTGGCCGCCACCATGCCGAGGTAGCCGAACAGCGGCTTGCGGGCGAACACGGGGATGATCTCGGTGACGATGCCGAAGAACGGCAGCGCGACGATGTAGACCTCGGGATGGCCGAAGAACCAGAACAGGTGCTGCCACAGCATCGCGCCGCCGTTCGAGGCGTCGAAGATGTGCGCGCCGAGCTTGCGGTCCGCCTCCAGCGCGAACAGCGCGGCGGCGAGGACGGGGAAGGCCATCAGCGCCATCAGGCTGGTCAGCAGGACGTTCCAGGTGAAGATCGGCATCCGGAACATGACCATGCCGGGGGCGCGCATCGCGATGATCGTGGTGATCATGTTGACCGAGGTCAGGATCGTCCCGAACCCGGACAGGATCAGCCCCATCACCCACAGGTCGCCACCGAGGCCGGGCGAGTAGGTCGCCGACGTCAGCGGCGAGTAGCCGAACCAGCCGAACGCCGCGGCGCCGCCCGGTACGACGAAGCCCGACAGCACGATGACCGCGCCGAACAGGAACAGCCAGTAGCTGAGCGCGTTCAGCCGCGGGAACGCCACGTCGGGGGCGCCGATCTGCAGCGGGACGATCACGTTCGCGAACCCGGCGAACAGCGGGGTGGCGAACAGCAGCAGCATGATCGTGCCGTGGATCGTGAACAGCTCGTTGTACCGCTGGTCGGTCACGACCTGCAGCCCGGGCTCCAGCAGCTCGGCCCGCATCAGCATGGCCATGACCCCGGCGATCAGGAACAGGGTGAACGAGGTCGTCAGATAGAGGTAGCCGACCATCTTGTGGTCGGTCGTCGCCAGGATGTGGCTGACCTTCGTGCCCTTGCGGTGCCGCGCGAGCGCGTCGGCGACGCTGGTGTCGTCCCTCCCCTGCACGGCCGTCATCCCGCCGCTCCCCTCCCTCGTCCGAGCCCATCGGGCAACTTGCCGGGGAGGCCGGTTTCAAACGCGGGCGAAGAGCCCGGGGGCGCGGCCCTCGGCCAGCTCGTCCAGCCGGTGGGAGAAGATGCCCTCGCGCAGCGCCCACGGGCAGACGGCGAGCCGGTCGAGCCCGAGCACGTCCATGACGGCCTCGGCCACGATGGCGCCCGCGAGGATCTGGTGGGCGCGCGACGCCTTCACCCCGCGCAGCCGGGCCCGTTCGGCGTCGGGCAGCTCGGCCAGCCTCGGAATCCAGCCGTGCAGGTCGCGCCGGTCGATGTGCCGTTCGCGGTAGGGGCCCGCCTTCGCCTTGGGCGCGCCGCACAGCCGGGCGAGCTGGGTGAACGTCTTGGACGTCGCCACGGCGCGGACCGGTGCCGGACGCTCCCCGAGCTCCGTCGTCGCCTCGGCCAGCACGGACCTGACGTGTCCGCGCAGGGCCTTGCGGGTGCGCTTGCGTACGGGAGGGCGCGGCGGCAGGTGGTGCCGTGTCAGGCGGCCCGCGCCGAGCGCCAGCGAGAGCGCGATCTCCGGTCTGCGGCCCGCGCCGTAGGCCAGCTCCATGGAGCCGCCGCCGATGTCGGCGAGCAGCATCGGGCCCGCCGACCACCCGTACCAGTGGCGGGCGGCGAGAAAGGTCAGCCGCGACTCCTGCTCGCCGGTGAGGAAGCCGAGGGCGACGCCCGTGGCGGCGCGGACCTCGGCGGCCACGTCGTCGCGGTTGGCGGCGTCGCGCAGCGCGGAGGTCGCGAACGGGACCAGCTCGTCGACGTCGAGCGCGGCGGCGGCAGCGGCGGCCTCCCGCACCGCGGCGATCAGCCGCCCGACGGCGGGCCGGCCGATGACGCCGTGCCGGTCGGTGGCCTCGGCCAGCCGCACGGCGCTCTTGACCGACCGGACGGGCAGCGGCGGGTTCCCGGGCGCGAGGTCGGCGACCCGCAGGTGCGCCGAGTTGGAGCCGATGTCGAGCACGCCGACGCGCAGCGGGAGGTCCTCCATGCAGCCCCCTTTACCCCGCATTTACGTAGTCAGTCGGGAGCGGTCCATGCGGACGCGCCGGCGGCACGGTAGAGGCACGGATCTTCGGGAAGGCCGCCGGAGAACGGCGATTTCGAAGGAGCTCCCCCCGGTGCCACACGACAAGCTCACCGCACGGGCCAGGGAACCGGCCCCCAAGGGCGGCGCCGACACACGCCGCGTCGACACACGCGACGTCGAGACCAGGACGGGGGTCGCCTCCGCGCGGGACGAGGCGGCCCGCGCGCTCGACCGCCTCGACACCGCGCGCAGAAAGACCGCACGGGCACGCGGCAGCACGAGCACGGTCGTCCCGCTCGTCCGGGAGCAGCGGCTGGCCGATGCGGCGCACGCCCTGGCCGAGGCCGCCCGCGAGCTGACCCTCGTCGTCCTTGACTGCGCCCCGGAGCCCGTGCCAGGCGAGCTCGCGCCGACCCGCGCCCGGCGTCCCGCCGACGGCGAGCCGCTCGTGACGCTGGACCTGGCGCACCGCGTCGCGCCCGGCTGGCGGCTGTGCCAGTTCACCACCGCCGACCGGGACGCCCACCGCTGGCAGCTGCGGCACGAGGGGCACGCGGGCGGGACCGTGACCCACGTCCTCGGCCTGCGCGGACGCCGGGCGGGCTGGGAGGCCTACGACGCGCGCGGCTTCCGGCTGCGGCCCGGTCCCGGGCCGGAGGCGTACCGGCCCGGCGCGCCCCACCTGTGGGCGACCAGGACGGCCGCGGTCCGCGCGGTGGCGGGTGCCCACCGCTGCCCCTGACCGGGCGGGCGACACCGGGCGGGCGACACCGGGCGGGCGACGTTTCGCCCTGGTCGCCGGGGTAGGGACGGCACCATGAGGGCTGTCACCTGGCACGGCAAGCGCGATGTCCGCGTCGACAACGTGCCCGACCCGAAGATCAAGGAACCGGACGACGCGATCATCCGGGTCACCTCCTCCGGCATTTGCGGGTCGGACCTGCACCTGTACGAGGTGCTCGGGCCGTTCCTCGGCGAGGGCGACGTGCTCGGCCACGAGCCGATGGGGATCGTCGAGGAGACCGGGCCGGACGTCGCGCACGTCAAGCCCGGCGACCGCGTGGTCATCCCGTTCAACATCTCCTGCGGGCGCTGCCACATGTGCGACATGCAGCTGTTCGCCCAGTGCGAGACGACGCAGGTCCGCGAGGAGGGCATGGGCGCGGCGCTGTTCGGCTACACGAAGCTGTACGGGCAGGTGCCGGGGGCGCAGGCGGAGTACCTGCGGGTGCCGCAGGCGCACTTCGGCCCGGTCAAGGTGCCGGAGGGCCCGCCGGACGAGCGGTTCGTCTACCTGTCGGACGTGCTGCCGACCGCGTGGCAGGCCGTCGACTGGGCCGACATCCCGGACGGCGGGACGGTGACCGTCCTCGGCCTCGGCCCGATCGGGCAGATGGCCGCCCGGATCGCCCGCCATCTCGGGCACCGCGTGATCGCGGTCGACTTCGTCCCGGAGCGGCTGGAGTTGGCGCGCCGGCACGGCATCGAGGTGGTCGACGCGGACGACGCCGACGACGTCCCGGACGCGATCCGGCAGATCACCGGCGGCCGCGGCACCGACTCGGTGATCGAGGCGGTCGGGATGGAGGCGCACGGCTCGCCGGGCGCCAAGCTGGCGCAGACCCTCACCGGGCTGATGCCGGGCAACTCCGCGGCGCCGCTGATGCAGCGGGTCGGGGTGGACCGGCTGGCCGCGCTCGGCACCGCGATCGAGGCCGTCCGCCGCGGCGGGACGATCTCCATCGTCGGCGTGTACGGCGGCATGACCGACCCGCTGCCGATGCTGCGGATGTTCGACAAGGGCATCGCGCTGCGGATGGGCCAGGCGCACGTGAAGAAGTGGATCGACACGCTGATGCCGCTCGTCACCGACGACGCCGACCCGCTCGGCGTGATGGACCTCGCGACGCACCGCTGGCCGCTGGAGAAGGCGCCGCGGGCGTACGAGATGTTCCAGAAGAAGCAGGACGGCGCCATCAAGGTGCTGCTGCAGCCCGGCGCGTGACGCCGCCCGGCGCGGTGATCGCGGCCGGGGGCCGGCGCCCATAGGCTTTGCCACGTCCTCAGGCGTGCCGACGACCTGAGCCGATGGAGGTGGGGCCCGATGCACCCGTTCCGCGCGGCCATCGAGAAGGGCGACCTCGACGCCCTCCCTGCGCTGCTGGCCGAGGACGTGACGTTCCTCAGCCCGGTGGCGTTCGCGCCGTACGAGGGGCGGCCGGCGGTCACCGCGATCCTGCGCGCGGTGACCCGGGTCTTCACCGACTTCCGCTACGTCCGGGAGATCGGCGGCGGCCGCGACCACGCGCTCGTCTTCAAGGCGCGGGTCGGCGACCGCGAGGTGCACGGCTGCGACTTCCTGCACCACGACGACGCCGGGCTCATCGACGAGTTCTGCGTCATGGTCCGGCCGCTGTCGGGCGCGCGGGCGCTCTCGGACGCGATGGCGGTGGAGTTCGAGGCCGTCATGCGGGAGATGGGCCTCACCTGAGCCGCCCTCAGCGGGTCAGGCCGAGCACGGCGTAGCCCGCGAAGCTCAGCAGCAGATACAGCGGCGGCTCGGCGCGCGGCCACCGCGGGCCGCCCCGCCGGAACCTCCACGCGCCGAGCGCCGGGAGGACGAGCGGGAGCACCGCGGCGGACGTCCACCCGGCGGGTGCCTGCGAGAAGCGCACCAGGAGGCAGACGGACAGCACCGGCACGGCCAGCGCGAGCGTCACCGACCCGTGGACGCCCAAGGTCGAAACGTAGGTCCGCTCCCCCGCGCGCGGCTCCCTCGTGATCTTCCCGGCGAGTTCCGGATGGCCGGCCGCGAGCACCGCCACGACGACGGCCACGAGCCCGTACCGGTCAGCGCGCTGCCCGGTCTCGTCCAGGTAGCCGGCGTACAGGTAGAGGTGGAGGAGGACCGGCGCGGGCAGGCCGACCAGCAGGCTGGTGAACAGCCGGTCGGCGGACGGCCGTCCCCACCGCCGGTGGACGCCGGCCGCACCGGCCGCGTAGCCGAGCTGGCAGAGCAGGATCCCGGCGCGCCACGGCCACGCGGCGTTCAGCAAGAGCAGCACCACTGCTCCGGTGCGGTAGAGCACGGCCAGGTCGCCGGTGCGCACCACCCCGGCCGGCAGCGGGCGCCCGGGATGGAACCGGCGGTCGTACTCCAGGTCGCGGACGTCGTCCAGCGCCCGCATCAGCAACAGGTCGACCAGGACGGACGCCGCCGCGACGGCCGTCCCGCCGCCCGGTCGCCGGCCCGGCCCATCCGGGTCGACGGCCGCGAACAGCCCACCGATCCCGTACGCCCACGTCAGCGCCACCATCGCGGACGGCACCGGCGGATAGGCGCCCCGGACGTACCGCGCCAGCCGGGCGGCGACGCGGACGGTCACCGCGCCTTCCAGGTGACCGGGAGCCGCCAGAGCCCCCGGATGAACATCCGATCCCGCCAGGCCAGTCGGGCGGGGTCGACGGCCAGGGCCAGGTCGTCGAAGCGGCGCAGGAGGGCGGCGATGGCGATCTGGAGTTCGGCGCGGGCGTGCGCGGCGCCGAGGCACATGTGACGGCCGTGCCCGAAGCCCAGGTGCGGGTTCGGGGAGCGGGCGGGATCGAACTCGTCCACCCGGGGGAACGCGGCGGGGTCCCGGTTGGCGGCGTCGGTCAGGGGGACGACGACGTCGCCGCGCGCCAGGGGCGTACCGGCGAGGGCCGCATCGGCGAGGACGACGTGGGGGTGGCCGCCGGTGCCGGCGAACCAGACCCAGCGCAGGAACTCCTCGACGGCGGACGGGACCAGGGACGGGTCGGCCCGCAGCCGGGCGGCGAGCCCGGGGCGCGAGGCCAGTTCCAGGACGCAGGCGGCCAGGAGGTTCGACGTGGTCTCGCCGCCCGCCATCAGCAGCCCGAACCCGAAGACGACGATCTCCTCCCGGGACAGGCCGCCGCCGTGCAGAAGCTCGGTGAGGATGTCGGCTCCGGGCAGCGCCCGGCGCGCCGTGACCTTCCCGGCGAAGTAGCCGCGCATGCCCTCGTGGGCGGCCCGCACCTCGCCGGGCGGGTGGTGGCCCGCCGACATCATCGCGCCGGCCCACGGCAGGAGGTGGCCGAGGTCGGCGGCGGGGACGCCGAGCACGTCGCAGATGACCGCGTACGGGAACGGGGTCGCGAACCGGGCGATCAGGTCGGCGGGCGGGCCGCCGGCCTCCATCTCGTCCAGCAGGCGTTCGGCGAGCGCCTCCATGCGGGGGCGGTCCGCCTCGGCGCGGCGGGCCGTGAACCGCGGCTGGACCGCCCTCCGGCGGCGGGTGTGCGCCGGAGGGTCGCTGGTGGCGAGGGCGAGGGACGACGGCGTCCGGGCGAAGAGGGTGCCGCCCGTCCAGGCGCCGCGGCCGAACCGGTCGCCGGACAGGACCGTCCGGACGTCGGCATGCCGGGTGACGAGCAGGGCCTCGCGGCCGCCCGGCAGCACGACGGGCACCAGCGGGCGCTCGCGCAGGCGCCGCAGGTGCCCCTCGTCCAGCGGGACGCCCGGACGGTGCGGCAGGGGGAACTCCATCGGACTCCTTCAGGCGCTCAGCGGCGGGGGCAGCGAGGCGTCCTCGGCGCGGTGGCCGTCGCGTTCCCCGCGCGGGACGCGGTCACCGGCCAGCCGCGCCGAGGTGAGCGCCGCGCGGAACAGCTGGATGCCGCGCGCCGAGCTGGGGTCGACGCCGGACAGGTCGCGGATGCGGTCCAGCCGGTAGTGCAGGGTGCGGCGGTGGATCCACAGCTCCCGCGCGGCGCGCTCGCGGTCGAGGTTGCAGGCGAGCAGGACCTCCAGCGTCCGCCGCAGGTCGGTGCCGGCGTCGAGCGGGGACAGCACGGCGGCGAGCCGGCCGCGGATGCCGGGCTGCCCGAGGATGGCCAGCTCGACGAGCAGCTCGTCCGCCCGGTAGGGGCGGTCCTCGGCGTCCGGGATGGCCTTGACGATGGTCAGGACGCGGGACGCCTCCTCCAGCGCCGCCGGAATGTTCGCGACGCCGCGCCGGTAGGACTCGGCGGCGCGCACCGGCCCGCGGGTGCGGGCGGCGAGGCCGGCGGTGAACTCGGCGGACCGGTCCTCGGCGCGCAGCGGCTCGGCGGCGGGGAACAGCACGATCAGCCCGCCGAGGTCGCCGGAGTACAGGACGCCGTCCCAGGACTCCAGGCGGTCGCTCTCCCGCTCCCAGTGCGAGGCCGCGGTGAGCGCGGGCGCCTCGCACCGCAGGACGAGGTAGGACGGCGCGAGCCGGACGCCGGCCGCCTCCGCGATGGCGCCGGCGGGGGCGCCGTCGATCAGCGTCTCGGCGAGCAGGCGGCGCAGCGGACGCGACCGCGCCCCCGCGCGGGGCGCCTCCGCGTAGCCCTGGATGCACGCCTCCCGCGCGCCGACGGCGAGCCGCGCCGCGTGCGCGGTGAGCTCGGCCATCTCGGCGAAGCGGCCGGGCGGCGCGATCACCCAGCAGGTGCGGGCCGCGGCGGTGAGCGCGAGGTCCCACGCCTCCGACAGCACCGGCAGCGGGATCGCCTGCCGCGCCGCGAGGACGCCGAGGTCGCGGAAGCGGTCCCAGTCGTCCGCGGGCAGGGGGTCGCCGCGCAGGACGAGGCCGAGCAGCCGCGCGCAGGTCTCGCGGCGGCCGCCGAACATCGGGCCGGCCGCCCGCCTGATCGGCTGGTAGGCGGGGTGGCCGTGCAGGGCCTCCCGGATCGCGGTGGCGACCCGCGGGCACTGCGCGGTGAGGATGTCCGGAAGTCCGCCGGAAGCGGTCATCGACGGTCCTCCCTAGGCCGCGGCCGGCCGGAACCTGGGCAGGTGGCCCACGGTCGCGTCGACCAGCCCGTGCAGTTCCCGGACGCAGCCCGGATCGCCGCCTAGCAGGTCGAGGAGGCCGTGCGCGCGGCCGATCAGCGGCGCGACGGAGGCGGCGTAGGACTCGATGACCTCGTCGTCGAGCATCCAGGCGGTCAGCTCGGCGCGCGCGGACGCCGAGTGGCGGGCGGCGGCGTGCAGGGCGAGCGCCTCCCGGCGGCGCGCGGCGGGCAGCACGGTCAGCAGGTGGACGAGCAGGTACGTCGCGGTGCCGTTGGCGAGGTCCTCGTGCCGGCCGGAGGCGATGTCGCGCTGGTCGTTGACGAGCTGGCGCAGCACGCCGAGCGCGCGGCCGTACGCGCGCCAGCCCGCGACCCGGTGGCCGTCGGCGCCGGCCAGGCACGCCGCCGCCGCGGCGGCCATCGCGTAGGGGGCGCCGGTCTTGCCCTCGTAGCTGCGCAGCACCGACTCGCGGGTCGCGGCCGGCGCCCGCTCGGTGAGGTCGCGGAGCTGGCCGTCCACGGCGTCCAGCCAGCAGCGCGACAGCTCGCCGGCGAGCGCGGCGCGGACGGCGCCGGTGGCGGGCAGTCCGGTGACGAGCCGGGCCGGCAGGTGGGCGCCGACGGCGAGGGCGGTCAGCACCTTCTTGCCGGCGGCGGCGCCGCCCGGGGCCGGCGCGGCGGCGTCGGCGAGGTCGTCGAGGTAGCGGGCCGACGCCCACCAGAGCAGGTGGACCACCGCGACGGGCGCCGCGGCGGCCGGCTCGCCGGTCTCCGCCCCGTGCACCAGCAGCGGCAGTGTGATCATGCCTTTCAGGCCGGGACGCGAGCCCTTGGCGCGGACGAGGTCGGCGAACTCCACGAGGAACTCCGACATGGCGCCGCCGACCATCTCGCGGCCGTCGTCCAGCCCCATCGCGAGGCCCTCGGCGAGCAGCTCGCACAGCCGCGCCATCTCGGCCTCGACCTCGGCGACCGCCCGTTCCTGGGCGGCCCTGCCGAACACTCCGTCGTCCACGTGCAAGCTCCTCTGCTGGTGCGGGGGTGTACGAGGGTGCGCCGGCGGTCCGGCGGCGCGCCCGTCAGTGCGGGGCGCGCCGGTCCAGGACCCGGACCGTGCCGGCGCGCCCGTCGAGTTCGATCCAGGCGCCGTCGGGGATGCGGTCGACGGCACCGCCGACCGCGACCGCGGTCGGCACGCCGAGCAGCCGGCCCGTGACGGCGGTGTGCGAGAGCAGGGTGCCGCGCTCGACCACCAGGCCGGACGCGGCGATCATGAGGGAGAGCCAGCCGGGGTCGGTCTCGCGCGCGAGGAGGATCCGGCCCGCGCACCCGGCGGGCGGGATGCCGGGGTCGAGCACGACCTTGGCGCGGCCGCGGACCGTCCCGCCACTGGATCCGAGCCCGTGCAGGACGTCGCCGTCCGCGCGTGCGGGCTCGCCGGCCGGGCGGGCGTGCGGGAGGACCGCGGCGACGGGGCGCCCGGCCGGGACGGAGAACAGGGCGGGCGGGGGCGGCACGTCCCGGTGGCGGGCGCGTTCGGCGCGCCGCACGCGCGCGAGGCCGCGCAGGTCGGCGCCGGGGAGGGTGCCGTCGAACGCGCCGATGACCTCCTCGGCGGTGAGGTCGAGGACGTCCGCGGGGTCGTCCAGGGCCCCGGTCGCGGCAAGGTCGGCGCCGAGCCGCCACAGCACCTCGCGGGACAGGCCGAACAGCTGGGTGCGGCAGAAGCGGGTGTCCTCCCGCGTCCGGACGAACCACCGCAGCAAGGACAGCAGGCCGTGCAGCACCGCGCGCCGCGCCGGGTTGGGGCAGGCCGCCCGCAGCCGCCGCCGGGCATCGGCCGCGGCGCGCGCCTCGTCCGTCCGGCTGCCGGCGACGGTGGCGCCCCGCCGGACGAACGGCGCGATCGTCCCGGCGACCATCCAGGGCCGCTGGCGCGGGGTGGGCTCGCCGAGCTTGAGGTCGTGCATCGCGCGGTCCCCGTAGCGCCGCAGGTAGGCGCGGGCCGACGCGGCGATGGGCGAGCCGTACCGGCCGGCGGCGATGCCGTCCCAGACGGCCGCCAGATGCTCTTCCTCGGTGCCGTCGCCGGGTTCCGCGAGAAGCGCGGCCTTGAGGTCCGGTATCGCGGCGGCGCGCTCGGCGAGGGCGATCGCGGCGCGGGCGGCGGCGAGCGACCGGTTCTCGCGGCCCCCGCACAGCAGCCCGACGAGCAGCTCCGGACCGGCGCCCGCCCAGCGCCGCAGCAGCGCGGTCCCGGCCCGCATGGCGAGCAGGCCGTAGAGCCCGTTGGCGAGCGTGACGCCCCAGCGCACCGACACCTCGGCCCACATCCGCCGGTACAGGGCGATCAGCTCCTCCGGGGACCGCCCGGCGAGCGGGCGGGCCGCCGGGTCGTGGACCTCCGCCATCAGGCCGTCCCACCAGCGCAGGAACTCCGCGGTCGCGCGCCGGTGCCCGGCCGCGTGCCAGGCGACCGCGGGCAGCGCGGCGGCGACGCGCGATCGCGGCCCGCGCCGGGACGCGCGCGGCCCGCCGGCGATGCCCATGGCCTCCTCCCACCCGTCGCGGACGAGGTCGAACACGGGGAGCTGGCCGTGCAGCTCCTGCCAGTCGTCCAGCCGGTAGTGGACGCGGCCGTCGAGGTGCCCGACCATGCGCGGCAGCCGGTGCGCGTTGGCGCGCAGCCGCCGGGCCGGCACGCCCATCCGCCGGTAGAGGTCGGTGAAGGCCAGCTCGTAGAACATGCGGGCCTGCGAGTAGGTGAGGGCGCCCGACACGCCCGGGAAGCTCTCGGTGATGTTGTGGCTGCCGAAGTGGACGCGGGGGCCGGCGTCCCGCACCGCCGGCGCGAGGGGGCGGGCCTGGACGAGGTGGACGGCGCCGTCCGGCGTGATCGCCCCCTCGATGTCCTGCGGGCGGCCGAAGTGCTCCTCGACGCGGGCGGCGAGGTCGGCGACCCGCCGGGCCTCGGCGTCGGTGAGCACGGGCGGCTCCCTGAGGGCGCCGGGCACGTCGGCCGCTCGCGGGCCCGCCTCCCCGCCGGCGGGCGGACCCACCATGCGCCGCTTGTCGACGAGCTCGGCGGCGACACGCCCGGCGGGGTCGACGAAGAAGTGGTCGACGTCGGCCCTCTCCTGGACGACGCCCTCCCCGATCCCGTGCGCGGCGGCGATGACGTGGTGCCGCGTCCCGTCGCGGGGGTCGCGGGTGAAGGCGACGAACGAGCGCGTCCCGGGCACCATCCGCTGGACGCCGACGGCGACCCTGGCGCCCGCGGGGTCGACGCCCTTCAGGAGGCGGTATCGGACGGCCTCGGGCTTGAACGCCGACGCCCAGCAGCGCGCCACCGCCTCCAGCAGGCCCTCGCGCCGGACGTACAGGAAGCTGTCGCTCATCCCGGCGAACGGGTCGTCGCCGGAGTCCTCTCCCCCGCCTCCGCCTCCCGGCACCACGCACGCGCGGACGGCGGCCGTCCCGGCGGCGCCGATGCGCTCGTCGAACGCGGCCAGCAGCGCGGCGGCGAGGTAGCCGTCCGGGACGGCCTTCGCCAGCTCCGACGCCGCCGAGGCGCACCAGTCCGCGACCGGCGCGGACGGCGGACGCGGGTCCCCGAGCGCGCGGTCGAACTCGGATGCGGGCAGGCAGAAGAAGTCCGGGACGGGGAACCCCGCCGCCCGCAGGGACTCCAGCCGCGCGAACTTATGGCCGATCTCACCCATCGTCACCACACCTTCGGCAGGACGCGCGGCTTTCCCGCGGCGTACTGCGCATAGCCCGGAACGTCCCAGAGCGCGCGCTCCTCGACCCTGATCCGCCAGGCCACGGCCGACGCCAGCAGCGCGAGCGCCGCCGCACCGGCCGGGTCGAGGAAGAAGCACGCGAAGCCGGCGTTGGCGAGCAGCATCCCCGCGTACGCCGGATGCCGGACGAGGCCGTAGAGCCCGCCCGTCACCACCCGGTGGCCGTCCTGCCGCATCACGTGGTGGGAGTAGAACCGGCCCAGCGTGCGAATCGCGGCCTGCCGCAGTGCCACCCCGGCGGCGAAGACGGCGGCCGGGGCGAGCAGCCACGGCGACCACCGCCCCCAGGGCAGCGGCCCGAACGACGCCGACGCGACCAGCAGGAGGCGGGCCAGCGCGTACGGGAGCAGCGTCCGTCCGTCGGCGGCCGGGGCGGCGGTGCGGCGGAACGTCACCGGAGCCTCCAGGAGCAGCCAGCCCAGGTAGCCGGCCAGCAGGCCCGTCGCGACCGTTTCCGCCGCGCCCTCCCTGCCCGCGTGCAGGACGATCCCGACGGTCAGCGCGCCCGCCCCGGCGATGAACAGCAGGCGCGGCGCGAGCATCAGGAGCCTCATGGCGCTGGTCACCGCGCCCTGGTGCGCTCGTACTGCTCCGGGCCCACGGCGTACGCCTCGTAGCCGAGCGTTCCGAGGCGGGCGCCGGTCGAGGCGTCCGCGAGCGTCGCCGCGCAGCGGGAGCGGCGGCCGGGGACGCGCGCGACGGGCCAGCGCAGCACGAGAGGGACGTCGCGCCCGACGCGGTACGGGATGTCCAGGCGCAGCGCGACCCACAGCAGCGTCGCGTCCATGGGCCGGCCGTGCTCCTCGTGCTCCAGCAGCGTGGCGAACTGCCGGCCCGCCTCGACGATCTCCACCGGCGAGCGGAACCCGGGCCGCGGCTCCTCGGCCGCGGGCGGCTGCAGGACGGCGGCCTCCACCACCGCGCGGCCGCGCCGCACCGGCTCCCCGACCAGGATGTTCTCCGCACGGCGCCGGTGGACGAGGTCCGCGGGCGCCCGGCGGGGCGGTGCCGGAACCCCGGCCCGCCGCCTTGCCGCAGGCGTCTCCGGCGTCTCGTCAGCGAACGCGATGGAGCCGGCGCACACCTCCCGGACGCCCTGGCGCGCGGAGACCGTCCAGGCCCGGTTCGCACCGGGGACCGGACGGCAGGACAGCGTCGTGCCCCGGTCCAGCTCGCAGAACCGGGTGAAGTCCAGGCCGGCGACGACGCGGCCCGGCCGCCGCCCGCGCGCCCGCGTCCCGTCCGCCCGGACGGCCAGGTCGAGCAGGCCGCTGAACAGCAGCATCCCCGGCACATGGTCGAGCGGATGGTCGAAGTAGAAGGGATCGGCCTCGTCGACGGCCAGCTCGCGGAATCGTTCGAGCACGGACGCGGTCATGCGCCACCCCTCCATTTACGGACCCGAGCACATCGGCGCCGGACACCCTTCTCAGGAAGGGCGGATTAGCCGACCGGACGGCCGTCATCCTGCTACAGAAATGCGTCCGGCTGAACTGCACTGCCGGGCAGTCCGGGCCGCGCCGGGTTGCCGGACCGGGCAGCCCGGGGCGCCTCGGACACGCTCCGTGCAAGGGTGTTCGGTCCTGGAAACCGCATGTCAGCGTCCACTTGCGGGGCGCCGCCGGGCGGCGCGGCGGGCCGACCGCGCACGTCACCCGCCGCCCTGGAGACCGAAGTCCGCGCGTTTCGCCGAGATCATCGGGGCGATTTTCGGACCCGCATCACACAAGGTATATTTTCAAATTATTGTTCAATCATCGCCGCCGCCCGCCGCCTTGTGACGTTGCCCACAATTAATTGGCAGAATGCGGCCAATGCGGCGGGGCCCGGCGC
>NZ_SMKY01000007.1 GCF_004349235.1 Actinomadura darangshiensis | reverse complement strand
TCGGCTGGCGCCCCGAGATCGCCGGTTTCGTCGGCGCGCTGCCGGGGCTCCGCTTCACCGAGGTGGTCGCCGAGTCCGTGCACCCGGCGCATCCCGCGCCCGACCTGCTCGCGCTGCGCGATCGCGGCGTGCGGATCGTCCCGCACGGGGTCAAGCTGTCGCTCGGCGGCGCCGAGCCGGTGGCCGCCGAGCGGGTGGCGCACCTGGCGGCCTGCGCCGAAGCGCTGGGCGCGCCGCTGGTGAGCGAGCACGTCGCGTTCGTCCGGGCGGGCGGCATCGAGGCCGGGCATCTGCTCCCGGTGCCGCGCACGAGGGCGGCGCTGGACGCGCTCACCGCCAACATCCGCCGGACGCAGGCGGAGCTGCCAGTCCCGCTGGCCGTGGAGCCCATCGCCACGCTCTTCGACTGGCCGGACGCCGAGTACACCGAGGGCGACTTCCTGACCGAGCTGCTGGAACGCACCGGCGCCCTTCTCCTGCTGGACGTCGCCAACGTGTACGCCAACGCGCGCAACCGCGGCGATGACCCCGTGGCCCTCCTGGACCGCCTGCCCCTCGAACGCATCGCGTACTGCCACGTCGCGGGCGGATCGGAGGAGGGCGGCCGCTACCACGACACGCACGCCGCCGCCGTCCCGCCCGAGGTCCTGGATCTGATCGAAGCGCTGTGCGCCCGGCACCGCCCGCCAGGATTCCTGCTCGAACGCGACGGCCGCTACCCGCCCGCGCGCGAACTCCAGGCGGAACTGGACGCCATCGCCGCCGCCTCCGGCCTGGCCTCCGTGACATGAGCACGGGCGAGTTCGATGCGGATCTGGCGGCGGCGCAGGAGGCGCTCGTCCGGGCGATGGCGGCGGGCGGGCCGATGCCGGTCGGGTTCGACGCCGGCGCGGTGCGCGCCGCGGCGCACGGCATCCTGCTCAAGCGGGCCGGTGAGGTGGCCCGCGCCTGGCCGGCGCTGGGCGCATCGTATGGGGCGTCCTGGAAGGACGTTTTCGCGGGCTGGGCGGCCGAACGTCCCGCACAGGGCTCCTTCCGGGACGGCTGGGATTTCGCGCGGGCGCACCGGGGCGGCCTCGCCGGTGACGCGGCGCGGGAACTCGCGCTGGCCGAGACGCGCTGGTCTTATGACGGCGAGTCTCCGCCGCGCCCGCGGAGGGCCGCGCTGCGGCGGGTTCCCGGGGGAGTGGTGGTGCAGTTCCAGGGACGAATGCGGACATTCGGCCGGGGCCGATCGCGTTGACCCCGCGGTCCGGCGGAAGGGTGTGCCGGCGGCCCCCGGACGGGCTATGGTCTAGACCAATGACGGCGCGCCGGGACACCCGGCGAAAGCCCGTGCCGCCGCGTGCCGGCGGCTAGTCTGAGCATGTCATTCGAGGGAGGAGACCGGTGGCGGGAGAAGGAGACGGCATGCGCGTCGGAGTGCTGACGGGCGGCGGCGACTGCCCCGGGCTGAACGCGGTGATCCGCGCGGTCGTCCGCAAGGGAGTGCAGGTCCTCGGGTACGAGTTCGTGGGCTTCCGGTCCGGCTGGCGGGGGCCCCTCGAAGGCGACACCGTGGCCCTCGACGTCCAGGCCGTCCGCGGGATCCTGCCGCGCGGCGGGACGATCCTCGGCTCGTCCCGGACCAACCCGATCAAGGTCGACGGCGGCATCGAGCGCGTCAAGGACAACCTCGCCGGCCTCGGCGTGGACGCCCTGATCGCCATCGGCGGCGAGGACACCCTCGGCGTCGCGCGCGAACTGTACGCCAACGGCGTCAACGTCGTCGGTGTCCCGAAGACGATCGACAACGACCTCAACGCGACCGACTACACCTTCGGGTTCGACACCGCGGTGAACATCGGCATGGAGGCCGTCGACCGGCTGCACACCACCGCCGAGAGCCACCACCGCGCGCTGATCTGCGAGGTCATGGGCCGGCACGCGGGCTGGATCGCGCTGCACGTCGGGATGGCCGCCGGCGCCAACGTCATCCTCATCCCCGAGCGGCCCTTCGACATCGAGAAGGTCTGCGAGTACGTGGAGAGCCGGTTCAAGACCCGGTACGCGCCGATCATCGTGGTGTCCGAGGGGGCCCACCCGGTGGACGGGCAGATGCAGCTCCAGACCAAGGAGCGGGACTCGTTCGGGCACGTCCGGCTCGGCGGCATCGGCCAGGCGCTCGCCGACGAGATCGAGAAGCGCACCGGCAAGGAAGCCCGCGCCACCGTGCTCGGGCACATCCAGCGCGGCGGCACCCCGACCGCGTTCGACCGCGTCCTCGCCACCCGCTTCGGCCTGCAGGCCATCGACGCCGTCCGCGACGGCGACTTCGGCAAGATGGTCGCGCTCCAGGGCACCGACATCGTCCGTGTCGGGCTCGACGACGCGACCAAGGAGCTGAAGACCGTCCCGCTGGAGCGCTACTCCGAGGCAGAGGTCTTCTTCGGCTGACCGCTCCTCCCGGCGGGAACAGCTTTTCCGGGTCGCGGTGTTGGTCTCTCTGGGCCACACTGGAGTCGCACCCCCGACCTGTTCCCGCCAGGAGGATCACGCATGACCACGCTCGACACCGCGCCGGCGGACGTCCGGGAGCATTCGCCGGTCGACGCTGAGCCGTGCGTGCTGCTCAAACTGGGCGAGGTCGTCCTCAAGGGCAAGAACCGCGAGCAGTTCGAGCGCCGCCTGGCCGACAACGTCCGGCAGGCCGTCCGGCCCATCGCCCGGGTGGACGTGATCCGCCGGCACGGCGTGTTCATCGTGCGCAAGCACGACGCCGACCTCGCGACCATGGAGCGGGTCGCGCAGCGGATCACCGACGTCATGGGCATCGTCTGGGCGCACCGCGCCTGGCGGGTCGGCAAGGACCTGCCCAGCGTCGAGCGCGCCGCCCTCGAACTCATGGACGGCCGGACCGGCACGTTCGCCGTCCGCGCCCGGCGCCGCGACAAGCGGTTCCCGATGACCTCCGTCGAGCTCGACCGGCACATCGGCGCCCTCGTCGCCGCCCGCTACGGCCAGCCCGTCAAGCTCAAGGACCCCGCGCACACCCTGTCGATCGAGGTCGACCGCGACGAGGTGTTCGTCTACTCCGGCGGGCTGCCCGGCCAGGGCGGCCTCCCCGTCGGGATGAGCGGCCGCGGCCTCGTGCTGATGTCCGGCGGCATCGACTCGCCCGTCGCCGCGTACCGGATGATGCGCCGCGGCCTACGCGTCGACTACCTGCACTTCTCCGGCATGCCGTTCACCGGCCCCGAGTCGATCTACAAGGCGTACGCGCTGGTCCGCGAGCTGGACAAGTTCCAGAACGGGTCCCGGCTGTTCGTCGTCCCGTTCGGCAAGGCGCAGCAGAAGATCAAGTCGTCCGGCGCCGACCGGCTCGCGGTGATCGCGCAGCGCCGGCTGATGCTGCGCACCGGCGAGGTCCTCGCCCGCCGGCTGCGCGGCTCCGCGCTGATCACCGGGGACGCGCTCGGCCAGGTGTCCAGCCAGACCCTCGCCAACATCACCGCGCTGGACGACGCCGTCGAGCTGCCCATCCTGCGCCCGCTCGTCGGCATGGACAAGATCGAGATCATGGACCAGGCGCGCCGGATCCGCACCCTGACGATCTCCGAGCTGCCCGACGAGGACTGCTGCACCATGCTCGCGCCCCGCCGCGCCGAGACCCGCGCCAAGATCGACGACCTGCACAAGATCGAGAAGCGGCTCGACGTCGGCGAACTCGCCGACCAGCTCGCCGAGTCCGTCCAGGAGCACCGCCCCGCCTACGCCGACCCGGCCGCCTGACGCTCGCACCCCTTCGGGCGAGAGCGGCCCGGCGAGCGCACGGCTCCGCTCCGGCCGCCCAGCGGCTCAGCGGGCGTCGAAGTCCGTCGGACGTGGGGGCTCCGGGCCGTCGGGGCCCATGAGCGTGATGCGTTCGATGCGGACGATCCGGAAGCGGCGGCCCGCGACGGCGATGCCGTTGCGGCGGGTCTCGTCCTCCATCAGCTCCGCCGCCTCGGCGAACTGCTCGACGTCGGTCGCGGCGGGGCTCTCCACCGCGGGCACCACGTGCCGGAAGTAGGTGACGAGCGAGTCGCGGGCGTGCTGCGGCGCGTCGTACAGCCGTCCCACCGGGCGCCAGCGGTGCTCGCCGCGCTCGGCGACCGTGAACGCGGGCGCCAGCGCGACCGGGGTGAGGAACGCGCGGGACGGCTCGCGGCCCGTGCCGGCCGCCGCGTCCAGCACCTGGCAGAGCAGCTCGGCGGTCGCGAAGTCGGACGCCGGGCCGTCCTCGGGCAGCAGCTCGTGCGGCCGGGCGGGCGGGACGCGGCCGCCGGTGGGCAGCGGGTCCAGGTCCGTCGGGCGGGGCGGCTCGGGGCCGTCCTGGCCGGTGCGGACCAGCTGCTCGATCCGCGCGATCCGGAACCGGCGCCCGCCCGCGGCGACCTCGTCGGCCGGCTCGCGCTGCAGCGACCGCGCCGCGCCCAGCAGGTCGCGGCCCGCCGCGCCGCCCAGCAGCGCGGCCTCGTCCTCCAGCCGGGCGGCGAGCGGCTCGCGCGCGCCCTGCGGCAGCGGGTCGCACGGGCCCACGATCCGCCAGCCGCCGGGGACGCGCTCGGCGGCCGTGAACAGCGCGCCCACGGCCACCAGTTCCGGGTAGGCGGTGATGGCGCGGCACGCGTCCGCCAGCATCACCGCGGCGACGGGGTCGACGCCGTCCAGGTCCTCCGGGAACAGTCGCCCTCCGGCGTCACCATCGCCCGTTGTCATGCCGGCCATCATCCTCGCCGGGCCCGGCCCGGCCAATGGTTCAGACCAATTTGTTACCCGTGTGTTCTTCGCGGCTCCGCCGCCGGGCGGGCACGACCAGCACCAGCAGGCTCGCGGCCAGCAGCGCGAGACCGGCCAGTGCCGCGCCGCCCAGCCGCTCGTCCAGCAGGACCGTGCCGAGCACCGCGGCCACCGCCGGCTCCGCCAGCGTCAGCGTCGTCGCCGTCGTGGCGGGGGTCGTGCGCAGCCCCCGCGCGAACAGCAGGTAGCCGCCGCCCGTGGTGACCACGCCGAGGTAGAGCGCGATCAGGGTGCCGGACCCGGTGACCAGCCAGCCGGTGGGCTCGGTGAGCAGCACCGGGACGAGCGGGACGGCCGCGGCCCCGAACAGCGCGCCCGCGACGGCCCGGTCCTCCTCCCCGCGGGTGATGAGGACGGACGCCACCGTCGCGTACACCGCGTACGACAGCCCGGACAGCAGCGCCAGCCCGATGCCGACCGGCTCCACGCCGGCGTCCTGGCCGCCGCCCACGAGGAGGGCGCAGCCCGCGACGGCGCCGGCGGTCGCGAGCATCCACCGCCCGGTCAGCGCGGACCGTCGGGTCGCGAGCCCGATCAGGCCGGTGAACATGGGCGCGCCGCCGATCGTGACGACGGTGCCGACCGCCACGCCGGTCCGTCCGGCCGCGACGAAGAACGCCGTCTGGTACACGGTGATCGCCACCGCGCCGAGCGCGACGAGCGGCAGGTTGCGGCGGTCGCCCAGCAGCCGGCGCAGCCCCGCGCCGCCGCGCGTGCACGCGGCGAGCGCGAGGAGCATGACGCCGCCGATGATGATGCGGGACGCGGCGATCGAGTACGGGGACGCGCCGTCGGCGAAGGTGCGGACGGTCCCGGTCGTCCCCCACAGGGACGCCGCCAGCAGGACGTCGGCGCCACCGCGCCGGGTACGGGAGGGCGAGTCCTTTTCGGACGCATGGCGAGCGGAAGTGTTCTGGGACACGGAAAGAGGCTCCTGGGCTCGAATCGGGAGGAGATGATCCGGATCCGGGGCGCAGGACGACACGGCCGGGCGCGTGATCGCGCCGGGCCGTGTCACAACTCAGCAGGAATGCGGTCGCCGCGCCCCGTCAGGAGCGCGGCGGGCCGCAATCGGGTGCCCAGTAAGCCATGCCAGGACGATACCCGCTCAGGTGGTGAGCAGGGCGTCGGGGTTGTGGGCCTGGGCGAGGGAGCGGCCGACCAGGGGCGGCAGGTCGCGGACGAGCTTGGCCAGCTCGCGCAGGTCGCCGTCCACCAGGGCCTGCGGGCCGTCGCACAGGGCCGTCTCCGGGTGCGGGTGCACGTCGATGATCACGCCGTCGGCGCCGACCGCGATCCCGGCGCGGGTCAGCGGCAGGACGAGGTCGCGGCTGCCGCCCGAGTGCGACGGGTCCACGATCACCGGCAGGTGGGAGAGGCGCTGCGCCACCGGCACCGCGGAGATGTCGAGGGTGTTGCGGGTCGCCGTCTCGAACGTGCGGATGCCGCGCTCGCACAGCACGATGTCGAGGTTGCCGCGCTGCGCGACGTACTCGGCGGCCATCAGCCACTCCTCGACCGTCCCGTTCATGCCGCGCTTCAGCATGACCGGCTTGCCGGACTCGCCCGCGGCCTGCAGGAGCGCGAAGTTCTGCGCGTTGCGGGTGCCGATCTGCAGCATGTCGGCGTAGGAGGCGACGAGCTCGACGTCGCCCGCGTCCACGACCTCGGTGACGATCGGCATGCCCGTCTCCGCCCGGACGTCCGCGAGGATGCGCAGCCCCGCCTCACCGAGGCCCTGGAACGCGTACGGGGACGTCCGCGGCTTGAACGCGCCGCCGCGCAGCAGCGTCGCGCCCGCGGCCTGCGCCATCTGCGCCGCGCCGAGCGTCTGCTCGGGGGTCTCCACCGCGCACGGGCCGGCGATCAGCGTCATCGTGCCGGGGCCGATCGGCACGCCGCCGACCCGGACGACCGAGCGCTCGGCGTGGTTCTCGCGGCTCACCAGCTTGTAGGGCGCCGAGATGCGGATCACGTCGCTGACACCGCGCAGCCCGCGCAGGTTCAGCGAGCCGAACTGCTGGACGTCGCCGACGAGCCCGACGATGGTCCGCTCCACGCCGCGGCTGACGAACGCGTCACCCCCCGCCGTCTCGACTATTGAGACGACGGCCTTGATGTCCGCTTCGCTGGCCTCCGGGGCCATGACGACGACCATGAGTGTGCTGCCTCTCCTTGTAGGTCCGGCGCCCGGCCCGCCCCGGGAACGACGAAAGCCCCGGGCCGGCCGGCCCGGGGCTTTCGCCTTGTGGTCTGTCAGCGCAGTGCCTGGCAGACCAGCCGTCCGGGCTGGCCGTACCAAAAGAAATACACGACGTTGCGCACGGGACCAGCGTAGCCGATCGGCGGGGGCGGGCCGCCGCGTACCCCCGGATATGGCTCAGGTCACGCCGGATGGAAGGATGGCCGCGTCATGACCCACCCGGAACAGTCCGCACCGCAGCCGAGCGATCTGCCGCCCGGCCAGTACGTCCCCCGGGGCTGGCCCGTCCTCCACTACGGCCCCGTGCCGAAGTTCCGTCCCAAGGACTGGGATTTCCGGGTCTTCGGCGCCACCGAGTCGGGGGAGCAGTACCGGTGGGCCTGGGACGAGTTCGACGCCCTGCCGAGGGCCGGGTCGGTCGCCGACTTCCACTGCGTCACCAAGTTCACGATCCCGGACAACGCGTGGGAGGGCGTCCCCGGCACCTCGATCGTCGAGCTGGCGCCGCCCGCACCGGACGTCACGCACGTCATGGTCTGGGCCGAGTACGGCTACAGCGCCAACATCCGGATGAGCGACTTCCTCGCCGACGGGACGCTGTTCGCCACCCACCGCGACGGCGAGCGGCTCACCCCCGACCACGGCTTCCCCGTCCGGATCGTCGTCCCGCACCTGTACGCGTGGAAGAGCGTGAAGTGGGTCCGCGGCGTCGAGTACCTGGTGAAGGACCGGCGCGGGTTCTGGGAGGAGCGCGGCTACCACAACGTGGCCGACCCGTGGCACGAGCAGCGCTACTCCTACCAGGAGGACGAGGGCGAATCGCCCCCGCTGTGACCCGGCGGGGCCGCCGCCCGTGGCCGGGTGTGGCCCATCCGAGACCTTCGTAAATCGGCAACGAGCGGACCTGCGCGGACGACAGACGTTACCGTACGTTGCCATGGTCCTACCGTCCGTCGCGGGCGCCGTGCTCTGCGCCACGGCCGCCGCCGGTGCCGCCGCCGGCGCCTGGGTGCTGCACCGGTGGTCCCTCCTGCCGCGCCGCGTGCCCGCCGATGAGGGCGAGGCGGCGGCGTTCGCCGCGCTGCACTCGATCGCGTGCGTGTCGCCGCCGCTGCGCGCCGGGCTGACCGAGGACGCGGCGCGCTCGACGGCCCGCAGGCTGCGGTCGCTGCTCGGCGCCGAGGTGGTCGCGCTGGTCGCGGTGCGCGCCCCGCAGGCCCCCGACGGCTTCGACGACGAGCCCGAGGCCGAGGAGGTGCGGGACGCGCCGCTGCTGCTGGCCTGGGACGGCGCCGGCCGGGGCGCCCACGCGGCCGGCGCCGTCGGGCACGCGCTGCCCGTCCTCGCGTCCGGCCGGCCCCGGGTCATCGCGCCCGAGCTGCTGACCTGCGGCGGCTCGCGCTGCCGCGTCCAGGTGGCCATGGTCGCCCCGCTCATCGTCGAGGGACGCGTCGAGGGGGCGCTGACCGCGTACTGGCGGAGCCCGTCGACGGCGCGGGTCCGCGCGGTCGCCGAGGCGGCCCGGCTCGTCACCGGCCGGCTCGAACTGGCCGAGCTGGACGCCGCCCGGATCCGGCTCGCCGAGGCGGAGGTGCGGGCGCTGCGCGCCCAGATCTCCCCGCACTTCGTCTACAACTCGCTCACCACGATCGCCTCGTTCGTCCGCACCGACCCCGAGCGGGCCCGCGGCCTGCTGCTCGACTTCGCCGACTTCGCCCGCTACTCGTTCCGCAACCCGCGCGACTTCACCACCCTCGCCGACGAGCTGCGCTCGATCGACCGGTACCTGCTGCTGGAGCGGGCCAGGTTCGGCGAGCGGCTGCGGTGCAACGTCGAGATCGCGCCCGAGGTGCTGCCGGTCGCCGTCCCGTTCCTGGCCCTCCAGCCGCTCGTCGAGAACGCCATCCGGCACGGCATGGCGGGCGGGCGCGAGCCGTTCCACATCTCGATCGTCGCCCGCGACTCGGGCGCGGAGGCGGCCATCAGCGTCGAGGACGACGGGGTCGGCATGGACCCCGAGCGGCTCCAGGAGATCCTTTCCGCTCCGGTGGGACGTCCCGGGCCCACCGGCTGGGGCAGCGTGGCGACCCGCTCCCGGCAGGACGCGGGCGCCCCCGGGATCGGGCTCGCCAACGTCGACGAGCGCATGCGCCAGGTCTACGGGGACGAGTACGGCCTGACCGTCGAGACAGCGCTCGGCGCCGGAACCAAGGTCAGTCTGCGCGTCCCGAAGTACCGTCCCGGCGTGTTTCCGGACTGACGCCCGGCCCGGCGACACGCCACTCACTTTTCGGAACCGATTGCGGACAGACGGTAATCGCGGCAAAGTCGCCCTCATGCTTCACGTCCTCGCCGTCGACGATGAGCGCCCCGCCTTGGAGGAGCTGACCTATCTGCTCCGCGAGGATTCGCGGATCGGGCGGGTCACCGGTGCGGGGGACGCCTCGGCCGCGCTCCGCGACCTGAGCCGGATGCTGGTGGAGGGCGAGCGCCTCGACGCCGTGTTCCTGGACATCCGCATGCCCGGGCTCGACGGGCTCGACTTCACCCGGCTGCTCACCGGGTTCACCTCGCCCCCGCACGTCGTGTTCGTGACGGCGCACGACGACTGCGCCGTCACCGCCTACGAGCTGGGCGCGCTCGACTACCTGCTGAAGCCCGTCCGGCCGGAGCGGCTCGCCGAGTCGGTCCGGCGGGTGGCCGCCGCCGTGGACCGGCCCGCCCCGCCGCCCGGGGAGGCGGCCCGCGACCCCGACGACGAGATGATCCCGGTCGAGCTCGGCGGCCGCACCCGGCTCGTCTCCCGCCGGACGGTGACGCACGTGGAGGCGCAGGGCGACTACGTCAGGCTGCACACCGCCGACGGCGGCTACCTGGTGCGCATGCCGCTGTCGGCGCTGACCAAGCGGTGGGAGGCGGCCGGGTTCATCCGGATCCACCGCAGCACGCTCGTCGCGTCCGCGCACATCACCGAGCTGCGCTTCGACGGCGGTCGCGCGGCCGTCCAGATCGGGAACGAGCTGCTGCAGGTCAGCCGCCGCCACACCCGCGAGGTACGCGACCTGCTGGTCCGCAAGTTCCACCAGCCCGGCGAGACGGAGGAGATCAGCGATGACCGATGAACGCCGGGCCATGGCCGCCGCGGCGGCCGTCCGCACGCGTGCGGCGGAGGGCGTGGCACCGCCCGGAACACAAACTACCGGCCCGGACACGCCCGGCGACGATCAGAGCGATTCCGATCCGTCCCATCCCGTCCTGTCTTGTTCTGCCTCGTTCGGTTCCGTTCCGCGGCCCGACCCGGCCGCGGCGCCCGCCCTCATCCGCGCCCAGCTGCGCACCGCCCTCGGCACCGGCGCGGTCGTGCTGACCGTGCTGGCGGGGCTGCCCGCGCTGCTCGCCCTCGTGCCCGAGCTCGCGCGGACGCGGGTGCACGGCGTCCCGCTGCCGGGCCTGGTCCTCGCTTTCGGCGTCCAGCCGGTCTGGATCGCGGTGGCGTTACGCCAGCTGAGACGGGCCGAGCGGGCCGAGCGCGAGTTCCCGAGGCGATGACCGCGACGGCCTCGGCGGCGGGCCTGGCCGCACTGCTGGTGATGATCGCAGTCCTCGGCGGGTACGGGCGCCGCTCCGCCTGCACCACCTCCGACCTCCTCGTCGCCTCCCGCGGCGTCACCCCCTGGTGGAACGCGTCGGCGATCGGCGGCGAGTACATCTCCGCCGCCGCGTTCCTCGGCACCGCCGGGCTCGTGCTCGCCTACGGCGCCGACATGCTGTGGCTCCCGATCGCCGCGACCGCCGGGTACGTCCTGCTCCTGGCGTTCGTGACGGCGCCGCTGCGCCGGTCCGGCACCTACACGGTCTCCGACTTCGCCGAATGGCGGCTCGGCTCCACGGCCGTCCGGCGGATCGTCACCTGCTGCGTCTGCTGCATCGGCTGGTTCTACCTGCTGCCGCAGTTCCAGGGCGCGGGCGTGACGCTGCGCGTCCTGACCGGCGCCCCCGTCTGGGCGGGCTGGGCCGTCGTGGTCACGGTGACGCTCCTGCTCGTCGTGTCCGGCGGCATGCGCAGCATCACCGCCGTCCAGGCGATCCAGTTCTGGGTGAAAGTGGCCGCCGTGGCCGTCCCCGCCGTGGCGCTCCTCGGCATGTGGCACATGGACGGCAGCCCCGACCCCACGACCGGCGGGCCACCGCGCTTCGAGCGGACCACCCGCGTGCACGTAAGCACCGACGCCGCCGTCACCGTCCCCGCGGACATCACCGTCACCGCCCGCGGCCGCGTGGACGGCGTCCACCGCCACGGCGAGGCGACGACCCTCGCCGAGGGCCGCCACACGATCGCCCGCGAAACCGAGATCACCTTCCCGGACGGCACCGCCGTGCCCCACACCGAACGCCTGCCCGCCCAAGACGGCGACGCCTGGGCGACACCCTTCGGACGCGGCGAGGAACACGGCCTCTTCCGCACCTGCTCGGCGCTGCTGGCCGTCCTGCTGGGCACCATGGGGCTGCCCCACATCCTCATGCGCTTCTACACCAGCACGTCCGGGACCACCGCCCGCCGCACCGCCGCGCTGATCCCGATACTCCTCGCCCTCTTCTACGTCTTCCCCGTCCTGTACGGGACCCTCGGACGCCTCTACGCACCCGAACTGCTGATGACGGGCGACACCGACGCGACCGTCCTGCTCCTGCCGCAGCGGATGCTCCCCGGCCCGGCCGGCGCGCTGCTCACCGGCCTCGTCACGGCGGGCGCCTTCGCCGCGTTCATCTCCACGTCCTGCGGCCTCGTCGTCGCCATCGCCGGGACCGTCTCCCAGTGCGCCCGCCGCCGCAGCGGCGTCACCGCCTTCCGCGCCGGCGTCGTCTTCGCGCTCGGCGCACCCCTCGTCCTCCTCCCGCGCATCGGCCCGCAGGGCGCGGCCGGCCTCGTCACGATGGCGCTCTGCGTGGCGGCCTGCTCCCTGTGCCCGCTCCTCGTCCTCGGCATCTGGTGGCGCGGCCTCACCGCCGCCGGCGCCGGCGCCGGCCTCCTCCTCGGCGGCGGCCTCGCCGTCACCGCGGGTGTCCTCCGCCTCTTCCACGGCCCCTGGACGGGCTGGACCGCGGCCGTCCTCGCCGCCCCCGCCATGCTCGCCGCCCCGGCCGCCTTCGCCGCCATGGTCGCGGTCTCCCTGCTCACCCGCCACCGCGTCCCCCGCCGCGCCGACCGCGCCCTCACGCAGCTGCACCTGCCCGAACGCTGAAATCGCGTGATTCATCCACGAACGGTCGCCGCACCGCGTGGACCGTTCCCGGCGACCGTTCGTCCCGCCCGGTCGACCGCTCGTCGCACGACTACGCTACGCATATCTCCGACTACGTACCGTTCATCGATGCTCGCGTTTTCCTGGTGCCGATCGGTGGCACCAGACCCCTAGTGTTCTCAGTGGCACCACACGCCACACCGCCACCGGAGGAGCGGGCGGCCCCGGCCGCGAAACCTCCCACAAAAGCAAATCCGGAGATCCGGCCCACGCCGGATCAGTCGCCAGATCCCGTACCGGGGGGGTGGGATCCGGCGACCTGTGGCTCGGGCGTCGCTGAACAGTCGGGGGGTTGTCCAGCGGCGCCCGAGCTGTATTTCTTTGCTTTTTTCTCCTCCTTCGGGCCCTGGGGGCCCTCCATCGTCGATAAAAGCGGTGCGATCGCTGCATCGCTTCGGCTCGCCTAGCGGCTCGCTGCGCGATCAGGTTTCTCGCAAGCTCGAAACCTGCCTTCGGACGCGATCGCGCGGATTTGCGTTGTTGCGTGGTTGCGGTGGTGGCTGGGCCCGCTGCAACAGTGGCTGCTGTGTCTATTGCAGTGCCCTCCTCCTTCGGGCCTTGGAGGCCCTCCATCGTCGGGCACTGCGTGCGATCGCTGCATCGCTTCGGCTCGCCTTGCGGCTCGCTGCGCGATCAGGTTTCTCGCAAGCTCGAAACCTGCCTTCGGACGCGATCGCGACGATTGAGGTTGTTGCGGTGGTGGCTGGGGCCGTCGTGATCGTGGCTGTCGGTTGGTGCCGCGTCCGGCTCCGGCTCGCCTTCGGGCCCGCTACGTGGTCGACTTTTGCGCGGGGCGCGGTTGTGGCTTCGGCTTGCTCTGTTATCAGGTTGCCGCGCGTTCTGGGGTGTTCGCGCCCTCGGGGCGCGTGCCTGGCGGGGTTATGTGTTGCGTAGGTGCTTGAGGGTTTTTATGTCTTTTGCGTGGGGTTCGGGGGCTCTGCCTGGGGTTTCTATCAGGAAGGGGAGTCCCTGGGCGGCGGGGTGGTGGAAGAGGTCGGCGAAAGGCTGCTCGCCTATTTGGCCGGCGCCTATGTTCTCGTGGCGGTCCCTGCCTGAGGCGCAGGGGTCCTTGGAGTCGTTGGCGTGGATCAGCTTCAGGCGGCCCTCGCCTACCGTGGCGACCAGGGCGTCCAGGGTCTGCTTGGCGCCGCCGGGGGCGGCCAGGTCGTGGCCCGCGGCGAAGGCGTGGCAGGTGTCGAAGCAGACGCCCAGTTTCGGGTGGTGTTCCAGCTTCTCGAAAAAGGGGCCCAGATCCTGGACCTTGGCGCAGAGCATGTTGTTCTGGCCCGCCATGGGTTCGAGAAGCAGGTCGGGGCCGTCCTCGGGGATCTCCTCCAGGAGGGGGAGGACGTGCTCGTGGACCTGGGCCATGGCCTCGTCGTAGGTCTGGGTCACGGCGGAGCCGGTGTGGACCACGACGCCCCGGGCTCCGATGGCCCGGCCTCGGGTCAGGGAGTGGCGGACCGTTGCGATCGACTTCGCGAGGGTCTCGGGGGTGGGGGAGCCGAAGTTCACCAGGTACGGGGCGTGGACGTAGACCGGGATGCCGTGCTCGCGGAGCTTGGCGTCCTCGGCGGGCTTGCCTTCGGGCAGGGCCCAGCCGCGCGGGTTGGCGACGAAGACCTGGATCGCCTCGGCGCCGATCTCGGCGGCGTACTTCAGGCCGCCGGTGGCGAGGCCGCCGGCCACGGGGACGTGCGCCCCGACAGGGCTGATGGGTGAGGTCATGGCTGGTTCAGCCTAGCCGGTCACGGGCCCTTGACGAGGGTGACGGTGGAGCCGCGGGGGGCCTCGCCGCTGTTCGGGGACTGGAAGCGGACGACGTTGCCGCCGAGGCCCGTCACGTTGACCTTGAAGCCGGAGTCCTCCAGGGCCTTCTTCGCGTCGTTGACGCGGCGGCCCGTCAGGTTCGGGACGGGGACGTTCTGCTCGCCGTTCCCGTCGTCGCAGCCGAACTGGAACGGGCCCGCGTCGACGATGCAGTCGCGTTTGTTGACGACGATGGTGACGTCGTCGCCGCGGGAGACGCCCTGGCCTTCGGACGGGTCCTGGCTGATCACGGTGTTCGGCTCCTTGCCGTCCACCTTCTTCTTCTGGACGGTGACGTCCAGGCCCATGGAGCGCAGCTGGTTCGCGGCGGCGTCACCGTTCTGGCCGAGGAGGTTCGGCATGGACATGCCGGTGGAGACGACGACGCTCACCGGCTCGTCGGGGGACTGCTTCTCGCCGGCGTCCGGGTCGGTGCTGATGACCCGGTCCTTGGCGACGGTCTGGGACGGGCTGCTGCTCGTCCGGCCGACGGTGAAGCCCTTGTCCTCAAGGGTCTTCTTGGCGTCGGCGAGGGACTTGCCCCCGACGTCGGGCACCTCGCGGGGCGTGATGCCCTTGGACGGGGTCAGCGTGACCGTCTCGCCCTTGGCGACGCGGGCGCCTGCGGGCGGGTCGGACTTGGCGACGCCGCCCTTGTGGACGCGGTCGTCGTAGATCGCCTTGGCGGTCCGCACGTCCAGGCCGTCCGATTCGAGCTGGCCGCGGGCGTCGGCGACCTTCATCCCGATGATCGAGGACGGGACGTGCTCGTACTGCCCGGACGTCTGGTACCAGACCGCCCAGCCGAGGATGAGCGCCGCGAGCGCGCCGAGGGCGATGAGGACGTAGCGGCCGGTCAGCGCGCCGATGGCGCGGTCGGTCCGGGTGCGCTGCGGGACGTAGGGGTCGGTCGCGCGGGGGTCGAGGACGGCGGTGTGGCCGGGGGCGGGCGCCTCCAGCACGCCGGTGGCGTTGCGGGACGCCTCCTCGACGCGCCGGTCGAAGTCGCGGGGCAGGCCGCCGAACACCTCGGAGACCTCGGCGTGGAACTGGTTCGCGTCCTGCGGGCGGCGGGACGGGTCGTGGCTCGTCGCGTCGGTGACCAGGTCGTCCACCTGCCGGGGCAGTCCGGGAACGAGGCTCGACGGCGGCGGGACGGTCTCGTTCACGTGCTTGTAGGCGACCGCGAGCGGGGTGTCGCCCTGGTGGGGCAGCTCCCCGGTCATCAGCTCGAACAGCATGATCCCGGCGGCGTACACGTCGGAGCGGACGTCGGCGCTGCCGGCCAGGACCTGCTCGGGCGCGAGGTAGCCGACCGTCCCGATGATCATGCCGGTCTTGGTCATCTTGCTCGCGGTCTCGGCCCGGGCGAGGCCGAAGTCGGCGACCTTGACCTGGCCGTCCTCGGTGATCAGGACGTTCTCGGGCTTGACGTCGCGGTGCACGAGACCCGCGCGGTGCGCGGCGCCGAGCGCGGCCAGCACCGGCTGCATGATCTCCAGCGCGGCGCGCGGCCCGAGGCGGCCGAGCGTGGTCAGCGCGTCGCGCAGGGTGTTGCCCTTGACGTACTCCATGACCAGGAAGACGTGCTCGCCGTCGGTGCGCTGGTCGTAGACCGCGACGACGTTCGGGTGCGAGAGCGCGGCCGCGGCCTTGGCCTCCCCGATGAAGCGGGTGACGAAGTCCTCGTCGGAGGCGAGTCCGGCGTGCATCACCTTGATCGCGACGATGCGGTCGAGCCTGATGTCGCGGGCCACGTAGACGGTGGCCATGCCGCCGCGGGCGATGCGGGACTCAATGCGGTAGCGCCCGTCGAGCACCCGCCCGACGAGTGGATCAGCAACCGTCGTGTCCATCGGTGCGAGTTTACGGGCGAATCGGCGAGGTTCTCATCAGTCGCGAGTATGAGCATCGATGAGCCCGGAGGGTGATTCTTCCGGGGCGCCCGGTTCCGGAGTGACCGGCGGGACGCGCCGGCGGAGGGTCCGGGTGCTGCGGGACACGGCCACGCCGGCGAGGCAGAGCAGCCCGCCGCCGAGCGTGACCGCGCCGGGGACCTCGTCGAGGAACAGCCACGACATGAGCACGACGAGGGCGGGCGCGGCGTAGGTGGTGGCGCCCATCTTCCCGGCGGACGTGCGGGCCAGCGCGTATCCCCAGGTGGTGAAGGCGATCGCGGTCGGGAAGACGCCCAGGTAGACCATGTTGAGCGTCGCGCCGGCCGAGGCGTCCGCGGCCTCGGAGACGAGCTGCCCGGAGAACGGCAGGGTCGCGAGCGCGCCGATCGCGCAGGCGAAGGTGGTGAACTGCAGCGCCGAGGCGTGTCGCAGCGCGGGCTTCTGGCTGACGACGCCCGCCGCGTAGGTGACGGCGGCGACCAGGCAGAGCAGCACCCCGCCGACGGACGAGCGGCCCTCCCCGGACATCGACAGCCCGACGACGGCGGCGCCCGCGAACGAGACGGCCATGCCCGCCAGGAGCCGGGACGAGAAGCCCTCCTTCAGCAGCCAGCCGCCGAGGAGCGCGATGAGGATCGGCCCGATGTTGACGACGAGCGCGGCGGTGCCGGCGTCCACGAGCTGCTCGCCCCAGTTCAGGGCGACCATGTAGGCGCCGAACCACAGCACGCCCGCGGTGACGATCCCGGGCCAGGCGCCCTTGGGCGGGAGGCCCTCGCGCCGGACGAGGCAGAGCACGCCCAGCACGACCGTCCCGGACAGGAGGCGGCCGAGGGCGAGGGCGCCGGGGCTGTAGTCGGCGCCCGCGCTGCGGATCGCCACAAAGGCCGACGCCCAGAGCACGACCGTGACCGTGGCGGCCGCCACCGCGAGTTTGGCGGCGCGTCCGCCGTTGTCCTGCTGCATGTCACGCACCTTAGATACGGGTCGTTTCCATCGACACCGAAATGACCTGCCGGGTTGCGGCACGACGGTCCGGTCGACGGGCCCAGTCTGGATGCGCAGTGGTTTCAGGTCCAGCGAATGTTTCTTCAGGTGAACGTTTAGTGATGCTACGACGTGGCGAGGCCCTCGAAGGGTGAGGACGCCTGCGCGTAGCGGCGCTTCGGAATGCGTCCGGCCAGCCGCGCCAGGCGCCCGCCCTCGACCGCGTGCCGCATCGCGGATGCCATCCGCGCCGGGTGCCGGGCCCGGGTCACGGCGGTCGCCAGCAGCACGGCGTCGCAGCCCAGCTCCATGGCCAGCGCGGCGTCGGACGCCGTCCCGAGCCCCGCGTCCAGGATCACCGGGACGTTCGCCCGTTCGACGATCAGCTCGATGTTGTGCGGGTTGCGGATCCCGAGCCCCGACCCGATCGGGGACCCGAGCGGCATCACGGCCGCGCACCCGATCTGCTCCAGGCGGTGCGCGAGGACGGGGTCGTCGCTGGTGTACGGCAGCACCGTGAACCCGTCGCCGACGAGCTGCTCGGCGGCCTCGACCAGCTCGATCGGGTCGGGCAGCAGCGTGTGCTCGTCCGCGATCACTTCGAGCTTGACCCAGTTCGTCCCGAGCGCCTCGCGGGCGAGCTTGGCCGTCAGCACGGCCTCCCCGGCGGTGAAGCAGCCCGCCGTGTTGGGCAGCACCCGGATGCCGCACTCGGCCAGGACGTCCAGCACCGAGCCGCGCGCGGACGGGTCGACCCGCCGCATCGCGACCGTGGTCAGCGCCGTCCCGGACGCGGTGAGCGCCTCCCGCAGCACCTGCATGCTGGGCGCGCCGCCCGTGCCCATGATCAGCCGCGAGTCCAGTTCCTCGCCCGCGATGACCAGCTTCTCCACGTTCATCCTCCCTGGACGGCGGTCAGCACTTCGAGCCGGTCGGCCTCGTTCAGGAGCGTCGCCTCCCAGGCCGAGCGGCGGACGACCTCGTCGTTCAGCGCCGCCGCCAGGCCCGCCGCGGCGGCCGTGACGGCCGCGACGGCGTCGGCCACGCTGGCGCCCTCCGGCAGTTCCCGCGGCTCTCCGTTGACGATCACCTTCATGCGCGCACCTCGGTGGCGAAGCGGCCGGGGGCGAACGCCCCGGCGACCTCGGGGACGGGCCCGTCCAGCAGCATCGCGGACAGGATGTCGGCGCTCACCGGGGTGAGCAGGATGCCGTTGCGGAAATGCCCCGTGCCCGCGAACAGGCCGGGCATCGCGGTCGGCCCCATGACCGGGGCGTTGTCGGGGGAGCCCGGCCGCAGCCCGGCCGTGACCTCGGCGAACTCCAGCTCGGTGATGCCGGGCAGCAGCTCGCGGGCGTCCCGCAGCAGCTCCCACAGCCCGCCGGCGGTGACGCGCGTGTCGAAGCCCAGCTCCTCCTGGGTGGCGCCGAGGACGATCTCGCCGTCCGCGCGCGGCACCAGGTAGACCGACGAGCCCCTCACCAGGCCGCGGGTGGAGCGCCGGATGAACGGCGTCCGGGTGCGGAGCCGGATCACCTGCCCCTTCACCGGGCGGACGGGTGGAACGGTCCCGGGCGGCAGGCCCTCCAGGTCGCCCGACCACGGCCCGGCGGCGATCAGGACCCGGTCCGCGGGGAGCACGGTCCCGTCGTCCAGGCCCACCCCGGCCGCAGCGTCGTGCTCGGCGACGATGCGCGCGGCCCGCCGCCGGACGAGGCGGACGCCCAGCCGCTCGCACGCAGCCAGCAGCGCCGGGGCGAGCCGGCGCGGGTCGATCGAGCCGTCCGCGGGGGCGAGCAGGCCGCCGCGCACGCCGGGCGCGAGCATCGGCTCCTGCTTGCGGCACTCCCGGCCGGTCAGCGCCTCGACGGGGATGCCGAGGCTCTCCTGGAAGCGGCGCAGGTCGTCCAGGTGCTTCAGGTCGTCGGAGTCGAACGCGACCTCGATGATCCCGTCGGTGCGGTAGCCGGTGTCCAGGCCGGTCAGCTCCTCCAGCTCGGCGGCGAACGCGCCGTACCGGTCGCGGGAGGCCAGGCCGAGCCGCAGCAGCGGCTCCTCGCCGTACGTCAGCTCGCTGACGGGGGTGAGCATGCCCGCGGCCACCGACGAGGCGCCGGACGCGGGCGCGGGGTCGACGAGGGTGACGGCGGCGCCGCCCGCCGCCGTGCGCCAGGCGGTGGCGAGGCCGATGACCCCGGCGCCGATGATCACGATCCGCAATGCGCGCTCCCTTCGCCGGCATGATCCGGATCAGGTCGTGGCGGTCGGCGGCCCGGTCAGCCGCCCTCTCAGCCCGGTCGCACCGGACTCCCGCGCTCTGTGCCGTTTTTACCCGGTTCCCACCATACGACCTCGGCAAAGTGAGCAACTGCCTGGACAGGTGTCCAATCGAAAACGGCCGCCGGTTAGGGTGGCCTTCATGGAGAGCGTCATCGTCGTGGGTGGCGGGCTGGCCGGCGTGCGCGCCGTCGAGGCCCTGCGAGGCAAGGGGTACGAGGGCGCGCTGACCCTCGTGTCGGCGGAGCGGCACAAGCCCTACGACCGGCCGCCGCTGTCGAAGGCCGTCCTCGCGGGCGAGTCCGACGACACGACCGTCGACGCCGACTGGGACGCCCTGCGCTGCGACCCGCTGCTCGGCGAGCGCGCCACCGGACTGCGGCTGGACGCGCCCGGACGCGGCGGCACCGTCGCGTCCACGGCGGGCGACCTCCCGTTCGACGGCCTCGTGATCGCGACCGGGGCCGCTCCGATCACGCTGCCCGGGGACGGCCGCCAGCACGTCCTGCGCACCATCGAGGAGGCCCGCGACCTGCGGTCCCGGCTCACCGAGGGTGCCCGGATCGTGATCGTCGGCGCGGGCTGGATCGGTGCCGAGGTCGCCACCGCCGCCGCGAAGAAGGGCTGCCGCGTCACCGTCGTGGAGGCGGCCGACACCCCGCTCGCGAACGCGATCGGACCCGAGGTGGGCGCGCTCACCGCCCCCTGGTACGCGGAGGCGGGCGTCGAGCTGCTCACCGGCGTGAAGGTCGCGGAGGTCCAGGACAGCGGCCTCGTCCTCGCGGGCGGCGGCCGGATCGACGCGGACGAGGTGGTCGTCGGGGTCGGCGTGCGGCCCGTCCTGTCCTGGCTGGAGGGCTCGGGACTGCTGCTGGAGCGCGGCGTCGTCACCGACGGCTCGTTCCGCACCTACATGGGCGAGGAGGACCCGGGCGCCCTCCGCCCGGACGTCGTCGCGGCCGGCGACTGCGCCGCCTGGTGGTCGGACCGGTACGGCCGGCGGCTCCTCGTCGAGCACTGGGACACCGCGCTCAACGCCCCCGAGGTCGCCGCCGCGTCCCTCCTCGGCCAGGACGCCGTGTACGACGCCGTCCCGTACTTCTGGTCGGAGCAGTTCGGCCGCATGGTCCAGTACGCGGGCAACCACGCGGCCTCGGAGCGGCTCGTCCGGCGCGGCGACCCGGCCGGCCGGACGTGGGCGGCGGCGTGGCTGACCGGCGACCGCCTCGACGCGGTCCTCACCGTCGGCCGCCCCCGCGACCTGGTGCAGGCGAGGCGGGTGATGGCCGCCGGGACCCCGGTGGATCCGGAGGCGATGGCCGACCCGGACGTGCCCGTCCGGCAGGCTGTTCGCCCATAGCGATCGCCGTGGGCGCCTAACGGCTGTCCAGGGGGTTTGAGGCTTCCGATGACGTGGTAGCAAGGGGGCGTGACGCAGATGCACGCAACCGTTGACAGCGCACTCGACCCCCGCACCGACGCCCTCGCCGGCGAGTGGCTCACCCTCAAGGAGGCCGCCGAGCGGCTCGGGATCAAGCCCAACCGGATCAAGCAGCTGATCCACGAGCACCGGATCCTCGCCGTGCGCCGCGCCGGCGAGCCGATGGTGCCCGCCGCCTTCATCAAGGACGGCCAGGTCATCAAGGGCCTGCCCGGCACGCTCACGCTGCTGTCGGACGCGGGCTACGACGACGCGGAGACGATCCGCTGGCTGTTCACGGCCGACGACACGCTGCCGGGGACGCCCGTGGACGCGCTCACCGAGAACCGGGGGACCGAGGTCCGCCGCCGCGCCCAGGCGCTCGCCTTCTGACACGCCGCCGCCGCAGGCGGCAGCCGATGCACGTGACAGGATCGCGGGGGTCGCGCGCGGCGGGACACCGCCGCCGCGCCCTCGCGATCTCCGTTGAAAGGACGTTCCCCCGCCGTGTCCAGGCACCTGCCCACCGAGCGCGCCGTCGCGCTGCGCGCCCGGCTCAGCCGAGCCCGCCTCTACCTCTGCACGGACGCGCGGGAGCGCCAGGGCGACCTGCCCGCCTTCCTCGACGCCGTGCTCGGCAACGGCGTCGACCTCATCCAGCTCCGCCAGAAGGGGCTGGAGGCGCGGCAGGAGATGGCCTACCTGGAGATCTTCCGGGCGGCCTGCGAGCGGCACGGCGCGCTGCTGGCCGTCAACGACCGCGCCGACGTGGCGCACGCCGTCCGCGCGGACGTGCTGCACCTCGGCCAGGACGACCTGCCGGTCCCCGCCGCCCGCGAGATCACCGGCGGCGACATCCTGATCGGCCGGTCGACGCACTCCGGCGAGCAGGCGTCGGAGGCCGCCACCGAGCCGGGCGCCGACTACTTTTGCGCAGGCCCGGTGTGGCCCACGCCGACCAAGCCGGGGCGTGCCGCGCCCGGACCGAAGCTGCTGGAATACGTCGCGGCGCAGCGCGTCGCACGGCCCTGGTTCGCGATCGGCGGCATCGACCTCGGCAACCTGGACGAGGTCCTGGCCGCGGGGGCGAGCCGCGTCGTGGTCGTCCGCGCCATCACCGACGCCGACGACCCGGGCGCGGCGGCGGCGGAGTTCGCGCGCCGGCTGGCCCCCTGAGCGGCCGGCCGCCGGACCTTGTCGGGGTTTGACCTGGATCACGGTGCGAGGCACCGATCCGATCGCCGAGAATGGGGATCATGAACGTGGGACCCGACGACGACCGCCCGGTCGACCTGGACGACGACCTGGACATCCTGCCGGACCAGACGTCCGACGACACCGACATCGGCTGGGGCGAGTGGCGCACGGGCGACGACGACTCCCGCCTACTGGAGGACCGCCCGCCGCACTGGTGAGCGGACCGGCGGCCGGTCAGACCAGGATGCCGAGCACGAACCCGGCCGCCACGACGGCGCCGAGCGCGACCATCATCCGCCACCGGTAGCGCGGGATCCGCGTCGGCCGCGGCCGCTGGGCCGGGGCCTGGCCCGCGCGCAGCGCCCGGACGATCTGCGACGCGGTCGGCCGCGCGGCCGGGTTCTTGTCCAGGCAGCGGGCCGCGAGGTCGCGCAGCGGGCCCTCCATGTCGCCGAGGTCCGGCCTGCGGGACGTGACGCGCCGCATCACCGCCGCGCTCGGCCCGGTGCCGAACGGCGGCCGTCCCGTCGCGGCGAACACCATGGTGGCGCCCCACGCGAAGACGTCGGCGGGCGGCCCGACCGGCTCGTCCTCGATCTGCTCGGGCGCCATGTAGGCGGGCGTCCCGACCGGGCCGGTGGTCAGCGGGGCCGCGTCGGCGGTGCGGGCGACGCCGAAGTCGATGACCTTGGCGCCGTCCGGGCCGAGCAGGACGTTCCCGGGCTTGAAGTCGCGGTGCACGATCCCGGCGCGGTGGATCGCGGCGAGCGCCGCCGCCGTGCGCAGCGCGGCCTTGCGGAGCCGTGGCCCGGCGAGCGGGCCGCGGCCCGCGACGACCTGCTGGAGCGACGGGCCCTCGACGAACTCGCTGACGATGTAGGGGCGGTCGCCGGTCATGTCGGCGTCCAGGACGCGCGCGGTGTGCCGGCCGGACACCTGCTGGGCCGCGTCCGCCTCCTTGGCGAAGCGGCTGCGCGCCCGGTGCCCGGCCGCGATGCCGCCGCGCAGCATCTTGACGGTGACGAGCTCGCCGCCGCCGTTCCGGGCGAGGTAGACGACGCCCTGGCCGCCCTCGCCGAGCCGGCCGAGCAGCGTGTAGCCGCCGAGGCCGCGCGGGTCGTCGGGGCCGAGCGGGGTGCCGGGCCGCGGGTCGCGGCCGCGCGGCGGGCGGGGCGCGCCGCCCTGCCGGTCCGGGACGCCGTGCCCGTCCGAGGGGCCGTGCCCGTCAGAGGTGCCGTGCCCGTCCGAGGCGGCGCGCCCGTCAGGGCCGGACCGGGCCTGCCCGGAACGTGCCTGGCCGGAGTGCGGCTTGCCGGGGCGGCCCGCATGGGCCTGGCCGCCGTGCCCGGGGCGGGCGGCGGCGGAACGCGCGGGACGGGTGTTCGTCCTCCCGCGGGAGGTGTCGTGCGGCACTGGGGGACTCCGACTCGGCGGGGACGGACGAAGATTTCCTCATTTGTACCGCGTAACCGGCGGGTACGGCAGCGGAACCGCGATCTTCGCCGTCAGCGGCACGTCCCGAGCCTCCCCTTCTGGGCGATCTGCCGGGACGAGGAGCCCACCATGACCTCGTAGCAGCCGTCCGCGACCTTCCACGCCTTCGCCTCCACGTTCCAGTAGGCGAGCGAGCGCGCGGACAGCGGGAACGTCACCTTCGTGCTCTCGCCTGGCGCGAGCGTGACCTTGGTGTAGCCCTTGAGCTGCTTGGGCGGCTGCGGGACGTCCACGCCGGGCGACGGCATGCCGATGTAGAGCTGCGGGACGGCGACACCGCTCCGGTCACCGGTGTTGGTCACCGTCACCTGCACGGCCTTGGTGCTCGCCACCAGCCCGCTGTAGGCGAACGTGGTGTAGGACAGGCCGTGCCCGAAGGGGAAACGCGGTGCGGTGCCCTTCGCGTCGTAGTGCCGGTAACCGACCATGACGCCCTCGGAGAACGTGGTGGCCTTGTTGAGGCCGGGGTACTGGGCCCGGTTGCCGGACGTCGGCGCATCGTTCTCGTTGACGGGGAACGTCACGGGAAGCCGTCCGCCTGGGTCGACGTCCCCGTACAGGACGCGCGCCAGGGCGTTCCCTGCCTCCTGACCCGGGTACCAGGCCTCGATGATGCCCTTCACCTGTCCCGCCCAGGGCGTCAGCACAGGACCGCCCGTGTTCAGCACGACGATCGTGTTGGGGTTGGCCTTGGCGACCGCGGAGATCAGCCCGTCCTGGTCGCCCCTGAGCGGCTCGCCGCATTCCAGCGTGAGGCACGACTTGTCGAAGAACTCGCCCTGGCTGTCGGTGGCGAACACGATGGCGACGTCCGCGGCGCGCGCGGCGCCGGCGGCATCCCCCGGGTTGTCACCGCTGTTGTAGGTCACCTTGGTTCCGGACCCGGCACGGCGCCCGATGCCGTCCTGCGCGCTCACGGTCGTGAAGGGGACGACCTTCGCCGAGCCGAATCCGCTCGGGCTCTCCTGCGCGGCCCGCCCGATCAGCGCGATCGACTTCGGGGCCTTCAGCGGCAGGATCCCGTCGTTCTTCAGCAGCGTGATCCCGTCCTCCTCGATGCGCCGGGCCGCGGTCTGGCTCGCGGCCCGGTCGATGCGGGTGAGGTCGTTGGGGTACGCCTGCCGGTCGAACACCCCGAACCGGAACATCGTCCGCAGGACGTTGCTCACGTGGGCGTCGATCGTCGCCTGCGTGATCTTCCTCTGCGAGACGGCCAGCTTCAGCAGGAACGCGTTGTACTTCATGCCGATCGGCAGTTCCATGTCGAGCCCGCCGTTCGCCGCCCCCACGGTGTCCTGCACGGCGGTGTGGTCGGACGGGACGAGCCCCGTGAACCCCCACTCCGACCGCAGGATCTTGTTCAGGACGGCGTCGTCCTGGCAGGCCCACCGGCCGTTCAGCTCGCCGAACCCGCACATCACCGTCGCCGCGCCGCCGTCCTTCACGGCGGCCTCGAACGGCGGAAGGTAGATCTCGCGCAGCGTCCGCGGATCGACGGTCATGCTGAGGGACAGCCGGTCGGTCTCCTGCGTGTAGACGGCCATGTGCTTGACCGACGTCATCACGCCCTGCGCCTGCGCGCCCTTGATCCAGGGCACGCCCAGCGTCGCCGACAGGTACGGGTCCTCGCCGAAGCCCTCGAAGGTCCGGCCGTTGCGGGGCGTGCGGAGGACGTCCACGGTCGGGCCGAAGACGAGGTCGTTGCCCCGGTGCCTCGCCTCCCACGCGACCGTCCGGCCGTACAGCCGCGCGCCCTCCCGGTCGAAGCCCGCCGCCAGCGCGATCGGCGCGGGTAACGCGGTCGCCTTGCCCTGCCTGACGCCGGCCGGCCCGTCGGCCATGTACACCGGCGGGATGCCAAGCCGCTCGATCCCGTCGTTGGTGTCGGCGTGCGCGTTCTCGAAGAACCCGCCGAGAGGGCCGCCGAACGGATCGTCCGACGCCAGCAGCGCGATCTTCTCGTCGCCGGTCATCTTCGGCAGCAGCAGCGCCGTCCGCTGGTCCGGCGTCAGCGACGTGTCGCACCACGGGCGCTGGGCCGGGTCGCCGCAGCGTCCCGTCTCCGCCCGCGCCTCGCCGGGCGCCTGCACCGCGGCGAGCGCCAGCACCGACGCGAGCGCGGCCGCCGCCGGGAGCCACCGGCCGGCGCGCATCAATGCCCGTCCTCGTTCTGGACGCGGAGGGCGTTCAGCGTGAAGGCGAGCAGGTGGTAGTGCCCGATCAGCATCACCAGCTCGATCAGCTGATGCTCGCCCAGCCGGGTGGACAGCTCCGTCCACGTCGCGTCGGAGACCGTGCCGCCGGCGTGCAGTTCGTCCGCGGCGGTCAGCACCATGCGGTCCTCGTCGCTCCAGCCGTGCTCGTCCGGGGCCAGCCGGAGCGCGGCGATCTCGCCCTCGGTGAGGCCGACGCCCAGCGCGACCTTGCGGTGGTGGTCCCACTCGTAGGCGCAGGAACGGTGGTGCGCCGTCCGCAGGATCGCCAGCTCGCGGTCCCGGTCGCTCAGCGTGCCGCCCATCAGCAGCATCGAGGCGAACCCGATCCAGGAGTGGAACAGCTTCGGGTGGCGGGCGATCGTGGTGACGATGTTCAGCGGCCCGATGGAGGCGGTCACGGCCTTGACCACGTCGTCCCACTCCTCTTCGGGGAGCGGGTCGAAGCGCGGCACGCGGTTCCCAGGGCTGTCGGCGCACATGGCGACATTTCTGCCACCAATCGGTGGGAAAGTTCTAGTCCACCAGGGAAACTTGGCCGAATCGTGTCACGAGTCGCTCATGTGCTGCGTGTGGTGGCCGCGACGGCCAGGTCGGCGAGGGCGTGGCGTGCCTCTGCGGTGATCGGGGCCGATTCCAGGGCCTTCTCGGCCTCGCGGAGGTAGCGCTCGATCATGGCCTCGCAGGCGGCGAGGCCGCCGGTCTCCTCGATGATCCTGCGCAGCTCGTCCACGCCCGGGCGGTCGAGGGCGGGGTCGCCGAGGCGGCGCTCCAGCGACGCGGCCTGCGCCGAGGACGCGCGCGCCAGGGTGAGGGCGACCAGGACGGTCCGCTTGCCCTCGCGCAGGTCGTCGCCGGCGGGCTTGCCGGTCTCGGCCGGGTCGCCGAACACGCCGAGGACGTCGTCGCGGAGCTGGAAGGCGATGCCGAGCGGCAGGCCGTAGCCGGTCAGCGCGGCGAGCACGTCCGGGCGGGCACCGGCCAGCGCGGCGCCGAGGTGCAGCGGGCGCTCGATCGTGTACTTGGCGCTCTTGTACTCGACCACGCGCAGCGCCGCGTCGACGTTCGCCGCGCGGCGGGACCCCTCCAGCATGTCGAGGTACTGGCCGCACATGACCTCGGTGCGCATCAGGTCGTAGACGGCACGGCCGCGCTCCCGGCCGTCCCCGTCCAGCCCGCAGCTCTCGAACATCTCGCTCGACCACGCCAGGCACAGGTCGCCGAGCAGGATCGCGGCGCCGCCGCCGAACGCCTGCGCGTCGCCCGGCCACCCCTGCGCGCGGTGCAGCGCCTCGAACCGGCGGTGCGCGGACGGCTGGCCGCGGCGGATGTCGCTGGAGTCCATCACGTCGTCGTGGATCAGTGCGCTGGCCTGGAGCAGCTCCAGGGACGCGGCGGCGGCCACGATGCCGGGGGCGTCCCCGCCGCCGGCGGCGCGCCACCCCCAGTGGCAGAACGCGGGGCGCAGCCGCTTCCCGCCGCTCAGCAGGGCGTCGAGGGCGGACAGCAGCGGCCCGAGGTCCTCGCCGATGGCGAGCAGGGCCGGGCGCTGCCGGTCGACGAAGGCCAGGAGCGCCTCGTCGACCTCCTTGCGGATACGGCTGGTCGACATGCCCGAGATCGTATCCACCTGGGCGGTTTCAACCTCCCGTCGAAAACGTGAGAGGTCACTGGATTGTCGGAAATAGGGACATAACGCCCGTGCAGTGTGGTGAGCATCACGCGGAACGTCGGCCGGGGCTCCTTCTGTAGGCTTGGGGAATGCGACGCCTACGCCCCGATCGGCCCCCCACCGTGCGAGAGCTGCTGGCCTCCGGAGACCGGTCCTTCTCGTTCGAGTTCTCCCCGCCCAAGACCGACAAGGGCGCACGGAACCTGTGGCGCGCGATCCGCGAACTGGAGTCCCTGCACCCGACGTTCGTGTCGGTGACCTACGGCGCGGGCGGCGGCACCCGCGACAAGACCGTCGACATCGTCGAGCGGATCGCCACCGACACCACGCTCACCCCCGTCGCGCACTTCACCGCCGTAAACCACTCGCAGGCGGAGCTGCGCAACCTGATCGGCCGGTTCGCCGCGGCCGGCGTCCGCAACATCCTCGCCGTGCGCGGCGACCCGCCCGGCGACCCGATGGGGGAGTGGGTCAAGCACCCCGACGGCGTCGAGTACGCCGCCGACCTCGTCCGGATGATCCGCTCCTACGGCGACTTCAGCGTCGGCGTCGCCGCGTTCCCCTACAAGCACCCGCGCTCGCACGACGTGGAGAGCGACACCCGCTACTTCGTGGACAAGTGCCGGGCCGGGGCCGACTACGCGATCACCCAGATGTTCTTCCGCGCCGAGGACTACTTCCGGCTGCGCGACCGCGTCGACGCCGCCGGCTGCGACGTGCCGATCCTGCCCGGCATCATGCCGGTCACCCAGATCAGCACGATCGAGCGGTCCGAGCAGCTGTCGGGCGCGCCGTTCCCGCCCGAGGTCAGGGCCCGGTTCGACGCCGTCGCGGACGACCCGGAGGCGGTCCGCAGGCTCGGCATCGAGCACGCCGCGCAGGTGTGCGGCGAACTGCTCGACCAGGGCGCGCCCGGCATCCACTTCATCACGTTCAACAAGTCCACGGCGACGCGCGAGGTCTACTCGCTGCTGGACGGCGCCGGGTACGGCGCCAGGGGCAGCGTCCCGCCCATGACCGCGTAGCGGGGCCCGCCGCCGGGAAACTCGAAGCCGGCCAGCAGATCGACCATGCCGACCGAGCGGTACAGGGTGCGCGCCGGAGTGTCCGGCGTCCTGTCGAGCGTCGACAGGACGACCGTCCGCTCGGGCCGCCCCTCGCACAGCGCGCCGAGGAGGCCGCGGCCGAGGCCCTTGCCCTGCGCCTGCGGATGGACGTGCAGCTCCGCGACCTCGAACGTGTCCTCCAGCCACCCGTCGGCGTGCTCGGGGCCCTCCAGGTCGCACAGCGCCTGGTGGACGACGTCGTGCCACCACTGGCCGCGCGTCCCGTGGAACCCGTACGCGAACCCCTGGACCGGGCTCGGCATGACGCGCAGCGCACCGGGCCGCTCGGCCACGAACGCGCGGAACCCCGGATACGAGGTGTGCCGCTCCATGATGGTGTGCCGGCCCGGAAGCTGCTCGTTCGGCGGTTCCATCGCGGCCGCGTACACGTCCAGCATGGGGCTGAGCCTGCGCAGGAAGGCGCGTTGGTCGATCTCGCGGAGCTTCGGGTCCCTCACCCGACAGAGACTAGACCCGCGCGGTGCCCCGTCACCGGTCGTCGAGGGCCTTGCGCACCGATTCGGGATCACGCGCCACGACCGCCGTGCCGCCGGTCAGGACGATCGGACGCTGGATCAGCACCGGATTCGCCACCATGACCTCGATCCAGCGGGCGCGGTCGTGCTCAAGCTCCTTGAGACCGAGCTCCTTGGCGACCGGCTCGTTCAGCCGAGCCACGTCCCACGGCTCGGCGCCGATCCGGGTGAGGACCGCGTCCAGCTCCTGCGCCGTGGGCGGCTCGTCCAGGTAGCGGCGCTCGGTGTACTCCACGCCCGCCTCGTCCAGTGCGGCCTTGGCGGCCCGGCTCTTCGAGCAGCGCGGGTTGTGCCAGATCTCCATCACTCCACCTCCACCGGGGTGCCCCCGGTGATCCGCAGCAGTTCGTCGTAGGACGTGGGGAAGACGGTGTGCGGGTGCCCGCCCGCCGCCCACACCTGGCCGTGCTTCTCCAGCCAGACGTCCACGAGCGTGCGGACCGGCGCCGGGTGGCCGATCGGCGCGACGCCCCCGATCGGCTGGCCGGTCGCCTCCCGGACGAACTCCGGCGTCGCCCGCCGCACCTTCGCGGCGCCCACCAGCGCCGCGACCTTCGCCGTGTCGACGCGGTGCGCCCCGCTGGTCAGCACCAGCAGCGGCGCCCCGTCGGCGTCGAACACCAGGCTGTTGGCGATCGCGCCGACCTCGCAGCCCACCTGCTCGGCGGCGGCCTGCGCCGTCCGCGCGGAGTCGGGAAGCTCCACGATGACCCCGGTCGCGCCCTGGTCGAGCAGGGCCTTCGCGACGATTTCGGCATTCGGATGCATGGGTAGCACCTTAAGGTCAAGCGCATGCGAGGGAGACCGATCGACGTGCGGAAGAGCGCGGTCCTGCTGATCGCGGCCGTCCTCCTGGCGGGCTGCGACGACTCCGGCGCCGCGGCGCCGGCCCCACCGGAGGGCTCGCCGTCCACGACGCCGGCGAAGCCGACCCCGAGCCCTACGCCCACCCACCGCAAGCTGAAACCCGGCGCCAAGGGCGCCGACGTCAAGGCACTTCAGCACCGCCTCAAGGAACTGCACTACGACCCCGGCAAGGCGGACGGGAAGTACGGGCCGTCCACCCAGACGGCCGTCTGGGCGTTCCAGGCCGTCAACCGCCTCAAGCTGAAGGGGACGCTCTCCACGTCGTTCTGGGACGCCCTGGACGCCCCCAAGGAACCGCGTCCGATGGCCAAGAAGCGCGAGAAGAACCGCGTCGACGTCGACCTGAAGCGGCAGTACCTCGTCCTCTACAAGGACGGCCGGCCGCGGCTCATCTCGCACATTTCGTCGGGCTCCGGCCAGTACTACTGCGCCAAGGACCGCGGCGCCACCGTCGCGCGCTGCCGCTACGCCTCCACGGGCACGGGCGACTTCCGGACGGGGCGCCGCGCCTCCGGCTGGGAGACGTCGCCGCTCGGGCAGCTCTACAACCCCATCTACTTCAACGGCGGCATCGCCTTCCACGGCGCCCTGGACGTCCCGAAGGACCCGGCCTCGCACGGCTGCGTCCGGATGCCGATGCACATCGCCGAGTACTTCCCGGACCTCCTCGGCACGAACGTTCCCGTGCACGTCAGACGCCCCGGGAAGTGACCTCCGGCACCGCCTCTGACCTGCGGCGCACGACACGCGTTCGAACACGTTGACGAATCGCCGCCGGGGCGGTTTACTGTGAATGCGTCGAACTTATGTTCGAGGTGGTGCGGGACTCGCGGCCCGCGCCAGGGCGACGTCCCCGCCGGTCGCGGTGTTTCGGCGGGACGGACGGCCGGGCGGAGTGAGGGGAAGCTCTCCGCCCGGCCGGCCCGAGCCCGGAAGGAGGCAGACATGTCCGGAACGGTGACCGCACGGGGTATCCACTCCGCCGCCCAGTCCGTCCCATCGCCGAGCCCACGCCCACGCCACCGCCCGCTGCCCGCCCCGCGGCCGGCGCACACGGCCGCCGGCCAGCTGCACGCGGCCCGGATGGGCCTCGCCGAGGCGGCCGAGGCCACCTCGCCCGCCGTCCGCTACGTCTGCGCCCACCTGGCCGCGCTGCGCGCCGCCGCCGCGGTGCTGGCGTCCAAGGAGCCACTGGAGACCCACCGCCGCGGACGTCCCCGCAGCGTGTGGGTGCTGCTGCCCGAGGCCGAGCCCGCGCTGCGCGAGTGGGCCGCCTTCTTCGCCGCCGGCGCCGACAAGCGCGCCGCCGCCGAGGCGGGCCTCCCGCGCGCCGCCACCCCGCGCGAGGCCGAGGAGCTGCAGCACGACGCCGAGGTCTTCGTCACCCTCGTCGAGGACACCCTCGGCATCGACGGGCAGCCGACGCTGCCCGTCCCCGAGGCCGGCTGAGCGATCACGGAGGCCCGTCCCACCTCCCCGGGACCGGCCACGCCGGGGGCCGGGGCCGCCCCGCCGACCTCACCGCAGGGCGGCTCCCGGCCCCCGGCGCCCCGCGCGATCGCGCCGGCGGCGGCCGCAACCCCCCGAGCCGGCCCCGCCGGCGCGATCCCCACCCTGTGCCGGTCGCCCTGTGCCGGTCGCCCTGTGCCGGTCGCCCTGCGGCCGTCGCCCTGCGGCCGTCGCCCTGCGGCCGTCGCCCTGCGGGCGGTCGAAGCGGGGGCGGTCGGCGTGAGGCCGATCCGGTGCGACGCTGATCGGTGCGCCGCGGCCGGCCGGGTGCCGGCGGTGTGCGTCGGGTGACACCCGTTCGCGGGGGCGGGCGGGGTGTGCTGGTAGACATCGCTTCATGACGGGAACGCTGCCGCTGGACGGGATGCGCGTGGTGGAGCTGTCCAGCTTCGTCGCGACGCCGCTGGGTGGGATGACGCTGGCGCAGCTCGGCGCGGACGTCATCCGCGTCGACCAGGTCGGGGGCGGCCCCGACATCGATCGCTGGCCGCTGGCGCCGTCCGGGCGGAGCCTGTACTGGGCCGGGCTGAACAAGGGCAAGCGTTCCGTCACCGTCGACCTGCGTTCAGCCGAGGGACGCGAGGTGGCCGCGGATCTCGTCGCCGAATGCGGTGTCGTCCTGACCAACGCACCGCCGCGCCCGGGGCTCACCTACGACGAGCTGAGCGCGGTGAGGGCGGACTTGATCCACGTCCAGCTCCAGGGGACCCGCGAAGGCGGCAACGCCGTCGACTACACGGTGAACGCCGCCACGGGCTTCCCGTCGATCACGGGCCCGTCCGGCCAGGAGACCCCCGTCAACCACGCTCTGCCCGCCTGGGACGTGGCATGCGGCCTCTACATGGCCATCGGGCTGCTGGCGGCCGAGCGGCACCGTCTGCGCACGGGAGAGGGGCAGCGGCTCCAGGTGGCGTTGCAGGACGTCGCCCTGGCCACGGCGGGAAATCTCGGCTATCTGGCCGAGGCGCAACTGGGCGAGTCCAGGCCTCGCCTGGGTAACCACCTGTTCGGCGACTTCGGGCGCGACTTCGCCACCGCGGACGGACGCGTCATGGTGGCCGTCCTCACCGCCCGGCACTGGCGCGACCTTGTGGACGCCACCGGTCTCGGCGAGGTGGCCGGTGCCCTCGAACGCGCCCTGGGCGCCGACTTCCGCCGCGCGGGCGACCGCTACGGCCACCGTGAGGCGCTCGGCGGCGTGCTCGCCCACTGGTTCGCGTCCCGCACATGCGAGCAGGTGGCGGACGGCCTGAAGGGTGCGTCCGTCCTGTGGTCCCGTTACCGCGACTTCGCGGAAGTGGCCGCCGGCCTCCACGGCGAACCCCTCATGGCCCCGCTGGACCAGCCCGGCATAGGCACGCACCTGGCGCCGGGTTCTCCGGTTCGGCTCGGGGACGCCTCACGTCCGCCCGATCCCGCCCCCCTGCTGGGCGAGCACACCGACCAGGTGCTGCGGGACGTCCTGTCACTGCCCCGGCAGCGCATCGAGGCGCTCCGGGCGAACGGTGCCGTCGGGGGTCCTTGATCTGCTGGAAAGGCCGGCATCGCCCCTCGCGGTCGCCCGTCGGGTGGAGCCGGCCCGGCGCCGGTAGGAGACGGCCAGAGCGGCGAGCAGCGGTGCCCAGGCGACGAGCGGGAGGTAGAGGAAGCCGGTGATGGTGTGGCCGGCCGGGGTCATGTCGTCGGCGGGCATCGTCCACCAGGCCAGGAGCGGCGTCCAGAGGACGGCGAGGACGGCGACGCCCAGCCAGGCCGGGATCAGCGCCGCGGGCGGCGGGACGTTCCTGCCGCCGATGACCGGAATCCAGCGCGGAACCACCTCGCCCCACCGCTGCACGAGACCGAGGCAGAGGAGCGCGGCGCCCTCGCTGACCACGGCGAGCAGCACCAGGTACGCGGGCCCCCAGAAGCCGGGCGGGCAGACGGTCCGGTAGCCGGCGTCGGTGTAGCCGAGGTGGAGGCCCGTGGCGAGGCCGAGCCGCCAGATGCCGGACGGCAGCGCCAGCAGTGTGATGGCGTGTGCGGCCCAGCGCGTCCAGCGCGGGGTGGAGGCGGAGTTCGTCATACATCGATCGTGGCGGGGCCGGGCGCGGCCGTGCCTCCCGCCGCAGGGGCGGCGCCCTCACCCGTATGGGGGATCGCTGACGGTTCGTCCGCTTATGAGATCGTTAGAGCGGCGAACTACAGGAGGGGACCTCGGTGGCGGGGCAGGGCGGGCGCGGGCTGGTGCCGCTGCTGGCGTTCCTCGGGGTGATGGCCTACTCGCTGTCGATGGCCGTGGTGACGCCGGCGCTGCCGCAGATCCAGGACGGCCTGCACACGACCCCGGCGGGTGCGGCGTGGGCGCTCACCGCGATGACGCTGTCCGCGGCGGTCGCCACCCCGGTGGCCGGGCGGCTGGGCGACCTGTACGGGCCCCGGCGCGTGCTGCTCGCGGTCCTGGGGGTCGCCACCGCCGGGATGGTCGTCGCGGCCCTGGCCGGGACCGTGCCGGTGATGCTGGCCGGACGCGTCCTGTCCGGCATCGGCGGCGGCGTCTTCCCGCTGGCGTACACGATCATCCGGGACGTCGTCCCGCCCGCCCGGACGGCCTCGGCCGTCGGCCTCATGTCGTCCATGCTGGGGCTCGGCGGCGCCGTGTCCTGGTGCCTGGCCGGGCCGATCATCGACTACCTCGGCTGGCGGTGGCTGCTGTGGCTGCCGGTCGCGGGCCTCGTGCCCGGGGTGGCGCTCGCCTGGTGGATCGTGCCGCGGTCGGCGCCCAAGGCGGCGGCGAAGGTCGACTGGTGGGGCGCGGCCCTCTTCGGGGCCTGGCTGGTGGCGGCGCTCACCGCCCTCACGGAGGGTATGGACTGGGGCTGGACGTCGCCCGGCGTCCTCGGCCTGCTCGCGCTGTCGGCCGCGGCCGCCGGCGCCTGGCTGTGGACGGAGAACCGCGTCGCCGAGCCGCTGATCGACCTGCGGCTGATGCGGGTGCGCGGCGTCTGGACGGCGAACGCCGCGTCGCTGCTGTCCGGCTACGCGCTCATGGCCGGCGGCCTGCTGTTCCCGCTGCTCGTCCAGCTTCCGGACGGCACCGGCTTCGGATTCGGCGGGACGGCCACCCAGGCGGCCCTCCTGCAGCTCCCCGCCAGCATCGGCATGACGGCCGCGGGCATGACGGCCGGCCTCCTGGACCGGCGCATCGGCTCCCGCATGGTCCTGTTCGGCGGCGCGCTGATGACCGGCCTCGGCTACGCGTTCGTGGCGTTCCAGCACGCCGCCATGTGGCAGCTCTACGTCGGCGGCCTGGCGCGGGGCATCGGGCTGGGCTTCGCCTACGCCGCCGTGGCGAACCTGGTCGTCGCCGCCGTCCCGGCGGGGGAGACGGGCGTGGCCACGGGCATCAACACGCTGATCCGGACGGTCGGCGCGTCCCTGGGGACCCAGATCACCGCGGTCGTCATCGTGGTCGTCCCTGGCGAGGGCGGCTACGCGACCGGCTTCGCCGTGAGCGCCGCCGTGATGGCCGCCGTCCTCCCGCTGGCCCTCCTCGTCCCGCGCCGGAGGCCCCCCGGACGCGGAACGGGGCCCGGCGCGGTGCCGGACCCCGTAACGGCCGTGCGGTGAAACAGGTGAAGCGGTGGATCAGAACGACTCGACGGCGCGGCGCGCCTCCGGGTCGAGGACGCCCCAGCCGATGAGCTCCTCGGTGAGCTCGGTCGGGGACTTGTCATAGATGACCGCGAGTGAACGCAGGTCTTCCTGGCGGATGAACAGGACCTTTCCGTTGTAGTCGCCCCGCTGGCTTTGAATCGTCGCGGCGTAACGGGCGAGAGGACCGGCCTTGTCTTTCGGAAGCTGCTGCAACCGCTCTAGATCGATCACGAGCTTGGGTGTAGGCCCGAGCGGGCTCGGCGCGGCTCCGCCGGGCAGCAACTCGGAAACCGGCACGCCATAGAAATCGGCGAGCTCGGCCAGCTTCTGAACGGTGACGGCGCGGTCGCCCCGCTCGTACGAACCCACGACGACGGCCTTCCAGCGGCCGCGGGATTTCTCTTCCACACCGTGCAGGGACAGGCCCTGCTGGGTGCGGATGGCGCGCAGTCGCGCGCCGAGAGCCTTTGCGTATTCAGACGGCATTCTGCGGCCCCCCAGGCTCACTTTCGTCGTCGTCGGACCCCGGTCTTCAGTCACCGGGGGGAGACGGATTCTCGAAGCCGGAAGGCCGCGGGAGTCCGTCCCCAGGGATGGTTACGGACAGTGACGGTAAAACGGGTACGGCCCCAGGTCAAGCTGATTGGAAAAAAGCGGTCGAAATCCGCAGGACTCGATCGGAGCCGCCCGGACGCCCGCCACGCCCCGCGGGCAAGGCGCGGCGGCCCGTTCCCGGTCCCGTCCGGCGCCCCGGAAGGGTGCCGAATGTGACCCCTCTCACCTGCGAAGACGTGGAGCGGTCCGGATGCGGGCCGGACCCGCCCGGCTGCTAACGTGTGGGGGACAAGACGTCCTTTAAGGCCCGTCCCGTGAGGCGGGGAAGGAGGTTCAGGCGGTGAATGCTGCCCCGAGGCAGGAGCAGCGCGTGGCGGACGGTGACCCCCGGCCCAAGGCCGTTCTGGAGGGTCCCGACATCAGACGCGCGCTCACCCGGATCGCACACGAGATCCTCGAGCGGACCAAGGGCGGGCACGACGTCCTGCTGCTCGGCATCCAGACCCGCGGCGTGACGCTGGCCGAGCGGCTCGCCGGGGCGCTGCGCGAGGTCGAGGGCCGCCCGGTGCCCTGGGGCTCGCTCGACGTGACCATGTACCGGGACGACCTGCGGATGCGGCCGGCCCGCGCGCTCGGCCGCACCGAGCTGCCCGCCGAGGGCGTCGACGACAGGGTCGTCGTGCTCGTCGACGACGTGCTGTTCTCCGGCCGGACGGTGCGCGCCGCGCTCGACTCGCTGAACGACCTCGGCCGGCCCCGCGCGGTCCAGCTGGCCGTGCTGGTCGACCGCGGGCACCGGCAGCTGCCGATCCGCGCCGACTACGTGGGCAAGAACCTGCCCACCTCGATGCGCGAGACCGTGAAGGTCCTGCTGGACGAGAACGACGGGCGGGACGCGGTCCTGCTCGGCCCCGTGCCGGCCGGTTCCGCGGGAGGTGCCGAATGAACCGCCATCTGATCTCCGCCGCCGACCTGAGCCGCGATGACGCGCTGCTCGTCCTCGACACGGCCGAGGAGCTCGCGCGGATCGCGGGCCGCTCCATCAAGAAGCTGCCCACGCTGCGCGGCCGGACGGTCGTCAACCTGTTCTTCGAGGACTCCACCCGGACCCGCATCTCGTTCGAGGCCGCCGCCAAGCGGCTGTCCGCGGACGTGATCAACTTCTCCGCCAAGGGCTCCAGCGTGTCCAAGGGCGAGAGCCTGAAGGACACGGCGCTCACCCTGGAGGCGATGGGCGCCGACGGCGTCGTCGTCCGGCACGGCGCGTCCGGTGCGCCGCACCGGCTCGCCCGCTGGGTGCGGGGCAGCGTCGTCAACGCCGGCGACGGCACCCACGAGCACCCCACGCAGGCGCTCCTGGACGCGTTCACGATGCGCAAGCGCCTCGGCGGCCTGGAGGGCCGCAAGGTCACGATCGTCGGGGACGTCCTGCACAGCCGGGTGGCACGATCCAACGTCCTGCTGCTGGACACCCTCGGCGCGGACGTCACCGTGGTCGCGCCGCCGACGCTCCTCCCGGTCGCCATCGACACGTGGCCGTGCTCGGTGTCCTACGACCTGGACGGCGTCATCCCGAAGAGCGACGTCATCATGATGCTGCGCGTCCAGCAGGAGCGGATGAACGCCGCCTACTTCCCGACGGTGCGCGAGTACAGCCGCCGCTACGGGCTGGACGCCGAGCGCATGGCGGAGCTGCCCGAGCACGCCATCGTCATGCACCCGGGGCCGATGAACCGCGGCGTGGAGATCGCCGCCGAGGTCGCCGACTCCGTCCGGTCCACGATCGTCGAGCAGGTCGCCAACGGCGTCAGCGCCCGCATGGCGGTCCTCTACCTGCTGCTCGGCGGGTCCGAGCCCGCCATCGGCCAGGAGGTCGCCCAGTGAGCGCGTACATCATCAGGGGCGCCCGGCTCCTCGGCGGCGAGGCCGCCGACATCCTCGTCCGGAACGCCTCCATCGCCGAGGTCGGCCCGGGGCTGGACGGGGCCGGGGCCGAGGTCGTCGACGCCCGGGGGCTCGTCGCCCTCCCGGGTCTCGTCGACCTGCACACCCATCTGCGCGAGCCGGGCCGCGAGGACGCCGAGACCGTCGAGTCCGGGACGAAGGCCGCCGCCATGGGCGGGTTCACCGCCGTCCACGCGATGGCCAACACCGACCCGGTCGCCGACACGGCCGGCGTGGTCGAGCAGGTGTGGCGCCTCGGGCGCGAGGCCGGGTACTGCGACGTCCAGCCCGTCGGGGCCGTCACGCGCGCCATCGCCGGCGCGCAGCTCGCCGAGCTGGGCGCGATGGCCGACTCCGCCGCGCAGGTGCGGGTCTTCTCCGACGACGGGCACTGCGTGTCGGACGCGGTCATCATGCGCCGCGCGCTGGAGTACGTGAAGGCGTTCGGCGGCGTCGTCGCCCAGCACGCCCAGGAGCCGCGCCTCACCGAGGGCGCGCAGATGAACGAGGGCGAGATGTCGGCCGCGCTCGGCCTGGCCGGCTGGCCGGCCGTCGCCGAGGAGGCGATCATCGCCCGGGACGTGCTGCTCGCCCAGCACGTCGGGTCGCGGCTGCACGTGTGCCACGTGTCCACGGCCGGGTCGGTGGAGATCATCCGGTGGGCGAAGAGCAAGGGCTGCCCGGTGACCGCCGAGGTCACCCCGCACCACCTGCTGCTGACCGACGGCGAGGCCGGGTCCTACGACCCGATCTTCAAGGTCAACCCGCCGCTGCGCACCGCCGACGACGTCACCGCGCTGCGGCACGCCCTCGCCGACGGGACGATCGACTGCGTCGCCACCGACCACGCCCCGCACCCGGTCGAGGCCAAGGAGACCGAGTGGGCCGTCGCCGCGATGGGCATGATCGGCCTGGAGACGGCGCTCCCGGTCGTCCAGGAGGCGATGGTCGAGACCGGGCTGCTCGACTGGGCCGGGGTCGCCGACCGCATGTCGTCCCGGCCCGCGCAGATCGGCCGCCTTTCCGGACAGGGCCGTCCGCTGGAGGCAGGTTCGCCCGCCAACATCACGCTGTACGACCCGTCGCCTCGCCGCGCCGTGGACCCGTCCGCGCTGACGTCCAAGAGCCGCAACACCCCGTTCGCGGGGCTGGAGCTGCCCGGACGTGTCGTCGCGACGTTCCTGCGCGGCAAGCCGACCGTCCTCGAAGGGAAGCTTCAATGACCCCTGCTCTGCTCGTTCTGGAAGACGGCAGGGTGTTCCGCGGGGCCGCGTACGGGGCCGAGGGGGAGACCTTCGGCGAGATGGTCTTCAACACCGGCATGACCGGCTACCAGGAGACCCTGACCGATCCCTCGTACGCGCGCCAGATCGTGGCGATGACGTCCCCCCACATAGGCAACACCGGCATCAACGGCGAGGACCCCGAATCGCGGCGCATCCAGGTGGCCGGTTACGTGGTGCGTGAGCCCGCCCGGGTCGCGTCCAACTGGCGCGCCACCGGCTCGCTGGGTTCGGCGTTGCGCGACCAGAGCGTCGTGGGCATCGCCATCTCGGGCACGCGCGCGCTGACGCGGCACCTCCGCGACAGGGGTGCGATGCGCGCCGGCATCTTCAGCGGGGCCGACGCGGTAGCGCTGGGCGAGGACGCCCTGGTCGAGCGTGTACGGCAGAGCCCTTCGATGGAGGGCGCCGACCTCGCGCGGGACGTTTCCACCAAGGAGCCCTACGTCGTCCAGGCGGAGGGCGAGAGGCGCTTCACGGTCGCGGCCGTGGACCTCGGCATCAAGTCGATGACGCCGCACCGGATGTCGGAGCGGGGCTGCGAGGTTCACGTCCTGCCCGCGACCAGCACGACCGAGGAGATCCTCGCCCTCGCCCCCGACGGCGTGTTCTTCTCCAACGGCCCTGGGGACCCGGCTGCCGCCGGATACGCGGTGGACGCGCTGAAAGGCGTCCTCGACGCGGGGACGCCGTTCTTCGGCATCTGCTTCGGGAACCAGATCTTCGGCCGCGCCCTCGACCTCGGGACGTACAAGCTGAGGTTCGGCCACCGGGGCATCAACCAGCCCGTCCAGGACCGGACGACCGGCAAGGTCGACGTGTCGGCCCACAACCACGGGTTCGCCGTGAAGGCCCCGACCGACGGCTCCTTCGACACGCCCTACGGCCCCGGCGAGGTCAGCCACGTCAACCTGAACGACGGGTGCGTGGAGGGGCTGAGGCTCCTGGAGAGGCCCGCGTTCAGCGTCCAGTACCACCCGGAGGCCGCGGCCGGCCCGCACGACGCGTCCGGGCTCTTCGACCGTTTCTGCGAACTGATGGAGGGGTCGAGGTAATGCCGCGCCGCGAAGACCTGACGTCCGTCCTGGTCATCGGCTCCGGGCCGATCGTCATCGGGCAGGCGTGCGAGTTCGACTACTCCGGCACGCAGGCGTGCCGGGTGCTGAAGGCCGAGGGCCTGCGGGTGACGCTGGTCAACAGCAACCCGGCCACGATCATGACCGACCCCGAGTTCGCCGACGCGACCTACGTCGAGCCGATCACCCCCGAGGTCGTCGAGAAGATCATCGCCAAGGAGCGGCCGGACGCGCTGCTGCCCACCCTGGGCGGCCAGACGGCCCTGAACACGGCCATCGCGCTCTACGAGAGCGGCGTCCTCGCCGAGTACGGGGTCGAGCTGATCGGCGCCGACGTGGACGCGATCCAGGCCGGGGAGAACCGGGAGAAGTTCAAGGACGTCGTCGCCAAGGTGGCGCGCGAGCAGGGACTGAACGCCGAGTCCGCCCGGTCGGTCATCTGCCGCTCGATGGACGACTGCCTGGCGGCCGCCGGGGGGCTCGGCTACCCGCTCGTCGTCCGGCCGTCCTTCACGATGGGCGGGCGGGGCTCCGGCTTCGCCCACGGCGAGGACGACCTGCGCCGCATCGCCGGCGCCGGGCTGGACGCGTCCCCGACCGGCGAGGTGCTCCTGGAGGAGTCGATCCTCGGCTGGAAGGAGTACGAGCTGGAGGTCATGCGCGACCGCCACGACAACGTGGTGATCGTGTGCTCGATCGAGAACCTCGACCCGATGGGCGTGCACACCGGCGACTCGATCACGGTCGCGCCCGCGCTGACGCTGACCGACCGCGAGTACCAGAACATGCGGGACGTCGCGATCGCGGTGATCCGCGAGGTCGGCGTCGACACCGGCGGCTGCAACATCCAGTTCGCCGTGCACCCCGGCACCGGCCGGATGATCGTCATCGAGATGAACCCGCGGGTGTCGCGGTCGTCGGCGCTGGCGTCCAAGGCCACCGGCTTCCCGATCGCCAAGATCGCGGCCAAGCTGGCGATCGGCTACACCCTCGACGAGATCCCGAACGACATCACCCGGGAGACGCCCGCGTCCTTCGAGCCGACCCTCGACTACGTCGTGGTGAAGGTGCCCCGGTTCGCGTTCGAGAAGTTCCCCGGCGCCGACGGGACGCTCACCACGCACATGAAGTCCGTGGGCGAGGCCATGGCCATCGGCCGCTGCTTCACCGAGGCCCTGCAGAAGGCCCTGCGGTCGCTCGAGCAGAAGGGCTCGTCGTTCAGCTGGGCAGGCGAGGCCGACGCCGCGGCCCTGGTCGAGTCGGCCGGCCGTCCGCACGATGGGCGGCTCAAGGACGTCCAGCGCGCGCTCTGGGCGGGAGCCACCATCCAGGACATGTATGAGGCGACCGGCATCGATCCCTGGTTCCTGGACCAGATCACGGCCGTCAACGAGGTCGCCGAGGAGATCCGCACCGCCGAGGACGCGCTCACCAAGGACAAGATCCTGCGCGCCAAGCGGCACGGGTTCTCCGACGCGCAGATCGGCGAGCTGCGCGGCCTCTCCGAGGAGGTCGTCAGGGAGCTGCGGCACGCGCTCGGCATCCGTCCCGTGTACCTGACCGTGGACACGTGCGCCGCCGAGTTCGAAGCCCGGACCCCGTACCTGTACTCCGCCTACGACGAGGAGACCGAGGTGCCGCCGGGCGCCAAGCCCAAGGTGCTGATCCTGGGCAGCGGCCCCAACCGCATCGGCCAGGGCGTCGAGTTCGACTACTCGTGCGTCCACGCGTCGTTCACGCTGGCCGAGGCGGGCTACGAGACCGTGATGGTCAACTGCAACCCCGAGACGGTCTCCACCGACTACGACACCTCCGACCGCCTCTACTTCGAGCCGCTCACGCTGGAGGACGTCCTGGAGGTCGTCTACGCGGAGCAGCAGTCCGGTGAGGTCGCGGGCGTCATCGTCCAGCTCGGCGGGCAGACGCCCCTGGGGCTCGCCCAGAAGCTCAAGGACGCCGGCGTGCCGATCGTGGGCACGTCCCCGGAGAGCATCCACCTCGCGGAGGAGCGCGGTGCGTTCGGACGGGTCCTGCACAGGGCGGGGCTGCTCGCGCCCAAGCACGGCACCGCCACGTCCTACGAGGAGGCCCGCGAGATCGCCGACGAGATCGGTTACCCGGTTCTCGTCCGTCCCTCCTACGTGCTGGGCGGACGCGGCATGGAGATCGTGTACGACGACGTCACGCTGGAGTCGTACATGGCCCGCGCCACGGTGGCGCTGGGCGCGGAGGCACTGCTCGAACACCCCGTTCTCGTCGACCGCTTCCTGGACGAGGCCATCGAGATCGACGTCGACGCCCTGTTCGACGGCGAGGAGCTCTACCTCGGCGGTGTGATGGAGCACATCGAGGAGGCCGGCATCCACTCCGGCGACTCGGCGTGCGCCCTGCCGCCCATCACCCTGGGGCACGACGACATCCGCCGCATCCGGGAGTCGACGGAGGCGCTCGCACGCGGCGTCGGCGTGCGCGGGCTCATGAACGTCCAGTACGCGCTCTCCGCGGGCGTGCTGTACGTCCTGGAGGCGAACCCGCGCGCGTCCCGCACGGTGCCGTTCGTGTCCAAGGCGACCGCCGTGCCGCTCGCCAAGGCGGCGGCGCGCGTGATGATGGGCGCCACCGTCGCCGAGCTGCGCGCCGAGGGCCTGCTGCCCGCGACGGGCGACGGCGGGACGCTGCCGCTGGACGCGCCCATCGCGGTGAAGGAGGCCGTCCTCCCGTTCGACCGGTTCCGCAACGAGCGCGGCCAGGGCGTCGACATCGTGCTCGGCCCGGAGATGCGCTCGACCGGCGAGGTCATGGGCATCGACGAGGTCTTCGGAACCGCGTTCGCCAAGTCGCAGCAGGCCGCCTACGGCTCGCTGCCGACCAAGGGGCGCGCGTTCGTGTCCGTGGCGAACCGGGACAAACGGCACATGGTGTTCCCGGTGAAACGCCTCGCTGACCTGGGCTTTGAGATTCTTGCCACGGAGGGGACCGCGGAGGTCCTGCGCCGCAACGGCGTGCGTGCCAAGATCGTGCGCAAGCACAGCGAGGGTCCGGGCCCGTCCGGTGAGCCCACGATCGTGCGGCGCGTCCTGGACGGCGAGGTCGACCTCATCGTCAATACTCCCTTCGGCAGCCCCGGGCAGTCCGGGCCGCGGCTCGACGGTTACGAGATCCGTACCGCGGCCGTGCTGCGGGGCGTACCGTGCGTGACGACCGTGCAGGGTCTCGCGGCGGCGGTGCAGGGCATCGAGGCCGTCACCGGCGGCCTCGTCGGCGTCCGCTCCCTCCAGGAGCACGCCGAGCGGATCGGCGGCGCCCGCGGGACCGGCGGTGCCGGCGCGGACGCCGGCGCCGGTGACGCCGTGCAGCCCGGGTGAGGACAGGCCGCGCGGGCCGGGCGGACGCCGCTCCGGCCCGCGCGGCGCACGACTGAGGAGAGGGAGACGGGTGTCCGACACACCGGTGCAGACGTCGGCGACGGTTCTGACGGTCCGCCAGGTGCAGGACTACCACGCGATGACGCTGGTGGCCCCGGCCATCGCCGAGCGGTTCAGGCCCGGCCAGTTCGTGGCGCTCGCCGTCGGCGGCGAGCACACCTCCCGCCTGGTCCGGCGCTTCTTCGGGGTGCACGAGGTCAAGTCCGACTACGGCGGGACCGTCGAGCTGGTGTTCGCCGACACCGAGCCGGGCACCGCGTGGCTCGCCGGGCGCCGCTCCCGCGACCAGATCGACCTCGTCGGGCCGCTCGGCCGCCCGTTCCGGCTGCCGCGCGACCCGGTGAACTGCCTGCTCGCCGCAGGCGGGCCCGGCGGCGCGGCCGTGTTCGCGCTCGCCGACTCGCTGCTGCGGCGCGGCTGCCAGGTGCACTTCGTCCTCGCCGGGACGTCCGCGCGGCAGGTGTTCGGCTCCCGCATGGCGCAGCGCATCGGCGACAGCTCGGCCGTCGTCACCGAGGACGGGTCGATGGGGGAGAAGGGCACCGTCCGCGACGTGCTGCCCCGCGTCATCGAGGAGACGGGCACAGACGTCGTCTACGGCTGCGGACCCACCGGCCTGCTCCGGTCGGTCACGCAGGTCGCCGGCGACTTCGGGCTCCCCTCGCAGGTGTCGGTGGAGGAGTTCCTGCAGCGGACCGGCGCGTGCGGCATCGGCGTGTGCATGACGTGCATGCTGCCCGTCCACGGCGAGGACGGCGTGACCCGCATGGTCCGCGCCTGCGCGGACGGTCCCGTCCTGCGCGGCGACCGCGTCCGCTGGGGCGACCTCGGAACCATCCCGTTCGACGCGCTCGGTGCGCCGCGCGTCCTGAGCGTCAACGAAGGGGGCTCCCAATGAGCGACCGGGTCACGACCACCCTCGGGCCCCTGGAGCTTCCCAATCCCGTCCTGACGGCCTCAGGGTGCGGCGGGACGGGGCGCGAGCTCGCCCCGTTCTTCGACCTCACCCGCCTTGGCGCGTTCGTCACCACGTCCGTGATGGCCCAAGCGCGCGCGGGACGCCCCACACCCCGCGTGACGGAAACGCCCAGCGGCCTCCTGACGGCCATGGGGCTTCCCGGGCCGGGCGTGGAGACGTTCCTGGAGCACGACCTCCCCTGGCTCATGGAGCAGGAGGTCCGCACGATCGTCTCCGTCGCGGGCAACAGCGTCGAGGAGTACGGCGAGCTGGCGCGGCGGCTCCGGCACGTCCCGGGCGTCGCCGCGATCGAGGTCAACATCGCCTGCCCCAACGTCGAGGACCGCGGGCGCATGTTCGCCTGGCACCCGTCCGCCGCCGCGTCCGTCGTGCGGGCGGTCCGCGACCACGCCCGGCCCGGCGTCCCGATCTTCGCCAAGCTCGCCCCCGACGTGACCGACATCGTCACCATCGCGCTCGCCTGCGTCGACGCGGGCGCCGACGGCCTCACCCTGATCAACACCATGGAGGCCATGGCGATCGACCCGGAGACGCTGCGCCCCGCCCTCACCGGCGTGTCGGGGGGCCTGTCCGGGCCCGCCGTCCGGCCGGTCGCGATCCGCTGCGTCTACCAGGTGCACGCCGCGCTGCCCAGCACGCCCGTCATCGGCGTCGGCGGCATCGCCACCGGCCTGGACGCCCTGGAGTTCATCCTCGCCGGGGCGTCCGCCGTCGCCGTCGGCACCGCCCTCTTCCACGACCCGACGGCCGGCCCGCGCGTCCTGCGCGAACTGGAGGAGGCCCTCGCGGCCCGCCGCATCAGCCGCCTCGCCGACGCCGTGGGCCTCGCGCACAAGCCCGCCGGATACGTCCCGCCCCAGGTGCGCCCGCAAGAGCCCGAGAAGGAGAAGCTGTGACCGCCGCCCCCACCGCCGCCCCCATCGCCGTCGCGCTGGACGCGCCCGACCTGGAGACGGCCGCGCGCTGGGCCACCCTGGTCACACCGCACGTCTCCACCGTCAAAGTGGGCCTGGAGCTGTACCTGCGCTACGGGCCGGACGTGGTCGCCAGCGTCCGCGGCGCCAGCCGCGTCCAGGTCTTCCTCGACCTCAAGCTGCACGACATCCCGGCCACCGTGCGCGGCGCCGCCCGCGCCGTGGCGCGCCTCAAGCCGTCGTACCTGACCGTGCACGCCGCCGGCGGGCCCGCGATGATCCGGGAGGCGGTCGAGGCCGCCCCGGCCAGCAAGATCGCGGCGGTGACCGTCCTGACGTCGCTGGGCGAGGCGGATCTGACCGCCCTGGGCCTCGCGGGGCCCGCCCGGGACGCCGTCCGCCGGCTCGCCGTCCTCGCCGTCGAGGCGGGCGCTCAGGCCCTCGTGTGCTCCCCGCAGGAGGCCGCGGCCGTCCGCGCCGAGGTCGGACCGGACATCACGCTCATCACGCCCGGTGTCCGCCCCGCCGGCGCCGACACCCAGGACCAGGCCCGCGTCGCCACCCCCGAGGCCGCGCTGGCCGCCGGCGCCGACCTGCTGGTCATCGGCCGCCCCATCACCGGCGCCCCCGACCCGGGCGCCGCCGCGGCCGCCATCGCCGCCGCCCTGCGCCGGGTGTGAGGTCCGCGCGTGCGGCCGGGGCGCGCGCTGATTGGGGTGCGCGGTGGCACAGAACTGCATTGCGGACGAGTATTGCGGCGCACGGGATCGCGCATTGTGGTTTTAGTCGCATGCGAATGCGGAGGCCGAGTCACGCCGCATTGCGATACGTGCCGGCCGGGCGAACTCGTTCACGCGGAGTGGCGATTCCGGGCCGCGGACGGTCGTCGGCGGCCGGGCGGCGGTTCCGCGTCCATGACGCCGCCCTGGCGGCGGGCTGGGGAGCTGGTGCGGTGCGGGAGTCCTCCGGAGGCGGAGAGCGGATCTTGGCGGGTCGTGCTGTCGAGGATGACAGTAACGCTCCCGCGGCGACGTGCGGAACGGCCCGGCGTGATGAGCGTCACTCGGTCGGGATCATTTGTGGGAGACCTCACAGGGGGGTGCCGGCGGGTGCCGCGAGGCGGTGCCGGGGCCGTCGCGGGACGGTCCGGCGCGGGCGGGAACCGGGCCGGCAAACCGGTGCCGAGTGCCGCATTTGGGGTCCGAAAGGGGGGATTTTCACGATCACGCGAAAGTCCCAGCAAGGCAGGGGGATGTGCCGCCGAGGGCCCCGGATTGTGTACACTCCGTATTGAGGACACTCCGGGGAGTGATTTTCATGAATTTATGGCGGGCTAAACGGCACTTCACGTTGCCTTATGGGCGGTGAACTCGCTAGTTTCCCAACCCGTCCGACTCCGTCGAGTGGAAACCTGAGGTGACCCGGCGTGGCTCTTCCGCCCCTAACCCCCGAACAGCGCGCCGCAGCCCTGGAAAAGGCTGCCAAGGCTCGCAAGGAGCGGGCCGAGGTTAAGAACCGGCTCAAGCACGGGGGAACCTCGCTCGCCGAGGTTCTCAAAGAGGGTCAGTCCGACGACGTCATCGGAAAGATGAAGGTGTCGGCCCTCCTCGAATCACTGCCCGGTGTGGGCAAGGTCCGTGCGAAGCAGATCATGGAGCGTCTGGGCATCGCCGAGTCCCGCCGTGTGCGGGGCCTCGGCGCCAACCAGCGCGCCTCCCTGGAGCGTGAGTTCGGCGGAAGTGCGAACCGCTGACGCGCGACTCGCGGGCGGGCGCGGCGGTCAGGCCGCCGCGGCCGGGCCCGGGCTCCCCGGTCCCGGCACCACCTCGCCCGTCTCCGGCGCTCCCGCGCCGGAATGCTCCAGCCAGCATGGCCCGCTCGCGCGGCGGCTGACGGTCCTGTCCGGGCCGTCGGGCGTCGGCAAGAGCACGGTCGTCGCCGAGATCCGGCGCTCACACCCCCGGGTGTGGCTGTCGGTCTCGGTGACCACCCGGGCCCCGCGCCCGGGTGAGACCGATGGTGTGCAGTACTTCTTCGTCGACGACGCCGGTTTCGACCGGCTCGTCGACGGGGGAGAGCTCCTCGAATGGGCCGAGTTCGCGGGGAACCGCTACGGCACCCCCCGCCGGCCCGTCGAGGAACGCCTCTCCCGGGGCGAGCCCGTGCTCCTGGAGATCGACCTCCAGGGCGCCCGGCAGGTCCGCCGGTCCATGACCGAGGCGCTGCTGGTGTTCCTCGCTCCGCCCAGCTGGGCGGAGCTCGTCCGCCGGCTCACCGGCCGCGGCACCGAGGCCCCCGAGGTCATCGAGCGCCGGCTGGAGGCCGCCCGCGTCGAGCTCGCCGCCGAGAAGGAGTTCGACGTCACGCTCGTCAACACGTCCGTGCGGGACGTCTGCGATGAGCTGCTAGCCTTGATGGCTGTCCAATAGACGTGGAATCTAGCGGAAGGCCACCGAGTGGCAGCCAGCAATGAGGGCATCACCAATCCCTCGATCGACGAGCTCCTGGAGGTCGTCGACACCAAGTACGGCCTCGTGAGCATCGCGGCCAAGCGCGCCCGGCAGATCAACGCCTACTACGCCCAGCTGGGCGAGGGCCTGCTGGAGTACGTCGGCCCGCTCGTCGAGACGCAGGTCCAGGAGAAGCCGCTGTCGATCGCACTCCGCGAGACGCGCGAGGGCCTCCTGAACGCCGAGCCCATCGAGGGCTGACCCCCCAAAGGCGGCGGCCGTCTTCGCCGGTGCCGAAGTGTCCTCTGGGGGGCGACCCCCAGACCCCGATGCGGACACGTCCACCGCCTGATGGGATCGTGGCGACATGACCTCCCCCAAGCCGCGTGTCGTGCTCGGCGTGAGCGCCGGCATCGCCGCGTACAAGGCGTGCGAGCTGCTCCGGCGGCTCACCGAGTCGGGCCACGACGTGACCGTCGTCCCGACCGCTGACGCGCTGCGCTTCGTCGGCGAGCCGACCTGGGCCGCCCTGTCGGGCAACCCCGTCTCGCCGCAGGTGTGGGACGGCGTCGCCGAGGTGCCGCACGTCAGGCTGGGCCAGCACGCCGACCTGGTGTTCGTCGCGCCCGCCACCGCCGACCTGCTCGCCAGGGCGGCGCACGGGCTGGCCGACGACCTGCTCACCAACACCCTGCTCACCGCCAGTTGCCCGGTCGTGTTCGCGCCCGCGATGCACACCGAGATGTGGCGGCACCCGGCGACGCAGGCGAACGTGGCGACGCTCCGGGCGCGCGGCGCGGTCGTCGTCGAGCCCGCGTCCGGGCGCCTCACCGGCAAGGACACCGGCCCCGGCAGGCTGCCCGACCCGGCCGAGCTGTTCGAGGTCGCCCGGCACGTCCTGGCCCGCGGCGCCGCGGGCCGCGACCTCGCCGGACGGCACGTCGTCGTGTCCGCCGGCGGCACCCGCGAGCCCCTCGACCCCGTCCGCTTCATCGGGAACCGCTCGTCCGGCCTGCAGGGCTACGCCCTCGCCCGGACGGCCGCCGCCCGCGGCGCCCGCGTGACGCTCGTCGCCGCGAACGTCGCGCTGCCCGATCCGGCCGGGGCGGAGGTCGTCGCCGTCGGGTCGGCCGAGGAGATGCACAAGGCGGTCGTGGCGGCCGCCGGCGCCGCCGACGCGGTGGTGATGGCCGCGGCCGTCGCCGACTTCCGCCCGGCCGGCTACCGCGGCTCGAAGATCAAGAAGGCGGAGGGCGCGGAGCCGGAGCCGATCCGGCTCGTCAAGAACCCCGACATCCTGGCCGAACTCGGCGCGACACGCCGTCCCGGCCAGGTGATCGTCGGTTTCGCGGCCGAGACCGACGACGTCCTCGCCAACGGCCGCGCCAAGCTCGCCCGCAAGGGTAGCGACCTCCTCGTCGTCAACCAGGTCGGCGAGGACCTGACCTTCGGCCGCCCGGACAACGCGGCGGTGATCCTCGGCGCGGACGGCTCGCGGACCGAGGTGCCGCGCGGCGCCAAGGAGGCGCTCGCCGAGATCGTCTGGGATCTGGTCGAGGCTCGCTTGAGTCCCGTGCCCCCGGATTGACCGTGCCGGTATCGTGCGGTGGTCCCGCTAGACTTCGGGTCCCGGCATCCGCGGGGAGCCCGGGGGCATCTGCGGGGAACCCCGGCGGGGGACGGCGTCCCCCGCCGAACTCGACAACTAATCCGTCCTGCGACGTCAGTCAGCAGCCGCTGCAAGGAGTTCACGTACGTGTCTCGCCGCCTGTTCACCTCCGAGTCCGTGACCGAGGGTCACCCGGACAAGATCGCGGACCAGATCAGCGACGCGATCCTCGACTCGATGCTCAAGGACGACCCGAAGAGCCGGGTCGCCGTCGAGACGATGATCACGACGGGTCAGGTGCATGTGGCCGGTGAGGTCACCACCGAGACCTATGTGGACATCCCGGGCGTGATCCGGGAGAAGATCCTGGAGATCGGTTACGACTCGTCCAAGAAGGGCTTCGACGGCCACTCCTGCGGCGTGTCGGTGTCGATCGGCGCCCAGTCGCCCGACATCGCGCAGGGCGTCGACGACGCCTACGAGACCCGCGAGGGCGAGGGCGTCGACGACCTGGACCGGCAGGGCGCCGGAGACCAGGGCCTGATGTTCGGCTACGCCACCAACGAGACCCCCGAGCTGATGCCGCTGCCGATCACGCTCGCGCACCGGCTCGCCCAGCGGCTCTCGGCCGTCCGCAAGAGCGGCGACGTCCCGTACCTGCGCCCGGACGGCAAGACCCAGGTCACCATCGAGTACGACGGCGAGCGCGGCGTCCGCCTCGACACCGTCGTGGTGTCCAGCCAGCACGCCCCCGACATCGACCTCAAGGAGCTGCTGGGCCCGGACGTGAAGGAGCACGTGGTCGACCCCGTGCTCGCCCAGTTCGACCTCGACATCGACGGCCACCGGCTGCTGGTGAACCCGACCGGCCGCTTCGAGATCGGCGGCCCGATGGGCGACGCCGGCCTCACCGGCCGCAAGATCATCGTGGACACCTACGGCGGCATGGCCCGGCACGGCGGCGGCGCGTTCTCCGGCAAGGACCCGTCCAAGGTCGACCGGTCCGCCGCCTACGCGATGCGCTGGGTCGCCAAGAACATCGTCGCCGCGCAGCTCGCCGACCGCGCCGAGGTGCAGGTCGCCTACGCGATCGGCAAGGCCCACCCGGTCGGGGTGTTCGTCGAGACGTTCGGCACCGAGAAGGTCGCGCCGGAGAAGATCGAGAAGGCGATCGACGACGTCTTCGACCTGCGCCCGGCCGCGATCGTCCGCGACCTGGACCTGCTCCGCCCGATCTACCAGCAGACCGCCGCCTACGGCCACTTCGGCCGCGAGCTGCCCGACTTCTCCTGGGAGTCGACCGACCGCGCCAAGGCCCTGGCCTCGGCCGCCGGTCTGTAACCCGCCGTACGGAAAGGGCCCTGGGGATCGCCCCAGGGCCCTTCTCGTTGTGTGCTGCCCCTTGTGTGCTGCCCGTGGTGCGCCGGCCCGGGTCAGGAGCCGCAGTGGTTGCCGCGGTGCAGGCCGTAGCGGGCGGCGATGGTGTAGCGGCCGGGAGTGTGCGCCTCCAGCCGGACGAAGTCGCCCGCGCGCGCGAGGCACGCGTCACCGCCCGTGGCGCTGAGCCAAGGGGACCAGGCGATCCGCACGAGGACGGACCCCTTGGACGGCATGTCGACGACAAGTTCGCCCGAGTTGAGATTGTGGACGAAGGCGGGCGCGTCCACCAGCGGCGTGGGGCGTGCCACGCGGTACAGGCGCCAGTGCTCGTCCCGCCAGATCTCGGTCAGGTACGGCTGGCCGCCTCCGACCAGCGCGGCCTCGTCCTGCGCGGACCAGTCGACCTCCTGCTCGGGCAGGACGACGTACTGGACGGCCCACTCGTGCAGCCAGTCCCGGTACGAGCCGGACGTCAGCGCGCCTTCCTTGTAGAACAGCCCGTGGCGTTCGGCGTCGACCTGGCGGTTCCAGCCGCGGGCCAGGGTGAACTGGCGGCTGAGGCCCGACGACTCCCAGTGGGAGCGCAGCGGCACGACCTCGATGCGCGAGTCGTCGGCGCCCAGGGCGTCCAGCTCGGAGATGAGGCTGCGGGCGTGGTCGGCGGCCGCACCGGCGGGCTCGGTGTGGATGAGGTCGTCGACGGGCTTCACGACCTGCCAGGACGCGGTGACGATGAACGCCAGCGACAGCACGGCGATGCGGACGCGGCCGTGCGCGCGCGCGACGGCCGACAGCAGGAACATCCCGCCGAACAGCAGTGAGAGGCGCTCGACGTTGCTGCCGACGGGGGAGGGGATCAGCCAGGTCATGAGGATCCCGGCCAGGTAGACCCCGGCGCCGACCCGGATGAACGCCCAGTTCTTCGGCGCGCACGTCAGGATCGCGACGACGCTCGCGGTGGCGGGCAGCACGATCGCGAGGAAGGAGATCGGCTGGACGCCGCTGAACGGGAACAGCAGGCTCGTCGTCCCCACCACGACGGGCAGGCCGACGGCGACGCAGATGCCCGCGCGGCGGCGGCCCGTCAGGAACAGCGCGCCCGCCAGCACCAGCAGGAACAGGCCGGCGACCGGGCTCGCGAGCGAGGCCAGGAGGCTGAGCCCGACCATGCCCGCCGCGCGCAGGGCGGGGGTGCCGCGCGGGGTGAACGCCACGATCGCGGCCATGAGCGCGAACGTCAGCCCCAGGCTGAACGTGACCCGGCCCGAGGCGGAGTTGCACGACAGCGCGAACGCGGCCCACAGGGACGCCGGCAGCGCGACGGGGGCCCGGAACTGCTTGAGCAGGTATCCGGTCAGCGCGGCCGAGAGCGTGCCGGTCACCACCGCGACCGTGCGGATGCCGAACAGCGCCATCAGGTACGGGGACATGACGCTGTAGGAGGCGGGGTGCATCCCGCCGTACCAGGCGAAGCTGTAGGCCGCGTCAGGGTGCTTCCAGGCGAAGTCCGTCCACGCGGCCTGGGCGGCCAGGTCCCCTCCCTCGGTCGCGAGGTACAGCGCCCACACCAGGTGGAGGACGCCGGCGGTCAGCGTGGCGGCCACGACGGGATGGCGCGCCCACTTCTTCCACTTGGCGGCGGACGGGGGACTCGTGGAACGGCGTGACGCCCCGGATCGAACCTGGGCGTCCGTCCGCTCTTGGGTATGCGCTGTTGTCACTTCGCCTGCATCGGCTCGTCGGACGGCGGGGAGTGCGGTACGGCCTCGGACATGGGCCGGAGGATGCGCGCCCCCGTTCAAACGGATCAACCCTAGCGTGCCGGGCGGGCTGTCGGATCGATCTGGTAGGACGGGGGCGTGACGAAGGACGGCGGGGGGACGGACCTGATTCCGGGGCTGGACGACCTGCCGCGGGTTTCCGCCGACAAGCCGAAGAAGCCCGGTAAACCGGCCAAGTCAGGGAAAAAGGGGACGCGCCGTCCGGCCGCGGAGCTGCCCGTCGCGCGGATCGCGGTCGACATGCCGCTGCCGCATCTGGACCGCCCGTTCGACTACCTCGTGCCCGCCGAGCTGGACGCCAAGGCCGTCGCCGGCTGCCGGGTGCGGGTGCGCTTCGCCGGCCAGCTCGTCGACGGCTTCCTGCTGGACCGGGTCGCCGAGAGCGGCCACGACGGCAAGCTGCTGTTCCTGGAGCGGGTCACCTCGTCCGAGGCCGTCCTGCCTCCGGCGATGGCCGCGCTGGTGCGGGAGGTGGCCGACCGGTACGCGGGCACGTTCGCGGACGTGCTGCGGCTGGCCGTCCCGCCCCGGCACGCGCGGGTGGAGGCGGAGCCGGTGGCGGCGACCGAGCCCGCCGTGCCCGAAACGTCCGGTGCGGGTGTCTGGGGTGAGTATCCGGCCGGGGAGTCGTTCCTGAACGCGCTGGCCGCTGGGAGGGCGCCACGGGCCGTCTGGACGGCGTTGCCGGGCCCTGACTGGACGGCGGCCATAGCGCGCGCGGTCGCCGTCACGCTCAAGGGCGGGCGCGGTGCCCTCGTCATGGTCGCCGACGGGCGTGACGTGGCACGGGTCGACGCGGCGCTCAAGGCGGAGCTGGGGGAGGGCCTGCATGTGGCCCTGACCGCGGAGCTGGGCCCTGCCGAGCGCTACCGGAGATGGCTGGCCGTCCTTCGCGGTAAGGCGCAGGCACTCGTCGGCACCCGCGCCGCCATGTTCGCGCCCGTGCAGGCCCTCGGGCTCGTCGTGCTCTGGGACGACGGCGACGACGTGCACGCCGAGCCGCACGCGCCGTATCCGCATCCGCGCGACGTCCTCGCCTTGCGTGCGCATAGGGCGGGGGCGGGGGCGCTGATCGGAGGCTTCACACGGACGACCGACGCCACGCAGCTGGTGGAGACCGGCTGGGCGCACGCGCTCGCCGCCGACAGGAACCGGGTCAGGGCCGCCATGCCCCGCGTCCGGTACGTGGGTGAGGACGCGCAGCTCGCCCGCGACGCCGCCGCCCGCACGGCGCGCCTGCCGAACGTCGCGTTCGAGGCGGCCCGGCAGGCGATGGAGGACGGCCCCGTCCTGGTGCAGGTGCCGAGGCGCGGATACGTCCCGGGCATCGCGTGCGGGCGGTGCCGTACGCCCGCGCACTGCCGCGCCTGCCAGGGGCCGTTGGCGCTGGCCTCGTCCCATGCCGCCCCGTACTGTCGCTGGTGCGGGCAGATCGCGGGTGACTGGCATTGCCCCGAGTGCGGCTTCTTCCAGGTGCGCGCCGTCGTCGTGGGCGCGAAACGCACGGCGGAGGAACTGGGCAGGGCGTTCCCCGGCGTCCCCGTACGCACGTCCGGCCGCGACGCCGTTCTCGAACGTGTCGGCCCGGAGAAGGCCCTCGTGGTGTCCACTCCGGGAGCCGAGCCACCTGCCGAAGGGGGGTTCGCGGCGGCGCTTCTCCTGGACGGCTGGGTGCTGCTGGGACGACCGGACCTGCGCGCAGGTGAGGAGACATTGCGGCGCTGGATGAACGCGGCGTCGCTCGTCCGCCCGCAAGGCCCGGTGATCGTGGCCGCCGAAGGGTCGCTTCCTCCCGTCCAGGCGCTCGTCCGGTGGGATCCGGTCACGTTTGCGGAGCGGGAGTTGGCCGAGCGCAAGGAAGCGGGTTTCCCGCCCGCCGCGCGGATGGCGTCGCTGACCGCGTCCCCCACCGCGATCCGGGAGCTCCTGGCCGATGCCCGGCTGCCCGGCGGCGCGGAGGTTCTCGGACCCGTTCCCGTGCCGCAGCCGGGCACCGACGTCCAGGAGAAGGAGCGCGCGCTGGTACGCGTACCCCGTGCGGCGGGGCAGGCCCTGGCGCGCGCGCTGAAGGAGGCCCAGGGGGTGCGCAGTGCGCGCAAGGCGGCGGAGACCGTCCGCGTCCAGATCGACCCCCTGGAGCTGATCTGACCAATAGGGTTCTCGGGTGGCCGACAACTGGGTGGAGACCATCGCCGGAGACCTGCGGCGGTGGGCGGACGAACGCGGCGAGACGCCGGACGAGCAGGGCGTGCGCATCCTGCTCGACCTGGCGCGGGAGGAGCTGGCCCTCGCGGGGCCGGAGGCGCTGACCCCGCAGGGCGTCCGCGAGCTGCTCCTGGAGGCCTTCCCCGAGTCGGTGGTCGCCGGCCGCGACGACGTCCCCACCGTCCTGGACGCCCTGCGCCGGATCGTCGCCTACCTGCGCGACACCGGCGCCGTCGCGGCCGCGGACGCCGACGCCCTGGAGGCGGAGGTCGACCGGACGGGCCTCGAGTTCGCCGAGGTCGTGGCCTCGGTCGACAGCGAGGAGCGGCAGGCCGCCGCCGAGGTCATCGCCGGGCTCATGGAGGCCGACGGCGTGTCCCTGGACGACCAGGGCGCCGTCGACGCGTGGGTGCGCGAGTTCGAGTCCCGGCCGGAGGAGGAGCGCTTCGCCCGCACCGAGGAGTACCTGCGGCAGGCCGCCGAGCTGGTCGTGCCGCCCGTCCGGCTGGCGCCGGAGGCCGAGCTGGCGGACGCGGCGCGCCGCTCCGGCCTCACCGGCGCCGTCCTGGCGCTGGCCCGCTGGACGGGCGAGCGGCCGCTCACCGGGCACGGCACGCTCACCGAGGACGACGCGGAGGCCGCCCGCGGCGCCCTGGGCCTCGACGCCCCGCGGCGCCACGGGCAGATGGAGGACGAAGGCGAGCTGGAACGGCTCTGGTGGGCCGCGGTAGAGGCGCACGTCATCACGGCCGAGAACGAAGCCGCCGCCCTGGGGCCTGCCCAGCCGGACCTAGAGGCGGACGACGACGCGGCACTGCTCGCCGCATGGCTCCCGCTCTTCGACGCGGTCGTCGTGCCGGAGCACGACTACGCCGACGGCCTGGACGCGGTCGAACTCGTCCAGAACGAGCTGACCGGCGTCCTCATCCACCTGTACGAGCAGGAGGAGCCGACCGAGCCCGCGGTCCTGGCCGAGGCCCTGCTGGCCCATGTCGAGGAGGCGTACGACCTCACCGACACCGAGACCATGCCCGCCCTCGTGTCGGACGCGTTCGCTCTGGAACTCGCGTCCCTTGAGGACTGGGGCATCGTCGAGCGGTCCGGCACGGGACGCGCGCTGACCCCGCTCGGCGTGTGGGCGGTCAGGAAGCTGCTCCTGGCGGACGGGTTCACCGCGCCCGTCGTCGGCGAACTGGCGGGCGCGCGCGCGTCCGAGCTGATCACCGGCCTCACCTGGTACCGGCCGGAGGCCGCCGACGAGGAGATCGACGGCTGGCTGGCGTCGCACGACCCCAAGGACGCCGCCGCCGACCTCCTCGACGTCATGCGGACCGGCGGCCCCGGCGCCCGCAACCTCGCCGCCGCCGTCCTGCACCGGATCGGCCAGGAGGCCGCCGGTGTCGTGCGCGCCGCCCAGGAGCATCCGCTGGTGTCGCCCTATGCCGCGATGTGGCTGAACGCCGCCGGAGACCCGTCCGGGCGGGAACTGGCGCGCGAGGAGTACCTCTGGGTGTTCGTCGACACGGTCGCCGGGATGATGGAGACCGCCGAACCGGAGGAGGCGGTCGAGGCCGCCCTCATCGACGCGCCTCCGGGAGCGGAGATGCGGGCCATGGTCGACGAGCTGTGGCGCACCCACCATCCGGCCGTGGCCGACGTCCTGGAGGCGTTGGGCGCCCACCATCCGGACAAGGCGACCGCCAAGGCCGCCCGTACGGCCGCCTACAAGGCGCGCTCCGCGAGCCAGGGTGCGCACCGCGGCGTGTGAACATGCCGTGAATATCCCGGGGCACACCTCCGTAGACTGGACGGTGCGTCCCAGCCCGCAGTGGAACCCGCAGGAAACGGAGCCCTCGTTGGCCGTCAAGCCCATCCGCCTCTTCGGCGACCCCGTGCTCCGCACGCCCGCGGAGCCGGTGAAGGACTTCGACAAGGAGCTGCGCCAGCTCGTCAAGGACCTCACCGACACGATGATCGACGCCCCCGGTGTGGGCCTGGCCGCGCCGCAGCTCGGTGTGGGCCTGCGCGTGTTCACCTACTACGTCGACGACCGCCTGGGCCACGTGGTCAACCCGACCCTCGACCTGTCCGACGACCAGGAGACCGACGACGAGGGCTGCCTGTCCCTGCCCGGCCTGGCCTTCCCCACGCCCCGCTCGGTCGGCGTGGTGGCGAAGGGCTTCAACATGCACGGGGAGCCGATCACGCTGGAGGGGACGCACCTGCTGGCCCGCTGCGTCCAGCACGAGAGCGACCACCTCGACGGGATCATCTTCGTCGACCGGATGGATCCCGAGCAGCGCAAGGCCGCGATGAAGGCGATCCGGGAGGCCGAGTGGTTCGGCGACCCGGCCCCCGTCGTCAAGGAGTCGCCGCACCGCACCCTCGGGAAGGCGATCTAGATGCGCCTCGCCAATCGGAGAGCACAGCGCCGGGACCCCCTTCCCAACGAGGAGCGGTACTGATGCGCCTCGCCAATCGGAGAGCACAGCGCCGGGACCCCCTTCCCAACGAGGAGCGGTACTGATGCGGCTCGTCTTCGCCGGGACCCCCGAGACCGCGCTGCCGGCCCTCACGGCGCTTCTGGGGTCCTCGCACGAGGTGGTGGCGGTCGTGACCCGCCCGGACGGGCGTTCGGGCCGCGGGCGGCATCTGAGCGCCGCACCGGTGGCCTCCCTGGCCGCCGAGGCGGGCGTCGAGGTGCTGAAACCGGCGAAGGCACGCGATCCCGAGTTCCTCGACCGGCTGCGGGAGATCGCGCCCGACTGCTGCCCGGTCGTCGCCTATGGCGCGCTGCTTCCCAGCGAGGCGCTGGAGATCCCCCGCCACGGCTGGGTGAACCTGCATTTCTCGCTGCTGCCCGCCTGGCGCGGCGCCGCACCGGTGCAGCGCGCGATCCTGCACGGCGACGACATGACCGGCGCGGCCACGTTCCAGATCGAGGAGGGCCTCGACACGGGCCCGGTCTACGGCGTCCTCACCGAGCCGATCCAGCCTGCGGACACCTCCGGCGACCTTCTGGGACGGCTCGCCGTCGCCGGTGCGAGCCTCCTCCTCGACACGATGAACGGCATCGAGGCGGGCGTCCTCGAACCCAGGCCACAGCCGACCGAGGGCGTGTCCCACGCGGCCAAGCTGACGCCCGACGACGGGCACGTCGACTGGGGGAGCCCGGCCCTGCACGTCGACCGCCTCGTGCGCGCGTGCACGCCGGCGCCCGGTGCGTGGACGAACTTCCGCGACACGCGGGTCAAGCTGGGGCCCGTCCGCCCGGCGCCGGACGCCGGCAAGCTGCCGCCCGGTGAGATCCAGACCGCCAAGAGCGAGGTACTGGTCGGGACGGCCACGCACCCTGTCGCACTGGGCGAGGTGCAGCCTCAGGGCAAGCGCCGCATGGCCGCCGCCGACTGGGTCCGCGGCGTCGACCTGACCGGCAAGGACGCGCTGCACTGATGCCGCCAGCCCGCAACCGCCGACACACGCAGAACCGCAGGCCGGGCGGCCCCCGCAAGACGGGCCGCCCCCAGGACCTCGTCCGCCGTACGGCGTTCGACGTGATCCGCGCGGTCGAGACCCGCGACGCGTACGCGAACCTGCTGCTGCCCGCCCGCCTGCGCGACCGCGGCCTCACCGGGCGCGACGCCGCCCTCGCCACCGAGCTGACCTACGGCACCCTGCGCGGCCGGGGAACCTACGACGCCGTGCTCGCCCTGTGCAGCGACCGCGAACTGCGCCGTATCGACGCCCCGCTCCTGGACGTGCTGCGCCTCGGCGCGCACCAGATCCTCGCCACCCGCATCCCGCCGCACGCCGCCGTCGGCACCACCGTGGAGCTGGCCCGGTCCGTCACCGGCCCCGGGCAGGCCAAGTTCGCCAACGCGGTGCTCCGCAAGGTCGCCTCACGCGACATGGACGCCTGGCTGGAGATCGTGGCGCCCGCCGGCGCCGACCCGACGACGCGCCTGTCGATCGCCCACAGCCACCCGAAGTGGATCGTCTCCGCGTTGCGCGACGCCGTCGGGCCGGACGAGATCGACGAACTGCTCGCAGCGGACAACGCTCGCCCCCGCGTGACGCTTGTGGCCCGCCCTGGCCGGTCCACACTCGAAGAGCTTCACGACGCGGGCGCTGAGCCCGCCCCCTACTCGCCCTACGCCGCTGTTCTGCCCGAGGGCGACCCGGCCGGTATCGCGGCCGTCAACGAGGGGCGCGCCGCGGTCCAGGACGAGGCCAGCCAAATGGTCACCTTGGCTTTGGCCGAGGCCCCCTTGGACGGACCTGACGCACGCTGGGCCGACCTCTGCGCGGGGCCCGGAGGCAAGGCCGGTCTCCTGTCGGCCATCGCGACGCAACGCGACGCGCGGCTTCTCGCCGCCGACGTCCAGCCGCACCGCGCCGGCCTCGTCCGGCGCGCCGTCGATGACCGGACGGGCGTGGTCGCCGCGGACGGCACGGCACCGGCCTGGCGTCCGGGGTCGTTCGACCGGGTCATGGTCGACGCGCCCTGCACCGGCCTGGGGGCGCTGCGCCGCCGTCCAGAGGCGCGCTGGCGCCGGGGCCCCGAATCGGTCGCCGAACTCGGTCCCCTGCAGAGGGCACTGCTCACCACGGCGCTGGAGTCGGTCCGCCCCGGCGGTGTGGTCGCCTATGTCACCTGCTCGCCCCACCTGGCCGAGACCCAGGTGGTCGTGGACGACGTCCTCCGGAAGCGCGACGACGTCGAACGGCTCGACGCCCCGGCGGTCCTGAAGGGGCTCGCCCCGGACCTCACCGGCCTGGGGGACGGCCCGTACGCGCAGTTCTGGCCGCACCGCCACGGCACCGACGCGATGTTCCTGGCCCTCCTGCGACGCACATAGCCCTGGAGGACCCGTGCTGGAGGACCCGTGCTGACCGGCTTCATGCAATTCATGTCGTACCTGGGCAGCGCGGCCTTCTACGTCCCGCTGCTGCTGGCGCTCTTCTGGTGCGTGGCGCCCCGCCTCGCCGCGAGGGCCGCGGTGGTCCTGCTGTTCGGCGCGGTCGTGAACACGATCCTCAAGCTGGTCTTCCACGCGCCGCGCCCGTACTGGACGGACCCGTCCGTCGACGGCAGGCAGTCGCTCACGTCCTTCGGGATGCCGTCCGGCCACTCCCAGAACAGCGTCGCCGGGTGGGGGTTCTTCGCCGCCCAGACGAGGCGCTGGATCCTGTGGGCGGGAGCAGCCGTCGTCGTCTTCCTGATCGGGCTTTCCCGCGTTTACCTGGGGGTCCATTCGATCGGCCAGGTGCTGGCGGGCTGGGGCATCGGCCTGGCTCTTCTCGTCGCCGTCCTTGGTCTGGAGCCGATCGTCGTCCCCTGGTGGACACGTCAGCATCTCGCCGCACAAATGGCCCTCTCCCTGGGCGTCTCCCTGCTGCTGCTGGCAGCGGCCTGGGGTGCGCTCCAGCCGCTCCAAGACTGGCAATGGCCGCAAGCCTGGTCGGAGGCAATCCAGGCCGCCGGAGGCGTCATCGGACCGATAACGCTGACCGACTCAGCCCAGGCGTCGGGCGCGCTCTGCGGCACTCTCATGGGCCTGTCCCTCTGCGCCGCACGCGGCTGGTTCGACCCGGGCGGGAAGGCTTGGCAGCGCCTGGCGCGCCTCCCGGTGGGTCTCGCGGGTACGGCTGTCATCGCCTTCTTCCAGGGCACCAGCGTGGTCCAGGCGTTCGTCGTCCAGGCGTTGCTCGCCCTGTGGGTCACGGCGGGCGCGCCGGAGGTCTTCGTCCGCCTGGGCCTGTCCGCCCGCCCCACCCCCGGTCTCACCCGGGCGGGTGACGAGCGGGCCGGGCAGCCTCAATAGAATCTGGGCATCATGGCTCCTCAGATCGCACCCAGCATCCTGTCCGCCGACTTCGCCCGCCTGGCCGAGGACGTCGCGCGCATCGCCGACTCCGCCGACTGGGTGCACGTCGACGTGATGGACAACCACTTCGTCCCGAACCTCACCCTGGGACTGCCCGTCGTCCAGGCGCTGCTCCAGCACAGCACGCTGCCGCTCGACTGCCACCTGATGATCGAGGACCCCGACCGCTGGGCCCCGGAGTACGCCGAGGCCGGAGCGAAGAGCGTCACCATCCACGCCGAGGCGGCGAAGGCCCCCATCCGCACTCTGCGCACCATCCGCGCGGCGGGCGCGCGCGCGGGCCTCGGCGTCAACCCGGCCACCCCGGTGGACGGCTTCGAGGACATCCTCGGGGAAATCGACATGCTGCTGCTGATGACCGTCGAGCCCGGCTTCGGCGGCCAGAGGTTCCTGGACGTCGTCCTGCCGAAGGTCCGCCGCGCCCGCGAGCTCATCAAGGGACGCGACCTCCCCATCTGGCTCCAGGTCGACGGCGGCGTCAGCGCCGAGACCATCGAGCGCTGCGCCGACGCCGGCGCGGACGTGTTCGTCGCCGGCAGCGCCGTCTACGGGGCCGACGACCCGGCCGAGGCCGTCGGCAAGCTGCGCGCCCAAGCAGAGGAGGCCACGGCCAAGGCGGACTGGTGATCCTCTCTTGCGCCGCGGTCCTGTTCGACGTGGACGGCACCCTCGTCGACTCGACACCCCTGGTCGAGCGAGCGGCCCGTGAATGGGCGGCCGCATACGGCATCGACCCGGACGAGTTCCTGTCCGACGCCCACGGCCGCCGGACGAGCGACCGCGTCGCCGACTTCCTCCCGGCCGGCCAGGTCCGCGAAGCCACCCAACACCTCGACGCACTGGAAGCCGCCCGCACCGACGGCATCACCGCCCTCCCCGGCGCCGTGGAACTGCTCGCTCACATGAACGGCCTGCCGCACGCCTTCGTCACCTCCATGGACAGGGCGCAGTTGAAAGTCCGCACGGACGTGGCCGGTGTGCCGCTCCCGCCCACGGTCGTGACCGCCGAAGACGTCGAGGACGGCAAACCGGACCCGTCCGGCTATCTCCAGGCAGCACGGCGGCTGGGCGTGGACCCGTCCGCCTGCGTCGTCATAGAGGACGCGCCCGCCGGCATAGCCGCCGGCCGTGCGGCCGGAGCGACGGTCGTGGCCGTGGTCACCAGCCATCCGCTGGAGTCCTTGACGGCGGCCCACCACACCGTCGAGAACCTGACCCGCGTCAGGACGACCCAGGCCGGACTGCACCTCGGCTAGGGGCGGTCGTCGATGCCGAGGGACGCGTGGAACATCTCGTGGACGCGGAAGCGCGGGACGGCCGCCAGGTTGAGGTGCTGCACCTGGTGGCTTCCGAGGTACCGGCCGTTCTGGGCGGGCTGCGCGGTGAGCAGGCCCGCCCGCCACAGGATCTCGATGAGCTCGTTCGGGTAGCAGGAAGGCAGCCATGAATCGGTGCCGTGCGTGGGGATGTCGCCGCAGGCGAGTTCGAGGCAGAGCAGTTCGAGTTCGCCGCGTTCGAACGTGTGCGGGCGGCTGCGGAACACTTCGAAGACGCTCAGCAGGCCCGGGTACTGAGAGCGGTACTCGGCGGCGATGTCCTTCGTCCGCTCGGCGGAGTAGCCGTACTCGGACCGCTCGATCGCCGCGTACGGGACGGGCAGCTTCGAGGCGCCGCCCCTGGCCTGCTCCAGGGCCTCCGAGCAGAACTGGATGAGCTCCCTCGGCCGGTACAGCGTCCGGTCGACCATGTAGCCGAACGACCCGTCGCGGCTGCTGCCCGGCGGCGGCGAGGCGAAGACCGCCGACCAGCAGGCCCGGTCGCCGGCGCGTTCCAGGGCGTCGATGTCGAAGCCCTTCTCGTGCGCCGAGTGCCGGATCCGCTTGGCGATCAGTTCCAGCAGCGACTCCTCCGACCAGTGGATCCTCTCCAGGAGGTCCCGGTGCTTCTGCGCGTCCTCGTACAGGGCGGGGATGTCGTCGTACAGCTCCTGCCGCAGCGAGATGTAGACCCGCAGGTTCCGGTGCAGGGCGTTGATGGAGACGCACGCCTGGAACAGCCCGGACACGAACGCCTTGGCGTCCTCGGAGGAGTCCCAGCCGCGGTCCAGTTCGTCCACGAGCACCACCACGCGCTGGGTGTCCAGCACCTTCCGCAGCGCCGGCAGCAGGTTCTGGATCTCCTCCAGCTTGTAGAGCCGGTCCAGCTCCCGGGTCCGCAGCCCGGCCTCGATCGGCCCGATCTTGATGGCCTCCAGCCGCTTCAGGTAGGACACGAGCAGCGACAGCGTGCCGAGCTGCTGGGCGCCGTGGCTGTCGCGGATGTAGCGGTGGATCTCCCGGCCGCCGCCCTTGGTCAGCCGCATCCCCTTGCGCGCCAGCGCCTTCATGACCAGGACGTAGATCAGGTACTTCCAGGCGGCGGCGTAGGCGCCCTGCTTGGCCCAGGAGCCGGCGTTCTCCGCCTCCATCGTCGAGCTGAGCAGCTCGTAGGAGTAGTCGTCGGGCGACAGCTCGATGACGTGGCTGCCGATGGCGCGCTCCCGCTTCGCCAGAATCTGGAAGATCGCGCTCTTCCCGGCCCCGCGGTTGCCCATCAGGATCGTCTTCGCCCCGGACCGGACGCGCTGGTAGGCCGGGGACTCCACGAAGTACTTCTCCAGTCCGCGGGAGATGTCGCGTTCCGCGGACGGCGTGCCGAAGTCGAGAACATCGAAGATCTTGGGCGACAAGGACAGCTTGGCCATGGGCCTTCCCGGATCCGCGTCAGGGGGTTCTCCGCCACCAAGTTTCACCCCTGCCTCCGGCCCCGGCAAGACCCGCCGCCGTGCGGCCGGGTACGGGCGCGGATCGCCGCCCTAGCCGCCGAAGTAGTGGCCCTCGTCCAGGTCGGGGATGAGGGCGGGCTGCTCGGGGCGCCAGCCGAGGAGCTTCTCGGTCAGGGCGCTCGACGCGGGGCCGTCGGCCGAGGCGAAGTGGGCGAGCCAGCCGAAGTGGGCGGCGGCCTCGTCCGGGGAGATGCCGGTGACCGGCACGTCCAGGTGGCGGCCGATGACGCCGGCGATCTCGCGGAACGGGACGCCCTCGTCGCCGACCGCGTGCAGCCGCGAACCCGCCGGCGCGTCCTCCAGGGCGAGCCGGAACAGGCGGGCCGCGTCGCGGCCGTGCACGGCGGGCCAGCGGTTGGCGCCGTCGCCGACGACGGCCGAGACGCCCTTCTCGCGGGCGATGCCGATGAGGGCCGGGATGAAGCCGCGGTCGCCGCGGCCGTGCACGATCGGGAGCCGGACCGCCGCCGACCGCACCCCCCGGTCCGCCAGCGCGACCGCCGCCCGGTCGGCCGGGATCCGGTGCGCTCCCGTCGAGTTCGCATCGGGCTCGACGTCCTCGGTCGCGACTCGCCCCGGCGCCGCCAGCATGATCACCGAGGCGACCGCGAAGGGCTTCCCAGAGCCCTCCAGGGCCGAGCCGATCGCCTCGATCGCGCGCAGATCGGCCGCTTCCGCGCCGGCCGTGTCGGAGAAGTCGTGCTTGTACGCCAGGTGGGCGACGCCGTCGGCCCCGGCCGCCGCGTCGCGCAGGCCGCCGGGGTCGTCGAGCGACCCCCGGCGCACCCGGGCGCCGGCGGCCGTCAGCGACGCGGCGGCCTCGTCCGAGCGGGCGAGGCCGACGACCTCGTGCCCGGCGCCGATCAGTTCGCGGACGGTGGCGGACCCGACGAACCCGGTCGCACCCGTAACGAATACGCGCATGCTGCATTCCTCCGATGAGAGCTCTGTGCTTGCGATGAGCGCTGTGCCTGCGATGAGCGCTGTGCCTTCATCGTGCGGAAAGGAGGCGGCCCCGGTCCAAAGCCTGTTCTTCACCGCGCAATACGTTTCAGGCATCACCGCACGTCCATGGCTTAGGCTGCGGGCATGCCCGACTCAGGCCCGGATCTCGACCTGCGGCTGGTGCGGTACTTCACCGTCGTCGCGGAGCAGCGGCACTTCGGCCGCGCCGCGGAGGCGCTCCACATCACGCAGCCGTCCCTGAGCCGGCAGGTCCGCCGCCTTGAGCAGCAGCTGGGCGCGCGGCTGCTGGACCGGACCCCGCAGGGCACCCGGCTCACAGAGGCGGGGGAGGCCTTCCTGCCCAGCGCCAAGGCGCTGCTGCGGTCCGCGGCCCAGACCGTGGCGGAGACCCGTGCCGCCGCCCGCCCCAGCCGGATCGCCATCGGGTTCATGACGGGCCTCATCGTCACCCCGGCGGTGCGCGAGCTGCGGCACCGCCACCCGGACGCCGACGTGCGGACCCAGCACCTCGACTGGAACGAGCCGCGCCCCTTCCTGCTCGGACACCGGGTCGACGTGGCGGTGGCCCGGCTGCCGATGAGCACCGACGGGCTGCACGTGACGGTCCTCTACGACGAGCCCAGGATGCTGCTCGTCCCCGCAGACCACCGGCTGGCCGGGAAGGAGTCGGTCACGCTCGACGACATCGCCGACGAACCCATGCCGGTGCTGCCCGACGCGTCCTGGAACGCCTTCTGGCGGATCGACCCCAGGCCGGACGGGAGCCCCGCGCCCGGCGGTCCCCTCGTCGAGGCCGTCGAGGACAAGTTCGAGCTCATCGCGTCCGGGCAGGCCGTCGCCATCGTCTCGGCCGGGCTCCGTGCGGACAGTGTCCGCCCCGACCTGACCACCGTCCCCCTGCACGGTGTCGAGCCGAGCCATGTCGTCCTGGCCACCCGCAGTGGCGACCGCAACCGTCTCGTGGGCGCTTTCCGCAAGTACGCCCGAGCCCACCTCACCGGCACCGTCCAAGCGGGGCCGGAAGGCGGGTCACTCAGGTGAACAGGGGGCCCACCAGGTTCAGACCGGGGTGCGAGTCCGAGGCGTAGAGGACGAAGAGCGCGAGGGCGCCGCCGGCCAGGGAGAGGTCCTTGAGGAACTGCTGCTGCTCCTGCTGGCGCATCTCCGGTGACTCCTGCTTCCAGAAGTCGTGGAACACGAAGGCCGTGATGAGCAGGAACGGGACGAAGGCGATGGCGGCGAGGTCGGGCCAGATGCCGAGGACGAGGAGCGCGGACGCGACCAGGATGTAGGCGCCCGACACCTGGACGGCGAGCTTGGGCTGGGGCAGTTTCTTCGCGGCCGCGTAGCCGGCCATGGCGTCGGCGGCGGTGAGGTGGCCGACCGCGGCGCCGAGGAAGATCGCCGTGAAGACGATGCGGGCGATGAGGGCGACGACGTCCATGACTGCCTCCAAGGGGGGTTTTGCGCGTCATGCGTCACTTGTGTCCCGTGATCTACCCCTCGTTCAAGATCGTTGAACGTTTAAGTATCTACCTTTCGGTGCCTGCCGCCGGTGATCGTGGCGATGGTCACAGGGGCGCGGAATGGAATGCGTGGCACACTGGTTGGCAAAGCATGAAACGCGTGCTCCGGGGTCGGTGAAATTCCGAACCGGCGGTGACAGTCCGCGACCCGGCCGAAACCATCGGCCGGTTGACCCGGTGGAACTCCGGGACCGACGGTGAAAGTCCGGATGGGAGGCAGCGCGCGGCACGCCCCTGGCCAGGGGCGTGCGCCGGCGTATGAACGTCCCCCGGAGCCCTGAACGAGGAGGCTCGGGAGATGTTCACCGGCATCGTCGAGGAGCTCGGCGAGATCGCGGCGATCGGCCCCCAGGGGGATTCGGTCACGCTCACGGTCCGCGGGCCGCTCGTCACCGAGGACGCCGTCCACGGCGCGTCGATCGCCGTCAACGGCGTCTGTCTCACCGTGGTGGACGCCAAGGACGGAACCTTCACCGCCGACGTCATCAAGGAGACCCTCGACAAGTCCAGCCTGGGCGCGCTGGAACCGGGCTCCAAGGTCAACCTGGAACGCCCCGTCCGGCTGTCCGACCGGCTCGGCGGGCACCTCGTCCAGGGCCACGTGGACGGCGTCGGCCGGATCGTCTCCCGCGAGCCGGGGGAGCGGTGGGACGTCGTCACGGTGTCCCTGCCCCCGCACCTGGGGCGCTACCTGGTCGACAAGGGCTCCATCACCGTCGACGGGATCAGCCTCACGGTCGTAGAGGCCGGCGCCGACCGCTTCAGCATCGCCCTCATCCCGACGACGCTCGCGCTCACCACCCTCGGCCACAAGGGCCCCGGCGACCCGGTGAACCTCGAAGTGGACGTCGTCGCCAAGTACGTCGAGCGCATGATGGGCGACCGGTCGTGAACTGGCTCGGCGCGGGATTCGAGATGTTCGGCGAGCACATCCTCTGGACCGACCTCACCGGCAACGTCCTCTCGCTCGCCGTCGTCTGGCTCGCCATGCGCAAGACCCTCTGGACGTGGCCGGTGCAGCTCGTCGGCGCGGCGCTGCTGTTCGCCGCGTCGCTGCACGCGAGCGTCCCGGGGAACGCGCTCAAGCAGGTGCTGTTCTGCGGGCTCGCCCTCTACGGGTGGGTCATGTGGACGCGCGGGCGGCAGGGGAGCGCCGGACTGGTCGTCCGGCAGGCCACGCCGAAGGAACGCGCCGTGCTGATCGGCGCGCTCCTGGTCGGGACGGCCGTGGTCGCCGAACTGTTCGTCCACCTCGACTGGCTGAAGGTCGCCTGGTCGCCGTGGGCGAACGCCTACATCTTCGTCGGCAGCGCCGTCGCGACGTTCGCGCAGAGCCGCGCGCTGGTCGACTTCTGGATCGTCTGGGTGCTCGTCGACCTGGTCGGGGTGCCGCTGGCGCTCAAGTCCGGGCTGTACGTCTCCGGCGCGGTCTACGGGATCTTCTTCGTGATGGTGATGGTCGGGTTCAGGAACTGGCTCCGGGAGTCCCGGGGCGTGGATGCCCCCAGGCAGAAGGCGGTGACCGCATGAACGGCGGCAACGACACAGGAATCGATCACACGGGGACCGGCGATGCGGGGATCTTCGACTCCATCGAGGCGGCGGTCGCCGACATCGCGGCGGGGCGCCCCGTCGTGGTCGTCGACGACGAGGACCGCGAGAACGAGGGCGACATCATCTTCGCCGCGGCCAAGGCGACGCCCGAACTGCTGACGTTCACGATCCGCTACACCAGCGGCGTCATCTGCGTCCCGATGGAGGGCGCCGACCTCGACCGGCTGCAGATCCCGCTGATGACGGCGCAGAACAGCGAGCGGATGCGCACCGCGTACACGGTCAGCGTGGACGCCCGCCTGGGGGTCACCACCGGCATCTCCGCCGCCGACCGGGCGCGGACGATCCGCACGCTGTGCGACTCGGCGTCGGAGCCGCGCGACCTGGTCCGCCCCGGGCACATCTTCCCGCTCCGCTACCGCGAGGGCGGCGTGCTGCGCCGCCGGGGCCACACCGAGGCCGCCGTCGACCTCGCCAGGCTCGCGGGGCTCACCCCGGCCGGCGTCCTCGCCGAAGTGGTGAACGAGGACGGCACCATGGCGCGCCTGCCCGAACTTCAGATCTTCGCCAAGGAGCACGGCCTCAAGCTCGTCTCCATCGAACAACTCGCCGAGTACCGCAGGCGCACCGAGGCGATGGTGACGCGCGTCGTCGAGACCCGCCTGCCCAACCGGTACGGGACGTGGCGCGCGGTCGGCTTCTCCAGCGCCATCGACGGCGGCGAGCACATCGCGCTGGTCCTCGGCGACATCGGCGACGGCGACGACGTCCTGATCCGCGCCCATTCGGAGTGCCTCACCGGCGACGTCCTGCATTCCGAGCGCTGCGACTGCGGTACCCAGCTGGACGCCGCCATGGAGCGCATCGCGGAAGAGGGGCGCGGCGTCGTCCTGTACCTGCGCGGGCACGAGGGCCGCGGCATCGGCCTGCTCGCCAAGCTGCGGGCCTACGCGCTCCAGGACAACGGGTCCGACACGGTCGACGCCAACCTGGAGCTCGGGCTGCCCGCCGACGCGCGTGAGTACTCCAACGCGGCGCATATGCTGCGTGACCTGGGCGTACGCTCGATCCGGGTGCTCACCAACAACCCGGACAAGCTCAAGGGCCTGGACGGTTTCGGCGTGCGGGTGCGGGGGCGCGAGTCCATGCCGGTCATCGTCACCGAGCACAACCGGCGCTACCTGACGGTCAAGCGCGACCGTCTCGGACATCGGATCGAGGGACTCTCATGAGCGGCGCGGGACGCCCCGGGGACATCACCGTCGACGCGGCCGGGCTCACGCTCGGCATCGTCTGCACCCGCTGGCACGAGCCGATCACCGACCGGCTCCTGGAGCGGTCGCTGGCCGCCGCGAAGGCGTGCGGCGTCGACGAGCCCGTGGTCGCCCGCGTCGCCGGCGCGCTCGAACTGTCCGTGGTCGCCCAGCAGATGGCCCGCGACCTGGACGCCGTCGTCTGCCTCGGCGCGGTCATCCGGGGCGCGACCGCCCATTTCGACTACGTGTGCGATTCGGTGACCGCCGGAGTGACCCGGGTCGCGCTCGACGAGTCGACACCGGTGGGCAACGGGGTCCTCACATGTGACACCATTGAGCAGGCACTGGAACGCAGCGGGCTGCCGGGCAGCCCCGAGGACAAGGGATGGGAGGCGACTGTGGCCGCACTCGACACGGCACTGACCCTGCGAGGTCTGCGGCATCACGGTCACGCCGGGCACGGCATGGAGCATTTGTAGCGGGTACAGGGGTTCCGCCCCTGACTGACTCGCGCATCCGTAGCGGGTACAGGGGTTCCGCCCCTGAACGACTCGCGCATCTGGGCTCCTGATCGGCTCCGGTTTCCCGTACGCATCCTCACCGAAAGGCAATTTCGTGCTGTCACTCGTCCTGCCCAAGGGGTCGCTGGAGAAGGCGACCATGCAGCTGTTCGACGCCGCCGACCTCACCGTCCAGCGCTCGTCGGACCGCGACTACCGCGCCTCCATCGACGACCCCCGCATCGACCGGGTCCGGGTCCTGCGCCCGCAGGAGATCCCGACCTACCTGGAGCAGGGGCTGTTCGACCTCGGCATCACCGGCCGTGACTGGATCACCGAGACCGACGCCGACGTGGTCAGCCTCGGCGAACTGAAGTACTCCAAGGCGACGTCCAACCCGGTCCGCGTGATCATGGCGGTGCCGGACGGCGCGCCCTGGCAGTCGGTGTCCGACCTGCCGGAGGGCGTCCGGATCTCGACCGAGTTCCCGGCGCTGACCAAGCGGTACCTGGAGCAGCACGGCGTCAAGGCGACGGTCGTCCCGTCCTACGGCGCGACCGAGGCGAAGGTGCCCGACATCGTGGACGCGATCGTCGACCTCACCGAGACCGGCTCGTCGCTGCGCAAGAACGGCCTGCGCATCCTCGACACGCTCCTGACCAGCTACACCGAGCTGGTCGCCAACCGCGAGGCCTACGAGAACGCCGAGAAGCGCGCCGCGATGGAGGACGTCGCCCTGCTGCTGCAGGGCGTGATCCGCGCACGCGGCACGGTGCTGCTGAAGCTGAACGTCGCGCAGGGCGACCTGCAGGACGTCCTCGACATCATGCCCGCGATGTCGTCGCCCACGGTCACCTCGCTCGCCGGCGGCGAGTCCAACGCCGTGGAGTCGGTGGTCGCCAAGCGCGGCGTCAACACGCTGATCCCGGCGCTGAAGGCGGCCGGCGCCCACGACATCCTCGAGATCCCCATCGCGAAGATCGTTGACTGACACTCCGGCCCTGCCGGCCGTGTGGCGCCCCCGCACCACCCGGACCGTGGCCTACCTCACGGCGGGCGTGATCATGCTGGGCCTGATCGTGCTCGCCGTGGTGGTGGCGCCGCAGTTCAAGCTGTTCGACCGCGTCCTGATGGTCGGGTTCGGCGCGGTCGTCGCGTGGATCCTGCACATGCTGGCCCGCTGCCGCGTCACCGCCGACGAGTCCGGCCTCACGGTCGTCAACGCCTTCCGCACCCGCCGGCTCGAATGGCCCGAACTCGTGGACGTCTCGATGGGCGAAGGCGAGCCCTGGCCCACCCTCGACCTCGCCGACGGCACCTCCATCGGCGCCATGGGCATCAACGGCGCCGAGAAGACCCTCGCCGCCCGCCAACTAGCCGAACTCCGCTCCCTCCTCCGCACCCGAGGCGAAGCCCCCGACCCGGTCTGAGGGTGCCTGACTTAGGCTATTGACCGGACCAGGGCGCGTTCGTGTGCGAAAGTGGTGCACATGACCGCTCAGAGTATTGAGGCGATTGCGGAAAGTAGCTCCATGGAACTTGATCCGCTGCCAGACTGGGTGCTCCCCCCACCGGGCGGCTACACGGCCGACCTCTTCCTGCGCATGGACGGTCTGCCCCGGCACACGGAGCTGATCGACGGGAGCCTGGTCTTCGTGAGTCCGCAACGCAAGTGGCACGTGCGTGTGATCGACCTGCTGCGGGCCGAACTCAACCGCCAGGCGCCGGAGAATCTGTGCGCGGACCGCGAGATGACCGTCAGGCTCTCCGAGCGGCACGCACCCGAGCCGGACGTGCTGATTGTCTCAACTGAGGCCTACGAGCGGGACGAGCCGTCGACCTACTATCTCCCGGAAGATGTCCTCCTCGTGGTCGAGGCGGTCTCCCCTGATTCGGAGATCCGTGACCGGGAGACCAAACCGCGCAGATACCGGGAGGCCGGGATCCGGTACTACTGGCGCGTCGAGGAGGACGAGGGAAGCACCGTCGTCTACGTGTACGAGTTCGACCCCGCCTGTCATGCATACGTCATGACGGGCATCCACCATGACCAGCTCAAAGTGACCGGGCCGTTCCCCATCGAGATCGACCTCACCGCGGTCATCAAACGTCGGTAGGTGCGCCGCTCCTCCTGAGGAAACATGGGTTACAGGGCGGTGAAGACGGTTACGGTGCCGGCGGTGATGAGGGCGGCGGCCCAGAGGCGGTCGAGGTTGAACCAGGCGCGGCGCAGGACGGCCAGGCCGACGACCTCGTAGACGAGCACCGCGATGACGCCCGCGACCACGAACATGGCGAGGGTGTGGACGGCGGTGACGAAGACGCCCGTCGACAGGGCGCTGCCGGAGGACGAGGCCAGGCCGTGGTCGTGGCCCGCCGGGGCCGTCCCGGACGAGGTGAGGACGGGCAGCAGCATCAGGCCCGCGCCGTGCGCCGACGACATCAGGAACGACCAGCCGGCGAGCTGCCACAGCGAGATCCGCATGCCGACCCAGCGGAAGTGGCGCTGCGACAGCAGCCGCCACAGCCCGAACCCGACGAGCACCGCGCCGCCGCCGATCGCGACCGCCTGGGTCGCGACGACGGAGCGGGTGAGCGCGACGAGCACGGCGACCGCGCCGACGGACGCGGCATGGCCCGCGGCGATCGCCGGGAGCGACTGAAGGACGAGGGCCCTGCTGCGCTCCTGGAGGCCGCGGGCCACCGCGAACAGCCAGCCCATGGCGGGGTTGACGCCGTGGAACGCGCCGAGCGCCAGCAGCGCGGCGAGCGATCCGTCGTTCACGGGTAGCAGTACGAGTCCGAGGACGCGTCACCGCCCTGCAGGCGTGTCTGGTGCGGACGGCGGCCCCGGAAGGCGTCGCCGTTGGGGAAGAACCGGTCGTCGAAGGTGAAGGCGTCCGGGGTGGAGTCGAGCTTGGCCATCCAGGCGCCGACGCCGTCCGGGTAGAACTGGTCGTCCCACGAGCCGTAGAGCGAGTTGGTGACGTAGACGCGCTCGCCGTCGCGGCTGACCTCGACCATCTGCGGGCCGCCCGCGAGGGGCGTGTCCCGCGCCGCCGGGTGCGGGGTCCGGTTCACGATGCCGCCGATGCGCACCGAGCCCGCCTCGACCGGGTTGAACGGGTCGCTGACGTCGTAGCGCTTCAGCTCGCCGGTGCCCCAGCACGACACGTACAGCCACTGGTCGTCGACGGACAGGTCGATGTCGGTGACCAGCGGCGGCACCGCGCCGAACGGCTGGATGACCGGGGGCAGGGACGCGGCGTCGGCCGGTTCGGCGGGGATCGTGATGACCTTCGTCGCCGCCCACGCGTCGCCGTCGCGGTGCCAGACCCAGACGGACGCCGACAGGTCCTCGACGCTGACGACCACGCCCGCGAACCCGTACTGCTTCGTCGGGTCGTGCGCGGGGCGCAGCTCCAGGACCATCTGGTGCTCGTCGCCGAGGTCGACGGTCTGGACGTGCTTGCGTTTGCGCAGGTCGAAGAAGTTCAGCGAGTGCCCGTACTTGCGGCCGAGCAGGAGTTCGCCGACGACGCCGTCCTCCACCATGGACGGCGTGCCCCACTCGGAGGTGATGAGGACGTCGTGCGCGATGTGCCACCACGCGTCATAGGCGAGGTACTGCGGCCCGCGGTCGACCTCCCACCGCCCGAGGACCTCGAAGGAGGTGTGGTCGAGCAGTGCGATGCCGCCGGGCCCGTCGTCGCCGTTCGCCCCGCCGAGCGCCGTCAGGTAGAGCCCCTCGGGCCCGCAGTGGACGGTGTGCGGACGCGAGTAGCCGGCGCGTTTCGCCAGCTCGTCCGGCTCCAGCGTTTTGATGATCTTCGGTGCGACCGGGTCGTCCTTGGTGTCGATCACGTACACCCGCGACGAGCGCAGCCCGGGGACGATCAGGTACCGGCGCTCCACATGCGGGTGCGGGGAGCCGGGGCACAGGGCGCTGCTGCACGCGTTCCACCCGAAGTGGTGCAGCTCGTCGCCGAGGTAGGGCAGGTCCGTCCAGCCGACGACGGAGCCGTAGGACGCCGAGCCCGGGTCCACGTCCAGCACCGCGATCGCGTCCGGTTTCTCCGCGGCCCGGTCGAACGCCGCCACGTAGGCGAGTTTCTCGGGCGGTGCGGACGCGGCGTCGCGCGGGGACGCGTAGAAGGTCGGGTCTGGCTTCCACAGTGCCATTTGTGGTCCTTTCAGGCGATGGTTACCGGATGCCGGACGACGGCGCCGAAGAGATAGCCGAACGTGTTGTAGGGGACGGTCGCGGGCTGGGTGGCGCCGGTCTCGTCGGTGGCCCGCGCCAGAAGCTCGTACCGTCCCGGACGTGGGGGCCGCCATGGGAGCTCCCACCGCACCCACCCGCGCGGGTTCGGGTGACGGTCTTGCAAGCGCGCGCGGCGCCACGTCCGCCCGCCGTCCGCGCTGACCTCGACTCGGCGTACCCGTCCATTGCCCGACCAGGATCGTCCGTGCAGGACGTGCGGGCGCCCGGGCAACACGGCGTCCCAAGGCAACTCGAACGCGGACTTGACGTTCATGCGGGTCAGCGGCGGCGAGCCCTCCTCCGGGTAGGAGGGCCCGAAGAGCTTGTAGTAGCGCGTGTTCCACGGCGAGAACAGCGGCTCGTCGGCGACCTGGATGTCGCCGAGCCATTTGATGGACGCGATACCCACCCACGACGGCACGACCAGGCGGACGGGGTGGCCGTGGTCGGGCGGCAGGGGAGCGCCGTTCATCTCGTAGGCGAGCAGGGCGTCCTTCATGGCCTTCGCGACCGGCAGGGGCCGCCGCACACGGCCGAGGTTCTCGCCCTTGTCCACGAAGTCAGCGTCCAGCCCGCGCGGCATGATGTCCACGGCCTCGCGGGTTATACCTGCGCGCCTCAGCACCGCCGACAGGCGTACCCCGCGCCACTGCGCCACGCCCGCCGCGCCGAGCCGCCAGCCCGTGCCCGACACCTCCTGCCCCTGCTGGGACGCGTAGGACCCGCGCCCGTTGCCCGTGCACTCGATGAACGACGTGATCGTCTCCGCGGGGAACCGGCGGAGGTCCGCGTACGAGAATTCGAGCGGACGGTCCTCGGCGGGGGAGCCGCGCAGCCCGGTGCCCCACAGCCTGAGCCGCCACGTACGTGCGTCGAGCAGGGGCGTGGCCACGTGGTTGCGGACGAAGAACCGGTCGGCCGGCGTGAGGTACCCCTGGCCGCGCATGGCCTCCCACCGCATCTCGGCGTTGGTGCCGTGCTCGATGAACAGCTCGGGCGGCAGCGGCTTCACGATTCCGGTGGCGGCCGCCACCGGCCGCCCGCCGAACGCCGACAGCCCGGCGGTCAGCCCCACCCCCGCCGACAGGCGCAGCAGCCCGCGCCGCGACGGGGAGCGGACGCTCTCGTAGGTGGCCTCGTCGGTCAGGTCGGCTTCGCCCTCATCACCCGCTCGCATGCGTCCGATGCTGCTGACCGCCGACCGAAAAGTCAACTTTCCCTACTGTTTTAACCTGCAATGTCGGCCTCCGCTCGCCGTACCGGCGCGGGGTGTGAGGCACGGGCCGGGGTGAGTAGATTGTGAGCCGTGGGGGAGGCGGCGCCGATGACCGTGGACCAGGCCGGATCGCCCGCGGAGCTCGCGGGCCTGCTCGACCGGCATGCCTACCTGTGCGACGAGGGGCTGGCGACGGCCTGCTTCCTCGCGCTGCGGATGGGGCGGCCGCTGTTCCTGGAGGGCGAGGCCGGCGTCGGGAAGACCGAGCTGGCCAAGACGCTCGCGCGCGGGCTCGGCGCGCCGCTGATCCGGTTGCAGTGCTATGAGGGGCTGGACGCGTCGCAGGCGCTCTACGACTGGGACTTCCCCCGCCAGCTCCTGCACCTGCGCGCCGCCGAGGCCGCGGGCGTCAGCGACGTGTCGCGGCTGGAGGGCGAGCTGTACGACCGGCGGTTCCTGCTGGCGCGGCCGCTGCTCCAGGCGCTGGAGACGTCCCCGAGCGTCCTGCTCGTCGACGAGTTGGACCGTGCCGACGACGAGTTCGAGGCGTTCCTGCTCGAAGTGCTGAGCGACTTCACGATCACCGTCCCGGAGCTCGGGACGATCCGGGCGGAGCGGCCGCCGGTCGTCGTGGTCACCTCCAACCGCACCCGGGAGGTGCACGACGCGCTGAAGCGGCGCTGCCTGTACCACTGGCTGGAGCATCCGTCGTTCGACCGCGAGGTCGCCATCATCAGGCGGCGGCTGCCGGACGCGGCGGAGCGGCTCGCCGGGCAGGTCGCCACGGTCGCGCAGCGGATGCGCGCGGCCGACCTGCTGAAGCCGCCCGGCGTCGCCGAGACCCTGGACTGGACCGAGGCCCTGGTGGCGCTCGGCGTCCGCGACCTGGACCCGGGGGCGGCGGCGGTCACGCTCGGCGCCGTCCTGAAGTACCGCGAGGACCAGCAGCGGGTGCTGGGCGGCGGGCTAGAGGCCCTGCTCAACGGGGGCTAGCCGTGCGACGGGACGTCACCGAGACGATGGTCGGCTTCGCCCGGACGGTGCGGGCGGCGGGCGGCGCGGCCGATCCCGAGCGGGTGCAGGCGATGCTGGCGGCGCTCGACCACCTCGACGTGCTCGACCCGAACGACGTGTACTGGGCGGGGCGGCTGACCCTGTGCGCCGACCCCGGCGACCTCGCCCGCTACGACCGGTGCTTCGCCGCCTATTTCTCCGGCGCGACCGCGAGGCCGGGGCGCGGGAAGCCGCCCGTTGTGGTGCGCAGGGTGACGGTGTCCGAGCCGGGCGCGCCGGGGGGCGAGGAGGAGGCCGAGGATCTGAAGGCGGCCACGGCCAGCGAGGTGGAGGTGCTCCGCGACCGGGACGTGGCGCGGCTCAGCGCCGCCGAGCGGGCCGAGGTCGCGCGGCTCATCGCCCTGCTGGACGCGAGCGCCGAGCAGCGCAGGTCGAGGCGGTTCTCGCCCGCGCCGACCGGACGCCTCGACCCCGCGCGGACCGTCCGGGAGACGCTGCGGCGCGGTGGCGAGACGTCCCTGCTGAAGCACCGCGCGCACCGCACCCGGCCGCGGCGCGTGGTGCTGATCGTGGACGTCAGCGGGTCGATGAGCCCGTACGCGGACGCGCTGCTGCGGTTCGCGCACGCCGCGGCCCGCTCCGGCGGCCGCGGCGTCGAGGTCTTCAGCGCCGGGACGCGCCTCACCCGCCTCACCCGGGAGCTGCGGCACCGCGACCCGGACGCGGCGATGGCGGCGGCGTCCGCGAGCATCCCGGACTGGAGCGGCGGCACCCGGCTCGGCGAGGAGCTGAAGGAGTTCCTCGACCGGTTCGGGCAGCGCGGCGTGGCCCGCGGCGCCGTCGTGGTGATCGCCTCGGACGGCTGGGAGCGCGGCGACGCCGGGCTGCTCGGCGAGCAGATGGCGCGGCTGCACCGGCTCGCGCACCGGGTCGTGTGGGCGAACCCGCACAAGGCGCGGCCCGGGTACGAGCCGCTGACGGCCGGGATGGCGGCGGCGCTGCCGCACGTCGACGACTTCACCTCCGGGCACAGCCTCGGGGCGCTGGAGGAACTGGCCCGCCTTGTCGCGGGCACGGGAAAGAGGAGGGTCCATGCGTGACGTGCTCGGCGACATCGCCGGCTGGTACGCGTCCGGGGAGACGTTCGGGCTCGCGACCGTCGTGAACACCTTCCGCAGCGCGCCGCGCCCGCCGGGCGCGGCGATGGCGGTGTCGCCCGGCGGCGAGGTGGCGGGCAGCGTGTCCGGCGGCTGCGTCGAGGGCGCCGTCTACGAGCTGGCTCAGTCGGTGCTGGAGAGCGGCGAGCCCGTCGTCCAGCGGTACGGGGTGACCGACGACGACGCGTTCGCGGTGGGGCTGACCTGCGGCGGGATCCTGGACGTCCTGGTCGAGCCCGTCGGGCCCGCCACCTTCCCGGAGTTCGCGGACGTCGCCGCCGCGATCGAGGCGCACGAGCCCGTCGCCGTCGCCACGGTCGTCGCGGGACCCGGGAGGATCGGCGCCCGGCGCGTCATCTGGACCGATCGCGCCTCCGGCTCCCTCGCGCCCGGCGAGCCGCACGCCGCCCGCCTCGACGCGGCGGCCGACGACGACGCCCGCGGCATGCTCGCCCAGGGCCTGACCGGGCAGCGCCACTACGGCCCCGAGGGGGAGCGGCGGCTGGACGACCTGACCGTCTTCGTCCACTCGTTCGCGCCGCCGCCGAAGCTGCTGGTGTTCGGCGCGATCGACTTCGCGGCGGCCGTCGCGCGGGTCGGGAAGTTCCTCGGCTACCACGTGACCGTGTGCGACGCGCGGCCCGTGTTCGCGACGCCGAAACGCTTCCCGGAGGCGGACGAGGTCGTGGTGAAGTGGCCGCACAAGTTCCTGGACGAGACCCGCGCCGCCATCGACGAGCGGACCGCGATCTGCGTCCTCACCCACGACCCCAAGTTCGACGTGCCGCTGCTGGAGGTGGCGCTGCGCACGGGCGCCGGCTACGTGGGCGCGATGGGGTCCCGCCGCACCCATGACGACCGGCTGGCGCGGCTGCGCGAGGCGGGCCTGTCCGAAGCCGAGCTGGGGCGGCTGCGCTCGCCGATCGGCCTCGACCTCGGCGCCCGCACCCCGGAGGAGACGGCCGTGTCGATCGCGGCGGAGCTCGTCCAGCTCCGCTGGGGCGGTTCCGGGCGCCCGCTCACCGACACCAGCGGCCGGATCCACGCCGACGCGACCTGAGCGCACTACCCTCGCCAGATGACGATGCGCGGTGAGGGGAACCCGGCCGGCCTGCTGCTCGCGGCGGGGGAGGGCAGCCGCCTCGGCCGCCCCAAGGCGACCCTGGAGCTGGACGGCGAGCGCCTCGTCGACCGGGGCGTCCGGATGCTGCGCGACGCCGGCTGCGCACCCGTGCTCGTGGTGGCCGGGGCCGCGCAGATCGAGGTCATCGGCGCCGTCGTCGTCCCCAACCCGGACTGGCGGGACGGCATGGGCTCGTCCCTGCGCGCCGGCCTCGCCGCGCTGCCGCCCGGCTGCCCGGCCGTGGTCGTCGCGCTCGTCGACCAGCCCCTCGTCACCTCCGGTGCCGTCGGACGGCTGATCGCCGCGTTCGACGAGGGCGCCGGGATCGCCGTCGCGACCTACGGGGGAGCGCCGCGCAACCCCGTGCTGCTGGGCGCCGGGCACTTCGCCGGCGTGGCCGAGGCCGCGGTCGGCGACCAGGGGGCGCGCGGCTACCTGCGCGCCCACCCGGAGTCGGTCACCCGCGTCCCGTGCGACGACGTCGCCGCCCCGGACGACATCGACACCCCGGACGACCTGGCCGCCTTCAACCGCCGCGAGCCTCGGTGACGGCCCGCTCGTAGGCGAGCAGCGTGTCGATGAACATCCCGCGCTGCTCGGCGGTGAGGGGTTCCAGGGCGGTGCGCCAGGCGCCCGCGCCCTGACCGAGCCAGCCGTTGATCGCGGGCAGGTGCCCGGCGGCGACGCTGACGATGGTGCGGCGCCGGTCGGCGGGGTCCTCGCGGCGTTCGAGGATGCCCTGCCGGCTGAGGTCGCCGACCATCAGGCTCACCGTCGCGGGCGCGACCTCCAGCCGCCCGGCCAGGGTGTTCACGGTCATCGGGCCGTCGAACAGCAGGTAGGCGAGCAGCGACAGGTGCCGGGGGGCGAGGTCGAAGGACGCCAGCTCGGCGGGCACCTTGATCTTCTTGGCCGCCGAGACCAGCCGCGGCATCAGCAGCAGCATCGTCCGGATGCCGTCGTCCACGCCGGGTGCCGTGCCGGGGCCCGTGCCGGGTCCGGTGCCGCCCGGCCCGCCGTGCTCATCGGTTGACATCGTCCGCCCGCCCAAAATAGCTTTGCACTACAAAAGACTTTGCTTCCAAAGCAAAAATTCTCATCGCGTCCAGGATAGGAGACCCCGGTCATGAGCGACTGGAACCGGCAGGTCATCGAGGAGTTCCGGGCGAACGGCGGCAAGGTCGGCGGCGCGTTCGCGGGCGCGGACCTCCTGCTGCTGACCAGCACCGGCGCCCGGAGCGGCGAACCGCATCCCACCCCGCTCGGCTACCTGGCGGACGGCGGCCGGCTGCTGGTGTTCGCCTCCAACGCCGGCGGCCCGCGGAACCCGGCGTGGTACCACAACGTCCGCGCCGACCCCCGCGTCACCGTCGAGGTCGGCACCGAGACCTTCGACGGCGTCGCGATCCCCGTGGAGGGCGAGGAGCGCGACCGGCTGTACGCCCGGCAGGCCGAGCGCGTCCCCGCCTACGCCGAGTACCAGCGGACGACCGGCCGCGTCATCCCGGTCGTGGCCGTCCACCGGGGCTCCCTGGACGGCCGGGCCTGGGCCCTCGGCGACGAACTGGTGAAGATCCACGACGATCTGCGGACACGGCTGGCGGAACTCCGCGAGGACGTCCGCGCCTTCTACGACGGGTCGCGCGGCGTGCCCGACCTGGCGAGCCGGCTGCGCGAGCACTGCGTGTCGGTCTGCGACGTCCTCGGCGAGCACCACGACAACGAGGAGGGACGCGGCTTCCCGCGCCTGGCCGCCCAGTTCCCCGGCCTCGCCCCGGTCATCGGCAGGCTCCGCCGCGAGCACGTCAAGGTGGCCGAGGCCAGGCGTACGCTCCAGACCCTGCTGGACGACCCCGGCGCCCGCGACCCGGCCGCTGTCCGCACGGAACTCGACCGGATGACCGCCGAACTGGAGGCCCACTTCGCCTGCGAGGAGGAGCAGCTCGGCAGCGTCCTCAACGCGGTCGGCCCCCTCTGGCTGACCGGACCGCCCCGGGGTTAAAGGGCGGGCACGGCGCTCTCGTCCAGGGCGCCGCAGTCGACGGCGCGGCGCAGCCGGGCGGTGAGCGCCTTGATGGTGGCGGGCTCGTCCAGGACGCCGCTCGCATCGCCGGCGGCCTGCTCATGCCACGCCTGGACCCGTCCGATCACGTCGTCGACGCCGCTCAGGTGGAACGCGTACACGGCCGCGTACCGGCTCGGCAGGTGCGCGGGATGCAGGTCCCAGCCCTGGTAGAAGCCGTGCCGCAGCGAGTGCCGGACGTGCCCGGCGTGCACCGCCCAGGCCGCGTTGACCTCGTCGGGCCCGTCGTTGCGCGGGATGACGTTGGTCGACCCGTCCGACAGCCGCACGCCGGTGCCCGCGAGCGACAGCTGCATGAGGTGCCGGGCGAAGTCGCAGGCGGGATGGTCGAGCCGCTGCTCGTGCGGCGGCAGGCCCAGCGCCGCGGTGTAGTCGAACACGCCGAAGTGGGCGGCGGTGACCCGGCCCTGCGCCTCGGCGACGAGGGAGCGCAGCCCGACCCGCCGCTCCCCGTCGTCCAGCAGGGCCTGCGGCGTCTCGACCTGGAGCTCGAACCGCAGGATGCCCTGCGGCAGCCCGAGCGAGGTCTCCAGCTGCTCCAGGAACTCCGCGAACAGCCGGACGTGCTCGATGGTGACGACCTTGGGGAAGGTGATCGTGAACCCGCCGGGCAGCCGGCCGAGCCGGTCCCGCAGCGCCGTGAGGAACCCGTCCAGCGTCCGCATCGCGCGCTCGTGGCCGCCGTCGGCGAACGACTTGATCCGCAGCCCCCAGTAGTGGGGGAGGCCCTTCACCTGGTACGCGGCGGCGACCGCCTCGACGACCTGCTCGACGTGGGCGTCCTCCTCGGCGTCCGCGCGCACGCCGTAGCCGTCCTCGAAGTCGATCCGGACGTCCTCGACCGGCTCGGCGGCGAGCTTGGCCGCGACCCGCTCCCGGACCGCCTCGGCGAGCTGCGGGTCCAGCCCGAACGCGGCGCCGAACGACCCGGCCCCCGGCGTGTGGGTGTTCAGCAGCCGCAGCGCCTCGGCGCCGAACTCGGCGGGCGTCGACCGCGAGAACCGGTCGGCCGGCACGTACACCGTGTGCACGGGCTGGCGCCCCTCCGCGCCACCGGGGAACCGCTCGCCGTGCGCGTCACGGACGGCGGCGATGCGCGCGGACAGATCGTCATACGAGGGCACACTGAGGTTCACCTGCACATGATCCCCCAACCCGCACCGGCTAGGGAACCGGTCCGGGGCGATCAGGAGGCCCGAATGCCCCAGGTGCCGTGGAAATCGGCGCCCGGCTCCAGGTCGACGACGCCCTCGCCGGAGGCGAAGGCGTTGGGCGGGCAGGTCATGGGCTCGACGCCGAGGCCCTCGCGGGGGTCGGGCGTGTTGTCGGCGGTGTAGACCATCATCCACGGGTGCGCGTCGTCGGCCCAGAGGCGGACCGTGCGGGCGGCGCCCGCGAGGACCACCCAGACGCGCCCCCCGCCGTCGCGGTTCAGGCCGGTGAACGCGGTGTCGATCCGCCGGTCGCTGAGGACCGGGCCCTTGCGCAGGTCGTACTTGGTGCCGGTGACGTCCTCGGACGGCCCGGACGGGATCATCCGCTCGTCCACCGGGACGTACCGGTCGGCGCCCAGCGTGACCTCGCAGGCGTCGATCGGCTCGCCGACCGTCAGGTAGGGGTGGGCGCCGTGGCCGTAGGGGGCCGGCTTCGTGCCGGCGTTGCGCACGCTCATCCGGACGCGGAGGCCCTCGGCGGCGTCCAGCGCGTACTCGGCCTCCAGGTCGAGGCGGAACGGGTAGCCGGCCGTCGCGAGCAGGCGGTGCGTCAGCCGGACCCGGTCCGGCTCGTGCTCGGCGGCACGCCACGGCGCCCACCGGGCGAGGCCGTGGATCGCGCAGTCGCGGGCCGGTTCGGAGACGTCCAGCTGGTGCTCGGCGCCGCCGTAGGAATAGCGGCCGCGGTCGATGCGGTTCGGCCACGGGACCAGCAGGTGCCCGAACGCCGCCGGGGCCGGCTCGTCGGCGCCGTGCGACAGCACCAGCGGGCGCCCCTCGTGCGTCAGCTCGCGCAGGCTCGCGCCCGACTCGGTGATGACGGCCTGGTACGGCCCGGCGCTCAGGGCGTACTGCTCCCCGGTGATCGACTCGCTCATGCCCGGGACGTTACCCGGTGCCGCGGCGGCTACGCGATCTCCGCGAGGGCGTGCAGGGCGTCGGTGAAGACGTTCGCCGGGGGCTCGACCAGACCCGCGCCGACCTGGCCGGTGCCGGCCTCCCGCCCGGCGATGCCGGTGTCGATGACGGGCAGGATCCCGGTGCGCACGACGCGGGTGACGTCGACGCCCACCGGGGTGCCGCGGAACGACAGCAGCGGGATCTGCAGCGCCGGGTGCTCGGCGAGGGTGATCTCGTACATCCGCTGCGTGGCGGCGACCGCGTCCGGGACCTCGCCGCCGACGAACCGGACGATCGCGGGCGCGGCGGCGAGCGCGAACCCGCCCATCCCGGCCGTCTCGGTGATCGCCGAGTCGCCGATGTCGGGGTTGGCGTCGTCCGGGCCGTAGCCGCCGAGGTAGAGGCCGTCGGGGACGCCGGCGGGCCCGGTGAACCAGCGGTCGCCCGTCCCCGACACCTGGATGCCGAAGTCGGTGCCGTTGCGGGCCATCGCGACGACCAGGCTGGAGCCGGGGACGCCGCGGGCCGCGTCCGCGCACGCCTTCGCCGCCGCCATCCCCGCGTTGAGGAAGAAGTGGTCGTTGCCGGCCGCGAACTTCAGCGCCTCGGCGGCCCGCGCCCGCGGCACGTCCTCGGCCGCGGCGAGCGCGGGCGCCAGCTCGCGCAGCAGCAGCGACGTCGCCGCCCGGTTCCGGTTGTGCAGCTCGTCGCCCATCTGCAGCGCCTGCGCGATCACCGAGATCAGGTCGAGGGGGCCGTGCCGCCGGACCGCCGCCTGCAAAGCGGGGCCGAGGACCTCGCCCATCCAGGTCAGCCGCTCGACGACCTCCGGCCCGTACGCCCCGTACCGCAGGACCTTGCCGAGGCCCTCGTTGAGCGAGCAGTACGACGTCCCGCCGTGCTCGGCGTCCTCGACCACGAGCATCCACATGGACGAGCTGACGAGGCCCGCCATCGGCCCGACGGCGGCGTGGTGGTGGCACGGCTCCCACGTCGCGGCGCCGCGGCCGAGCTCGCGTTCGGCGCCGCGCGGCGTCTCGGCGAGCCCTTCGAGGAGCATCGCGCCGATGAGCGCGCCGCGCATCGGCCCGGACGCGCGGTCCCACTCGATCGGCGGGCCCGCGTGCAGGAACGTGCCGGGCTCCAGGCCGAGGACGTCGCGCGCCGGGCGGACGTCCACCAGGTGCGGGCGCGCCGTCACCATCCGCTCGACGGCGCGGGCGTTGGCGTCGGCGTGGCCCGGGTCGCCGAGCACCGCGGTGAGGGCGGCCTCCGTCCCGGCGGGCGGCGGCCTCCAGTCGACCCGCTCCACCGGGACGGCCTGGTCGGCGAGTGCGCCGGCGAGCACCTCCACGCCGGTCGCGACGACGCTCGGCTCGCGGGTTAGCAGCCCGCCGAGCCGGTGCCGCTGGTCGCTCATCCGGAGATCCCTTCCACCAGAGACCCTTCCACCAGGGACAGGGCGTGCCGGGTCGCCTCCGCGTTGGAGGCGAACACGTCCGCGCCCGCCTCGCACAGCGCCGCGGCCTGCCGGTCGCGGTCCTGCGGGTCCGCGGGCGTCCCGCACAGGGACACTACGACGCCGAGGCCGGGACGGTCCTTCACCGCCGCCTCGACGGCGGGCGCGAGCAATGCGGACGGATCGGGCTCGGCGCCGTGGCCGAGCACCACGTCCAGGAGCAGGACGCCGCACCCGTCGTCGGCGGCCTCGGCGCGCAGCGCCTCCAGCCGCAGCGTCGGGTCGATCATCGGGTGCGCGCGGCCCCGGGTGTAGGCGTCGTCGCCGAAGTCGGTGAGCCGGTGGCCGCGCGCCTCCAGCTCCCAGCCGAGGGCGTCCCGCGCGATCATCTCCGCCTCGTCGCGCAGCGTCCCGCCCGCGAACAGCC
>NZ_SMKY01000079.1 GCF_004349235.1 Actinomadura darangshiensis | reverse complement strand
GCGGGGATCGGTGCCGGGGGCGGGGACGGGAGCACCGTCCATGGGCTGAACTCGCCCGGTCCGCTCGCGACCGCGTATTCCTGCCATCCCGTGTAACCCAGGACGAGGTCGCCTGCCGCCATGTCGGAACGGCGTGATTCGACGACCTGGCCGATGCCGACTCCTCTCATGACGCCGTCGAGCGGAACCGGCTCGGTGTAGCTGGGCTTCTCGTCCATGCACACTCGGTTGAACGGGTCGATGCTGAGGTAGAGCGTGCGCAGTAGGGCCTCGCCGGCTTCGAGTGACGGAATGGTCTCTTCGACGAGTTCCAGGTCCGTGTCGGTGACGCGCCCAACCGGACGCTTGCGGAGCCGGAAGCAGTGGTTTGTCGCAATGGTCGTCATGACTGTGGACGGTATTCGCGGCCCGCGCCGGCCCCACAGCCTCGTTGCGGACCGCTCGTGTCGAATTTCGGCCACGGGGCGTTTAGGCTCTCAGTGTGCGTGACCCGTCCGTTCCTCGAAGTGCCGCGAGTGCGCGTGATCTGCTGGAGCTCGCGCGTGCCCATGGCGTGGAGGACGAGGTCGCGCTGCGCGGAACGTCATTGACGGCCGCGCATTTCGCGGACCCGATCGCGGAGATCCCCGGTGTGGCGGAACTGCGGATGATCGCGAACGTGCAGGCGGCGCTGCCGGCGGTGCACGACCTGGGTCTGCAGGCCGGTGGGCGATGCCGACCGGACGCGGTGGGGATGCCCGGCCTGCTGCTGTTGTGCAGCGGTTCGGCAGGGGACGCGCTGGCGGCCGCGGCCCGATATCAGGACCTGTGCTACGGCATTCCACGGGCGCGGGTGCGGCGCGGGTCTTCGGTGACGACCATCGAGTTCGCGCTGGACGGCTTCCCCACGGAGCTTCACGCCTACCTGGTGGATCACGCGTGCGCCACGTTGCACGCGTTCAGTGCACCCTTGGGGGTCAAGACCCCGGCGCGCAGAGTCGAACTGTCGCAGCCGCGTCCCCGGCATGCGCACCGCTACGAGCGGCTGTTCGGAACGCCTGCGGAGTTCTCGCGGCCGGTTGACCGGGTGACCTACGACAATTCCGTGCTCGCGCAGCCGATGCCGCAGGCGAACACCGTCGTCGTCCCCCAACTGCACGGCCATTGCGCGGACCTGCTCAAGAGGCGGCATGCCCATGTGGGCGCCGCCGGGCGGGTCCGGGCGGTTCTGGAACAGGCGACCGGACCACCGCCGCCGCTTCCTAAGGTGGCGGAGGAACTCCGAATGTCGCCGCGCACGGTGCGGCGTGCGCTCACCGCGGAGGGCACATCGTTCCGCGCACTCGACGCCGAGGTGCGGATGGTACGCGCGATGCGCGACCTGGACTCCCCTGGAATGTCCATCGATGCGACCGCCCGCCAACTCGGATATGCGACCACGTCGGCGTTCGTCCAGGCGTTCAAACGCTGGACGGGACACACGCCGGGCGGCTACCGCCGTCGAACCCGCCCCTGATCCGCGAAACGACGCGGGGGGGCACGCTACGCGGCCAGCCGGCCGATCACATCCGCGTACGGCCACACCCCGTCGACCGGAATCGGGTACAGGACAGGCAGGTCCACGCCCGCCTTGCGGTACTCCTCGATCCGGGCATGGCACGCGGCGGGGTCGCCGTGCGCCACGAACCCGTCCGCGACGTGCTGCGGCACCTGCCGGGCGGCGCCGGCCCGGTCACCCTCGCGGAGACGGTTCCGGACGGCGGTCAGCGGGTCGCCGAACAGGCTCGGCGCCGCGGGATGCAGGGCATAGCGGGGGACGATGGCGCGCGCCGCCCGGGCCGCCGCCCCGGGGTCGTCGGCCAGGCCGATGTGGACGACGCAGGCGATCTCGACGTCCGCCGGGTCCCGGCCGGCTTCCGCGGCGGACCGGCGGACGGCGGCCACGGACTCGGCGGCCTGGTCCGGTGAGATCAGGTTGAGGATCACGCCGTCGGCCACGCGGCCCGCCAGCCGCAGCATGCGCGGGCCCAGCGCGGCCAGGTGGACGGGCAGGTCGGGGCGGTGCGGCGGACGGTCGAGCGGCACGTGGCCGGTACGGAAGATCTCACCGCTGAAACCGGGCCCGCCCGCCAGGACGGCGCGGACCACCGCCACGTACTCCTCGGCCAGCCGGAGCGGTGGAAGCGCGGGCAGGCCGGACTGCGCGTTCTTGGCCGCGTTGGCGACGCCCAGGCCGAGCCGGAAGCGGCCGCCTGAGGCGTCGTCCAGGAGCACGGCGGTCTTGGCGGTCAGCACGGGCGGGCGCAGCGCGGCATTGGCGATGGCGGTGCCCACGGCGATCGAGTCCGTCGCCGCGATCAGCGCGTGGCACAGCGTCAGGGCGTCGCCGTTGCCCTCGGCGACGAAGGCGGCCGTGAATCCGGCGTCCTCGGCGTCGCGGGCCAGCTCGCCCATCGCCGCCGGCGGCAGGCCGCTGTGCGATGCGATGGACAGTCCGAGACCCGTACCCGTGCTCCGCATCCCGCCGCCCCTCTTCGTCGGACCCGTGGCCGCATCATGGCAGAAATATTTTCTGTAAGGCAGACCCGGGGGGCGGGCTCCCGAGCTAGATGATCAGCTCGTCGATCTCCTTCACCGCTTCGGTGAGCGCGGCGGCGATGGCGCGGCGGGTGGCGGCGTTCATGCGGTTCACGGGGACGGAGATGTTCAGTGCCAGCGGTGTGCGGCTCGAACGGGGCAGCGCCACGGCCACCGACGCCACGCCGTCCTCGCTCTCCTCCTTGCTGGTGGCGTAGCCCTTGCGGCGCACTTCGCGCAGCTCGTCCAGCAGGGCGTCGCGGGTGTCGATCGACTCGCTGGTCATCTGCTCCAGCTTCGGCTCGGGATACAGCTCCACCAGGCCGGCATCCGGCAGCTGGGCCAGCATCGCCTTTCCCGTCGAGGTGCAGTGCGCGAGCATGGACCGGCCGAGGCGCGATCCGACGCGAACGGCCCGCGGGCTCTCGATCGAGTCGATGAAGTGGACCAGCTGCCCTTCGAGGCGTCCGAGGTGGACGGTCTCGCGCAGCTCGGCATTGAGGCGCTCCAGCACGGGACGAGCGCGTTCGCGCACGTCGAGGCGGGCCAGCAGGGAGAAGGCGATCTTGTCGATCGACGGCCCCGGCTCGTACATCCGGGACTGGCGGTTCTGCCGGACGAAACCCCGGTACTGCAGCATCGCGAGGAGCCGGTGCGCGGTCGACGAGGCCACGCCGAGGTGGTCCCCCGCGTCGGTCAGGCGCAGCGCGCCCCGTTCGCCGATCAGCCAGAGCAGCCGGAGGGCGTTGTCCACGGACTCGATCGGGTACTGCGGGGGTGCCGAGTACTCCGGCTCGCTCAGCGGATCCGCGTCCGGACTTCCTGCATGGTCGGGCATCGGCGCCCTTTCTGGCGGTCAGCATGGAGTGCGTGTCTTGAGCATGGCGGGAACCGCTGCCCATTATCGCTCCGATGCCGGCGACGCGGACCGCCTCCGGCGCCGTGCCGGCGGGCTCCGGGAGGCCGTCAGGCTCCGGCGGTCAGCGCGTACAGCTCGTAGACGAGCGTGTCGCCGGTCCGGCGGCCCATGCCCACCGCCTGGATCCGGTTCAGCCACCCGTACCGCTCGTCGTCGGTCTCGAAGGTGGGCGCGGTGAAGATGACGCCCCCGTCCGCGGGCGGCCGGTCCGCCTTCCCGCGGTAGGTCATCGCGATGACGGCGCCGTCGTCGGTGCGCAGCAGGATCCGGGCGTCCACGCTGACCGTCGAGTCCGCGTGGACGCGCACCCAGTCGCTCGCGCTGCGTCCGAGCTGGCTCGCCCGGACGTGCTCCCCCTCCCACCGGCAGGTCGCGGCCTCCCCGATCAGCCGGCCGCCCTGGGGCGTCGACGGCAGCTTCGTCTGCCGCTCGATCGTGATGGTCAGCGTGCCCAGCGGGTCCAGCTCGATGCTCACTCGGTCTCCTCCAGGCCGCCCGTGAGGGCTTGACATCCAGAAGGACAGAAAAGCATTCTGCATTGAAGAAATCAACGAGACACCCTCCGGACCGGCAGAGAGGCTGGCCATGACCGGATTCACCCGCCCCCGGGGCCTCAACCACGTCGCGTACGTGACCCGTGACACCGCCGCGACCAAGCGCTTCTACACCGAGCTGCTCGGCATGCGGCTCGTCGGCTACGCCATGGACGACAGCGTGGGCAGCACCGGCGAGCGGACGTCCTTCCTGCACACGTTCTTCGAGATGGAGAACGGCTCGTGCATCGCGTTCTTCGAGATCGAGGGCGTCGACACCGACCACCACGAGTCCCCGCTGCCGCGCTGGGCACCGCACCTCGCCCTCTCCCTGGACAGCCTGGAGGAGGTGGAGGCCGCCCGCGACCGCCTGGTCGCGGCCGGTGTCGAGGTGCGGGGCGTCGTCGACCACGAGGGCATCTGGTCGTCGATCTACTTCTTCGACCCCAACGGCGTGCGCCTGGAGCTGACCTACCAGAACCGGCCCCTGAACGACGACGACGCCGCGGCCGCGGAGAAGGCGGTCAAGGCCTGGCAGGACGAGCACGGCCCGGCCGCCCCATGACGCTCGCGTCCACCCGGCACACGGTGGCCGGCGACGAGGCGGCGCAGGACCTGTTCACCCGGAACGGCTGGGGCGACGGGCTGCCCGTCGTCCCGCCCACGCCGGAACGGGTCGAGCGGTTCGTGGCCGCGGCGGGCCTGCCGGCCGGCCAGGTGATCGGGCGGCTGCCCGAGCAGGGACAGGCGCTCACGCTGGAGAAGATCGCGGTCAACGCGGTCGCCGCGGGCTGCCGCGAGGAGTACATGTCGGTGCTCGCCGCGACGGTCCGCGCCCTCACCCGCGAGCCGTTCAACCTGCACAGCACCACGGTCAGCGGCGCCACCGCGCCGCTGCTGATCATCAGCGGGCCGGTGGTCGACCAGCTGAACGTCAACACCTCGTTCAGCCTGTTCGGGCCCGGCCACCACGCCAACGCCACGATCGGCCGGGCGGTGCGGCTCATCCTGCAGAACCTGTGCGGCGGCGTACCGGGCGTCCTGGACAAGGCCACCTTCGGGCATCCGGGCAAGTACACCTACTGCATCGGCGAGAGCAGGGACCTCCCGGACGCGTGGGAACCGCTGCACGCCGAGCGGGGCGTGCCGGCCGAGCAGAGCGCGGTGACGGTGTTCGCGGGCGAGGCGCCGGTCAACGCGCGCAACGACTGGGCGAGCGAGCCCGGCCCGATCCTCGCCACGATCGCCGACACGATGCTGCCCTGCCACTACACGGGCGGCAGCGTCGTCGTGGTGCTCGGCCCCCGGCACGCCGCGGTCATGCGGCAGGCCGGGATGGGCCGCGCGGACGTCCGCGCGGAACTGTTCCGCCTGGCCCGGCGCAGCGCCGGGGCACTCCGGCGCGCGGGACGGCTGCCGGGCGCACCGGGCCCGGACGGCGAGGACGAGGCGCGCACCGTCGTCCGGCGGCCCGAGGACATCCTGATCACCGTCGCCGGCGGTGATCTCTACGGCTACTCCGCGGTCATCCCGTACTGGGTCGGTGGCCACGAGTCCGCGCCCGTGACCGAGGCGCTCTCCGCCCAGGAGACGGAGCGCTGCCGGATACCGCAGAGCCGGATACCGCAGAGCGGGATACCGCAAGGGGAGACGCCATGACCGGACCACTGGTCGTCCTCGATCCGACCGCCGAGGCCCCGCGGGAGACCACGGGGTCGCTGCCCCGGCCCGCGTCGCTGTCCGGGCTCGCGATCGGATACCTCGACAACGGCAAGCCGAACAGCGACCGCTTCCTGCGGCTGCTGTCCGCGCGGCTGCGGGAGGACGGGGCACGGGACGCCGGCTGGGCGCGCAAGCCCGGCATCGGCCGGGTCGCCTCCGCCGAGATGCTCGACGACCTGGCCGCGAACTGCGACGTGGTGGTGACCGGTGTCGGCGACTGCGCCGGCTGCTGCTCGTGCACGGTGCGGGACGCGATCGCGCTCGAACGCCGAGGGGTCCCGTCCTATGTCGTGTGCACGTCCGAGCTGGTCACCACGGCCCGGATCGCCGCGCGGGCGGCGGGCGTCCCCGACCTGCCGCTCACCGTCATCGACCATCCGCTCGGCTCGCTGACCGGCGACCTGCTCGCCGCGCGCGCCGACGACGCGAGCGGCCAGATCCGCGGGCGGGCGGGCCGGTGACCGCGGCCGAGCGGGTGGCGATCGTCACCGGAGCGGGGCAGGGGCTGGGCCGGGCGTACGCCGCCCGGCTGGCGGAGGCGGGGACCCGTGTCGCCGTCGTCGACATCGCGGGGGACGCGGCGCGGTCCGCGGCCGAGGCCATCGCCGCCGTGGCGGGCGCAGGCCGGGTGACCGCGCACGAGGCCGACGTCACCGACGCCGAGCAGGTCGGCGCGTTCGTCGGCGCGGTGGCCGACCGCTGGGGACGGGTCGACGCGCTGGTCAACAACGCCGGAGGCGCGCTGCTGCCGACCGCCCCCTTCGACTCGTTCAGCCGGGCGGAGTGGACCAGGGTGCTCGACGTCAACCTGACCGGCCAGTGGCTGTGCGCGACCGCGGTCGTCCCGCACATGCGGGCGGCGGGCTACGGCAAGATCGTGAACGTCACGTCGACGATGGTGGCGAAGGGCCTGCCGGCCGGGCTCGCCCCGTACGTCACGGCCAAGGCCGGGGTGGTCGGCCTGACCCGGGCCCTTTCCCGCGAGCTCGGCCCGGACGGGATCCGGGTGAACGCGATCGCCCCCGGCTACATCCCGGTCGAGACCAGGAAGACGGTGCACACGCCGGAGGCGGCGCTGGCGCTCCGGGAGCGCATGAAGAGCGAGCAGTGCCTGCCCGTGGTCGGCGTCCCGGACGACCTCTCCGGCGCGGTGGTGTTCCTGTGCTCGCCGGACTCGGACTTCATCACCGGCCAGGTCGTCAACGTCGACGGCGGCTGGACCCACGGCTGACCTGACCGCCCGCACCGTCCCGCCCGGCGCGCACATCAGCCGAGGTAGAGCCCGGAAAGACCTTTACGGACGACCCCACGATCGCTATTCTCCAGAGAACGATTCTGGAGAATAGAGAACATCGGCCACCGGGCTCCCTCCCTCTGACACGTCCATCCGACATCCCTGTGCCCCGGGTCCACGCGGGCGCTTCGCACACACAGACGAAGGGATCCCACGATGATCAGAGCCGGCACCGCAGGGCGCGTCACGGCCGGGCTGACCGCCGCCACGCTGGTCCTGGCGGCCTGCGGCGAAGGTTCCGGCTCCGGCGGCGCCGCCGTCTACAGGATCGGCCTCGTCACCAGCTCCGCCGGTCCGTTCGCCAGCAACGCCAAGACGATGGAGGCGGGTGCCGCGTACGCGGTGAAACTGCTGAACGAGGCGGGCGGCATCGGCGGCACCGAGGTCGAGCTGGTCAAGGTCGACAGCCAGAACAACCCGGCCACCACCGCGACGCTGATTCCGCAGCTGGCCACCAAGCAGAAGGTCCTCGCGATCGTCGGCCCGGTCGACAGCGCCGGCTGCGAGGTCGCCTGCACCGCGGCCAACAAGCTCAAGGTGCCGATCGTGAGCCCCGGCGCGGCCCGGCCCGGCGTGCTGGAGAACGCCCGCCCGTACGGCTTCACGATCGCCCAGCCGGACGCCGACAACAGCACCCCTGTGCTCACCAAGATCGTCCAGGAGAAGGGCCTGAAGCGCGCCGCGATCATCGGCGACGAGGCCAACGCGACCACGAAGGCGCAGGCCGACCTGTTCCGGAGCGTGTTCGGGAGCACCGGCGTCCAGGTCGTGAAGACGGCGACGTTCAAGAGCGGCGACTCCAGCTTCGCCTCGCAGGTCACCTCGGTCGCGTCCGCGAAGCCCGACGTGCTGGCCCTCGCCGCCGGCCCGGACGACGCCGGCCGCATCGCGCGGGAGGTGCGGAGCCAGGGCCAGACCTTCACGCTGCTCGGCACCGGCTCGCTGCAGTCCGGCGGCGCCGCCTACGTCGCGGCCGGCGGCAAGGCCACCGAGGGCACCCTGGCCGCGGCCCAGTACGACCCGCACAGCGCGGCCCCCGCCGCGAAGGCCCTGCTGGACAAGGCGCAGGCGGCCAGCGGCCAGGCCGAGATCCCGCTCAACTTCGCCTACGCGTTCGACGCGGTGCACATGATCGCCAAGGCCATCGAGGAGAAGGGCGTGAAAAGCGATTCGGACGGCGTCGTCAAGGGACGGGTCGCGGTCCAGGAGGCTCTCAACGGCATGCGGAACCACCAGGGCATGGCCGACGCGACCACGTTCAAGGACGGCATCGCGCAGCGGCCCCAGCTCCGGGCCGTCGTCCAGAACGGCAAGTTCGTGATCGACAAGAGTGCCGGCTGACCGCGGATGCTCGCACAGCAGCTGTTCAACGGCCTGTTGCTCGGGGCGACCTTCTGCCTGGTCGCCCTGGGCTTCAACCTGGTCGTCGGCGCCATGGACCGGCTCAACTTCGCGCTGGGCGAGACGGCGATGGTGAGCGCCGTCCTCGGCGCGCTCATCATGACCGAGACCCCGGTGCCGTTCCCGGTCGCGTTCGCCGCCGCCACCGCGATCGGCGGGGGCGTCGCGGTGGCGGTGTACTACCTGTCGTTCCGGTTCGTGTCCGCGGACTTCCCGACGGCGTCGATCCTCAGCAGCCTCGGCTGCGGGCTGGTGCTGACCGCCGTGGTCACCAAGGCGTTCGGCAGCCACCAGCGCTCGGTGCCGGACGTCCTGTCCGGGGTCCGGCTCGACCTCGGCGTCCTCACCGTGTCCGGCGCGCAGCTGGTGATCCTGCTGCTGGCCACGCTGCTGACCGCCGGGCTGTACCTGTTCCTGGAACGCACCCCGTGGGGCACCGCGATCCGGGCGGTGTCGGACGACGCGACCATGGCGGGGCTGCTCGGCGTGCCGGTGCAGCGGGTCATCCTGCTCACGTTCGCGCTCTCGGGCGTGCTGGCCGGGGCGGCGGGCCTGCTGACCGGGCTGGCCTACCACTCGATCAGCCCGTTCGACGGGTTCACCACCACGCTCACCGCGCTGATGATCATCGTGCTGGGCGGGCTCGGCAGCGTCACCGGCGGGGTGGTCGCGGCCCTGGTCATCGGGCTGATCCAGACGCTGACCGTGGCCTACCTGTCGGCGACGCTCCGCGACCTGATCGTCTTCATCCTCGTCGGCATCGTGCTGCTGGTCCGGCCGCAGGGGCTGTTCGGCCGCAACGCCGGCGTGCTTGAGAGGGTCTGATGTCCAGCTTCACCGAGGCGGTCGTGCTCCAGGTCGGCATCAGCGTGCTGCTGGCGCTCGGGTACTGGATCGCGGTCTCGACGGGCAAGTACTCGTTCGGCCACACGGCGTTCATGGCGATCGGCGCCTACACCGCGTCGATCCTGACGCTCAACTTCTCCTGGCCGCTCCCCCTCGCCATGCTCGCCTCCGGCGCCGCGGCGGCGGTCGCGGGCGCGCTGATCGGCTGGATGGCGCTGCGGCTGTCGATGCTGTACCTCGCCATCATCACGTTCATCTTCTCCCAGCTGGTCAACCTGCTGATCTCGCAGTGGGAGTACGTCGGCGGCGCCAGCGGCATGATCGGGATGACCGGGACCACGGTGCCGCTCGTCCTCGGGTGCGTACTGATCGTCGTCGCCTACCTCGTGCTGCTCAGCAGGTCCCGGCTCGGCCTCGCCTACAAGGCGATCCGGGAGGACGAGCGGGCCGCGACGGCGTCCGGCTTGCGCATCACGCGCATCGCGGTGGGCGCGTTCGCCACGTCCGCCGCCGTGACCGGGGTCGCGGGCGCGCTGTCCGCGCACCAGCTCATGGTCATCAATCCGGAGCTGTTCGGCCCCCGCCAGGCGTTGCTGATCATCCTGTACTGCGTGCTCGGCGGGGTCGAGTACTTCTGGGGCGCGGCCCTCGGGGCCGTCGCGCTGAGCCTGCTGCCGATCTACTTCGACTGGCTGAACGAGTGGTACGAGATCGTCTACGGCCTGCTGTTCGTGGCACTGATGATCGTGCGTCCGCAGGGGCTGATCGGCCGGCGCGGCGGCGGCCGGATCCGGCTGCCGCGCATCCCGGCGGGACGGGAGCGTGAATCCGTTGGCTGAGCCGCTGCTGCGGGTGTCCGCGGTGACCAAGCACTTCCAGGGCGTCGAGGCGCTGGGCGAGGTCGACCTGGACGTGGCCGAAGGGACGGTGCACGGCGTCGTCGGCCCGAACGGCGCGGGCAAGACGACCCTGCTCAACGTCGTCTCCGGCTACGTGCCACCGGACGCGGGCCGGGTCGAGCTGGCCGGGCGGGACGTCACCCGCCTGACACCCCAGCGCCGGGTGCCGCTCGGGATCGTGCGCACGTTCCAGAACATCCGGCTGTTCGGCGGACTGACCGTCCTGGAGAACGTCCTGCTCGGGCAGCACGGCCGGGCGTCCACCGGGACGCGCTCGCTGTGGCCGCTCAGGTCCGGCGCGGACCGGCGGCTGCGCGCCGAGGCGGAGCAGGCTCTGGACGTGTTCGAGCTGGCCCCGTACCGCGGGCGCCGGGCCGCAGAACTCCCTTACGGCCTGCAGAAACAGCTGGAGATGGCGCGCGCCCTCGCCGCGCGGCCGAAGGTGCTGCTGCTCGACGAGCCAGCGGCGGGCATGACCGCCGAGGGGCGGCGGGCCCTCGTCCCGCGGATCCGGGAGCTGCGGGACGAGGGGCTGACCGTCGTCGTGGTCGAGCACGACATGGACGTGATCTCGAACATCTGCGACCACGTGACGGTGCTCAACTTCGGCCGCAGGCTGACCGGCGGGCCGCCCGGACCCGTGCTGGCCAGCAACGAGGTGAGGACGGCCTACCTTGGCACCTGAGCGGGAAGAGCTGCTGAAGGTCACGAACCTGCGGGCCGGCTACGGCCGCGTCACCGGGGTGGCGGACGTGAGCGTCGAGGTGCGCCGCGGCGAACTGGTCGCGGTCCTAGGGCCCAACGGAGCGGGGAAGAGCACCGTTCTGCGGGCGGTCTCCGGCATGATCCGCCCCTGGGGCGGCGGCGTGGCCCTCGACGGGCGGGACGTGACCGGGATGCGGAGCGACCTGCTGGTACGCGCCGGCATGGTCCACGTCCCCGAGGGGCGGCGGGTGCTGCCCCGCCTGACCGTCGAGGAGAACCTGCGGGTGGGCGCGTTCACCCGCCGGAACCGTCCCGCGGTCCGGGCCGCACTGGACGAGGTCTTCGACCGGTTCCCCCGCCTGCGGGACCGCCGGGCGCAGAAGGCCGGCACCCTCTCCGGCGGCGAGCAGCAGATGCTCGTGATCGGCCGGGCGCTGATGGCGCGGCCGAAGCTGCTGCTGCTGGACGAGCCGTCCCTCGGCCTGTCCCCGCTGCTGGTCCGGGAGGTGTTCGCGATGATCCGCACGCTCGCCGCCGACGGCCAGACCGTCCTGCTGGTCGAGCAGAACGTCGCCCAGGGGCTCGCCGCCGCCGACCGGGGCTACGTGCTCACCGCCGGGCGCGTCACCGCGTCCGGCGCCTCCGCCGAACTGTCGGCGGACCCTTCACTGCTCCGGGGCTACCTCGGCTCCGGTGAGTAGCCGCACTCGTACCAGGGAGAGCCACCGTGCCGTCTCGCCGTCGTTTCGAGGAAAGGTCCGTCATCGTCACCGGTGCCGCGTCCGGCATCGGCCGGGAGACGGCCGTCCGCTTCGCGCGCGAGGGCGCGCTGGTGACCGTCGCGGACATCGACGAGGCGGGCGCGAGGCAGACCGTCGACGCCATCACGGCCGACGGCGGCACCGCCCGCGCCCACCGGACCGACGTGTCCGACCCGGACTCGGTCGAGGCCATGGTGGACGGCGCGGCCGAGGCGTACGGCGGGCCGCACGTCCTGCACAACAACGCCTACTGGGCGCCGCTCGGCCGGGCGATCGCCGACACGAGCCAGGCGGACTGGGACCGGACGATCGCGACCACGCTGACCAGCGTCTTCCTCGGCTGCAAGTTCGCGGTCCCGCGGATGCTCGCCGGGGGCGGCGGGGCGATCGTCAACACGGCGTCGACGGCCGGGCTCGCGGCCAGCCCGAGCTTCGGGGCCTACATGGCGGCCAAGGGCGGCGTCATCTCGCTGACCAGGTCGGTCGCGTTCGACTACGGCAGGCAGGGCATCCGGTGCAACGCGGTGGCCCCGGGGCTGACCAGGACGCCGGCCACCGACCCGGTGTTCCGCGACCGGGACCGGCTCGGCTTCCTGACCGGGAAGCTGCTGGTCGGGCGCGCCGGCGAGCCCGCGGACATCGCCGAGGCCGTCCTCTACCTGGCCGGGGACGAATCCGGCTTCATGACGGGCCAGACGCTCGTCGTGGACGGCGGCCGGCTGATCGCATGAGAACCGACGGCGGACGAAAGGTGCGTGAGCGGTGACCGAACTGCTCGGGATCCCGATGGCGGCGGGCGCCGGCATCGACATCTACTCCGGGGTCGCCCGGATGGCGGGGAAGGTATGGGCGTCGCTGCACCGGGCGGAGCGGCCGTCGCGGACGGCCGTGGTCGTGGTGCATCCGAGCTCGAACTTCCTCGGGCACTACCTGCTGGGCCCGCTCGCCGAACGCGGCGTGGACGCGGTCGGCCTGAACACCCGCTACATCGGCAACGACAGCGCGCTCATCATGGAGAACTGCGTGCTCGACATCGGGTCGGCGATCGGGTTCCTGCGCGAGCGCGGCTACGAGCGGATCGTCCTGGCCGGGAACTCCGGCGGCGGCGGACTCACCGCGTTCTACCAGAGCCAGGCCGAGTCCCCGACCGTGCGCGCGACGCCCGCCGGCGACCCGCCCGACCTGACGAAGGCCGTGCTGCCGCCGGTCGACGGCCTCGTGTCGCTGATGGCCCACCCGGGCCGCGCCCTCGTGTACACCGAGTGGCTCGATCCGGCGATCGTCGACGAGCACGACCCGTTGAAGCGCGATCCCGGCCTGGACATGTTCGACCCGCGCAACGGCCCTCCGTACAGCGCGGAGTTCATCGAGCGGTACCGGGCGGGGCAGCTCGCCCGCGCCCGCCGGATCGCCGGCCGGGTCCGCAGCAGGCTCGCCGAGCTGGACGAACGTCCCGGTGAGCTGCGCGACCTGCCGTTCGTGGTGCACGGCACGGTCGCCGACCCGCGATTCCTCGACATGGCCCTGGACGCGTCCGACCGGACGCCGGGCACCCTGTGGGGGCCGGTGGAGACGGCCAACCTGATGCCGGCGAGCCTCGGCCACCACACCAGCCTGCGGTCGTGGCTGAGCCAGTGGAGCGTGGACGACTCCAACTGCGACGGCCCGCTCCACCTGGCGCGGACGAGCGTCCCGGCGCTGGTCATGTACGGCACCGCCGACCAGGTCTGCTTCCCGAGCCACGCCCGGTCGATGTACGACGCGGTCCCCCACGACGACAAGCGGCTCGTGCCGGTCGAGGGCGGCAACCACTACCTGCAAGGACAACCGGAACTGGTCGCCCGCGTCGCGGACACGCTGGTCGGCTGGCTCGAAGCGAAAGGGCTGCGCGGATGACCGAGCTCCACCCGGACTTCGCCGACCTGCGGGTCCACCCCGGCGGGTCGCACACCGACGGCAGGGACGAGCTGTTCGACGTCGTCAACGTCATCGCGTTCGGCGGCGCGGCGGACCGTCCCACGCACGTGCCCGCCGAGCTGGGCGCCGTCGGCCCCGTCTCGATCTGGGAGTCCACGGGCGCCGCCGACAGCCTGCCGTTCTGGAACACCAACCTCGACGGCGACCAGTACCTGTACGTCGTGCACGGCAGCGTCCGCGTTGAGTTCAAGGAGACCGAGGGGGACCGGCGCTACGGCCACTACACGGGCAGGACCGGCGACCTGCTGCGGCTGCCCAAAGAGGTCGCCCACCGGACGTACTCCGGCGACGGCCGCAGGCGCATCGGCCTGGAGATCATGCCGCGCAACCCGTACTGGGCCCGCCTGGGCGAGAGCCCCATCGCGTCGGACACGAGCCGGCGGGCCGGCGGCCTCGCCTTCGAGATCCACGAGGCCGCGGTCGAGATCTCCTGGCCCGGCGGCGCCCTGCGCACCCCGCGCGGCCTGTTCGAGCGCGGCCTGCACGCGCTGTGCGCCTACGAGCTGCACCTCGGGCACAACGAGTTCGACGGCGGCTTCATCGTCCACGACCTCGGCGAGCGGGTGCGGCTGAAGACGCCCGGCCACGCGGAGACGCTGGACGGCCGGGACGTGCTCGCGGTCTTCCACGGCCTCCGCGACGAACTCACTGGAGGCGGCTGAGCTCGTGCCGCCACGCGGTGGTCTCGTCGAAGGCGCTGCCGAGGTCGGGCAGCTCGGCGAGATCATCGCCGGGGAGGTCGCGGAGCGTCCCGCCCGCGCTCGCGACCGTGAGCGACATCCGGGCGATGGCGTCGACCGACTTCGCGCGCAGCACCGCCTCGGGCACCGTGCCGCCGGTGCTGGTGATGCCGTGCCCGCGGAGCAGGACCACCGCCTTGGCGCCGAGCGCGGCGACCATCTCGGCGGCCAGGCGCCGGTCGCGCACCAGCACCCCGCGGGGATACACGGGGACGCCGGCCTGGGCGAGCCGCGCACCGGGGATGTCGAACGCGCCGATGACGGGCCGGATCGCCAGCCCGGCCAGGTCGGCGGCCACGACGGCGGGCGGGTGGGCGTGGACGACGGCCTGGACGTCCGGACGGGCGCGCAGCACCTCGGTGTGCAGCGGCAGCTCGTTCGGCGGCCGCCAGCCCCCGTCGAGTTCGCCCTCGGCGGCCGGCGCACCGTCGAGGTCCAGTAGGCGGACGTCGGCCGCGGTCGTGTGCGCGAGCCCTCGCTCGTGCGGTCCGCGGCACCGGATGAGGATCCGGTCGGGCCCCACCCGCCGGCTGATATGTCCGAGGATTCCGTCGGCCAGACCCCGCATGGCCAGGACGCGGCAGGCGTCGGCGATCTGAAGGCGTTGTTCGGCGAAGGTTTCGGTCATGGTCGCCTTTCTGTCTGCCGGCCGGTGGCGATGCCGCCGTCCGGGTGGACGACGTCGCCGGTGATCCCCCTGGACCGCGAGGAGGCGAGGAACACGTAACTCCACGCGTGGTCCGCGCCGGTCAGCGCGACGCCGAGCGGGGTGCGCGCGGCCAGGTCCGCGGCCCGGCCCGGTGTGTCGTCGAGCCGCCGGGACTCCTGCCCGAGGCTCGGGATCCCGCGCAGGTCGGTGTCGAGGGTGCCGCCGGGGGCGACGCCGTTGACCCGGACGTCCGGCGCCAGTTCGTGCGCCAGCGACGTCACCAGGCCGCGCACAGCAAACTTCGAGGACACGTACAGCACGCCGCCGCGACCGGCGTAGTAGGCGGACGTCGACTCGGTGAGCACGATCGAGCCGCGCGACTCGCGCAGCGCGGGCAGCGCCGCCTTCACCGCGTGCAGATGGCATTTCACATTGGTCGAGAACATCTCGGCGAACGCGTCGTCGATGACGTCGGCGTCCAGGTCGCCCAGGCCCCGGTAGAAGTCGAAGACCCCGACGCAGTTCACCAGGACGTCCAGGCCGCCGAACGCCTCGACCGCCGTGGCGACGGCCTCGTCGTTCGCCTCGCGCGTCGTCGCGTCGCCAACCGTGACCGGCACGTCCGGCAGCGCCTCGGTGATCGCCGCGCTCTTTCCCGCGTCCCGTTCCAGGACGGCGACGCTCGCGCCCTCCGCGCGGAACGCGTCGACCACCGCGCGTCCGATGCCCGAACCGGCGCCGACGACGAGCGCCCGCCGGCCGTCCAGCCAGCCGGTCATTCGTCGTCCTCCACCAGCGAGGCGAACGGGTTGCCGATCATCGCCGAGAAGGTCGCGGGACGCTGCCAGGTCAGCGCCTCCAGCTCCAGCGGGCACAGCGCGACCCACTGCCCCGAGCGCGGGGCCTCGACCAGCAGCCGGGCGCCGTTGCGGGTGCCGACCTTGGTGATCCTGATCTCGGAGAACTCGTTGCCCAGCACGATCGTCTCGCCCTGGGCGTGCTCCAGCAGGCGCAGCCGCTCCTGCTCGGCGCGCGCGGCGTCGTCCGCGTCCTGCTGCTCGCCCTCCCAGCGGATCGTCATAGGAAGATCGCCAGATTCTGCATGCGGATCACCGACTCGTCCACCAGGATCGTGCGCCGTGCCAGCCGCCAGCCGCCCGATTCGCGCCGCAGCAGGTCCTCGCGTCCGGCCGAGACCAGGGACGGCTCCCGGACGTCGCCCCGGCTGCGGAACAACAGCACCCCGGAGTCGACGATGAGATGGTCGTCGTCGCCGGTCGCGAACGTGCGCACGTTGGTGATGTGGTGGCGCAGCCGGGACGGAGGGTCCTCCGTCCAGGCGTGCTCGGTGCCGAACCGGGCTACGCGCCGCGCCAGCGAATACTTGTTCTCGTCGAAGTGGGCGGCGCCGGGCGCCGTGTCGAACCCCGTCGCCTGCGCGGTCGTCACCCGAACGGGCATCAGGTAGTGGATGTCGTCGGTCAGCAGTTCCAGCCACTGCGTGTACGCCTGCTCGTCCAGCAGATACGCCTCGTCGACGAGCCATTGGTGCGCCCGGAGGTGGCGTTCGTCGCCGAAGGGCAAGGTGGAGCCTTGGCGCTGTTCCCTCGGGGCGTGGCCGCCCAGGACCGAACGGGAGGAGTGCGTGCTCGCGTCGGTCAACGCTCGGCCTCCGTCCATTCGCCGGCGGCTTTCGGCATCGGCTGTTCGATGTGGTCCGCCCAGCGCCGGAGCAGTTCCCGCTGGTTGTGCTCGCTGTAGCCGACACGGGCGGTGCCAGGCCCGCTGAACCGCTCGGAGGGCAGGGCGGGGACGAGTTCGGTGTCGTCCTCGAGCAAGCCCATGCGGCTGTTCAGCGCCAGCCGCCGTGCCATCGAGCCCGCGGCCGTGCTGGTCAGCGACACCCAGTTCTCGACGTCGTCCTGCTCGAACATCCCGGTGCTGCCGAAGCACATCAGGTACGCCTTGTAGGAGAGCCGCTTGAACTCCTCCGGGGCCTCGGCGTCCACCGCGAACCAGGACAGGACCTCGGTCTCGTCGTGGCTGATCGGCTGCCACTGGCGGACGGAGATGAAGGGGACGACGTCCTCGGAGTCCTCGACCCGCGGCCAGTTGTGCACGAAGCTCAGGTTCGGGAACACCGAGGCCGCCGAGATCATGAACCCGTCCCGGCCGACGACCGCGCGCTGCTCCGCCGACCATTCCCGGCTCATCCGGGCGATCATCTCGTCGGGATAGCCGACGTACCGCAGCCGTTCCTCCAGATCGCCCGGCGGCAGTTTGTAGGTGGTGCCGCCGCCATTCCCGGCCCAGTAGGTGGCACCGTCCCGGCGCTTTTCCGCCTTGGGCTCCCGGAAAAGGCCGATCTCCACCACGCTCGTGTGGGTCTGCGGCGTGTGGTACATGTCGCCGGCGAAGTTCTCCGCGCCGATCTTCCAGTTCGCCTTGACCCGCCAGCGCTGCGGGCCGCGCAGCTCGATGCCGCTCGGGCTCTGCCGCGTGTAGTAGTCGAGGTAGAAGGTGAAGTCGCCGAGGTAGTCCCGCAGGGACGGCGGTTCGTCGTCCAGGCTGATGAAGATCATGCCGTTGCAGGAGTCGATGTTCGGCGCGGGCAGCAGCCGCCGGTCCTTGCGCTGGAACCCCGCTTCTCCGCCGTAGGCGTCCCGGTGGAACGGCAGGCCGACGATGCGGCCGTCATTGCGGTAGGACCATCCGTGGTACGGGCAGCGGAAATGCGAGGCGTTGCCCATTTCGGCCCGGCAGACCTGCATGCCCCGATGCAGGCACATGTTGAAGTGCGCGTGGATCTCGCCCTTCTCGTCGCGGACGACGATGAAGGAGTCGTCCAGGACGCGCCGCACGACGTAATCGCCCGCCTCGGGGATCTCCGACTCGTGGGCCACGAACATCCACGCCCTGCCGAACACCCGCTCCTTCTCCAACGCGAAGACCTGCTCGTCGTTGTAGATGTGCGCCGGGATCATGCCGCGCCGCACGCTGCCCACGACACCCGCCTGGTCGATCATCTGCGACGTCTCCCCACGAACTCGCCTCCCGGTCGGCCAGATTTCTGTACCACAGAGCAATCCTCTGGCCAGTAGAACAGCGCTCGATCAACCCTGTCAACCGACCGGTACGCCGCCACCGGGTGGACAAATATTTGTATGGTTCATCAGACAAGTGACGTGTATGGTTGACCACACAGATCGGGGGTCGAGATGGATATCGGGGAGTGGATTCAGGGGCTGCCCAAGGTAGAGCTGCACCTGCATCTGGAGGGGTCGTTGCGGCCGGCGACGTTGTTCGCGTTGGCGCGGCGCCACGGGGTCGATCTGGGGGTCGGGTCTGCGGAACAGCTAGGTGACCTGTATCGGTTCGATGGGTTCGACGACTTCGCCTGGTTGTTTCTGGCCGGGCTGGACGTGCTGCGGGGCGCCGAGGACTTCGCGGACGCCACCCTCGCGCTCGCCGCCGAGCTTGCGGCGCAGAACGTCCGGTACGCGGAGGTCACCACGACGCCGTTCCAGCATCACCGTCGGGGCGTCGCGCTTGAGGAGTATGTCGCCGGCCTGGACGAGGGGCGGCGGCGGGCGCGGGACGAGCACGGGGTGGAGATCGGCTGGATCTGCGACATCTCACGGGAGACGGAGGCCCCGGACTCTCATTTCACCGTGGACTTCCTGCTGGGACGCACTGCCCCGCAGGGGGTCGTCGGGCTGGGGCTGGGCGGTGTGGAACACGGGTTCCCGCCCGAGATGTTCGCTTCGTCGTTCGCCAAGGCGAAGGCGGGTGGGCTGGCCTCGCTTCCGCATGCCGGGGAGACCGCCGGCCCGGAGAGCATCTGGGGCGCGCTGCGGTCGCTGAAGGCCGACCGGATCGGGCACGGAATCCGCTGCGTGGACGACCCGGCGCTGGTCGCGTGGCTGGCCGAACGGCGGATTCCGCTCGAAGTGGCGCCCACCTCGAACGTCGTCCTCAAGCTCGTCAAGGACCTGGAAAGCCACATGCTGGGCGAGCTGGCGAGGGCGGGCGTGGTCGTAACGATCAACACCGACGACCCGGCCTACTTCCAGACCACGTTGAACGCCGAACTGCGCGCCGCCCATGACCTGCACGGGTTCACGCGGCAGGCACTGCTGGACGTCCAAGACGCGGCGCTGCAAGCCTCATACGCGCCCGCTGAGATCAGGTCCGCCGTCCGGCGCGAACTCGATCAGATCGCTCCGTGACGAGAGGACCCCTTCAATGGCGCGCCCGCCCGGACCCGACCGGCCGCTGTACGTCCGCATAGCGATGTCCCTCAAGGGCCGCATCCTGGCCGGGCACTACACCCCCGGCCGGCGGCTGCCCAGCGAGGACGACCTCGCCGCCGTCATGGCGGCCAGCCGCAGCACCGTCCGCCAGGCGCTGGCCGAACTCCGCGACGCCGGGTACGTCACCAGCCGGCGCGGCTCGGGCAACTTCGTCGCCGACCGGCTGCCCATCGAGCCCCTGTCGCCGCGCTCGGGCCCGGTCTACACCGGCTTCCTCGACGACCTGGACGACGAGGCCCATCACGTCCAGGAGCCGGACCGCACGTCGGACACCATCGCGGCCGACGAGGCACTGGCCGCCCGCCTGAAGATCCCGGCCGGCGCGCCGGTGATCCGCTACCGCGCCACCCGCCTTCGCCTCGGCACCCCCTACGGCGTAGCAGCCGATTTCATCCCGCAGGCCGTCGCCGAGCGCATCACCCCCGAGGTGCTCGCCGCGAGCCCGACCATCGTGGACGCGCTGACGCTGGCCGGAAGCCCGGTCGCCGAAAGCCTGCAACGCCTGGAACCGGCCGTCCTGGACGCCGACACCGCCGACCGCTGCGGCGCGTCCCCCGGCGACCCGGCACTGGCCATCACCGGCGTCGCCTACGACGCGGCCCACACCCCCATCGACGCCTACACCCTGACGATCATCACCGGCTACGGGATCGGCCTGCACCTCACCCGCACCACCATCGATCACGGGTCCCGAGAGGAGTGACACGATTGGCCACCCCATTCGCGCTGACGGCCCCGGTCCTTGAGGGCGACCTCGTCCGCTTGGAGCCGCTGGAACTTCGTCACACCGCCGACCTGGCGACCGCCGCCGAAGAAGACCGTTCTTCCTACGAGTTCACCTGGGTGCCCGACCAAACAGACATCGACGACTACATCAAGGCCCAACTCGCCCGCGCCGACGCCGGACGCCTCGCCCCCTACGCCCAGATCTCCACCCGGACCGGCCGCGCGGTCGGCGCCACGGCCTACTGGGATCCCCGCCTGCGCCCGGACCGCACCGGCCTCTCCGCGATCGAGATCGGCTTCACCTGGCTCGCGGCCTCGGCCCAGGGCACGGGCATCAACGCCGAGGCCAAGCTGCTGCTGTTCGACCACGCCTTCACGCACTGGACCGTCGACCGCGTCGATCTCAAGACCGACGCCCGCAACCAGCGCTCCCGTGCCGCGATCGCGAGCGTCGGCGCGGGGTTCGAAGGCGTCCTCCGCAACTGGTCCCGCTCCTGGGCCCCCGGCGAGCAGGGCCGCCTGCGCGACTCCGCGATGTACTCGATCATCGCCCCCGAATGGCCGGACCGCCGCGCCCGCCTCCACGAAGGCGTCGCCCGCCACACCGCCACGCGGTGAGCCCGAGAAGAAGCGAGATCTTCGGCGGCGAGGACGGCGGCCGCTTCGCCTTCCCCGCCGTCGGGGACGAGCGGACGATGCTCACCAACACCCTCACCGCACAGCGGGCGACGCTGGAGTTGAAGTGCGCGGGCCTTGGCGCCGAGTCGGCCCGGCGGTCGGTGGAACCCTCGACGCTGTCGCTGCTGGGACTCGTCCGGCACCTGGCGGACGTAGAGCGCCGCTGGTTCCGGACAGTTCTGGCCGGCCATGACACCCCACCCCGCTTCTCATCGGACAACGACCCCGACGGCGAGTTCGACGGCGCCGCCCCGGACGCCGAGGTCATCGCCGGCGCATGGCGGGCCTGGCGGGAGGAGGTGGACTTCTCCAACACCTACATCGCCGAGGCACCCCACCTCGACGTCGAAGGCCACGACCCATGGCGCGGACGGGTCTCGCTGCGCTGGGTCCTCATCCACATGATCGAGGAGTACGCCCGCCACAACGGCCACGCCGACCTCCTCCGCGAACGCCTGGACGGCGCCCGCGGCCTGTGAGGCCCCGCGATATCCGGACGGCCTCGAATTCCCCAGCCGTGCATCCAATACTGCCGAAAGCAGCACGGTGCATCGAATGGGCTCGAATTCTCTTGATCAGCACGGATTGTAGGAAACCGCTTGACGGACAGTCATGGTGTCGGGCAGCTTTTGGCTCCAAGGGCGCACACCCTGGACAGGAGCCTCGATGAATTTCCCCGATGACCGGCTGAAGGACTTCGTCGGCAACTTCCGGACGGCGGTGGCGCCCGATGACCAGAACCGGTCGATCCTTGAGACCAGTCCGCCGCTCTTCATCCTGCGCGTGCCGGAAACGGGGAGCGAGGACGGCAGGCGCCGTGTCATCGAAGCGCTGAAAAGCCTGCTCGACGACAACGGCAAGCGCGTTCCGTACGTTCACCTGACCGTCGCGGGCGCTGCCACGCTGCTTGCCGAGACCGCCGGAAACAAACTGTCGATCGGCGCGCCTGAACACATGACGCCGGACAGGTACCGACACTTCCGTGTCGCCCGAGACCTCGTCGCATACGTCCGGCATAATCCCAATGCCTGGGAAGAGGGGCCGCAGCACGACAATCTGCGTTTGTACGCCGCCAAGCAGCACTCCGAGCGCAGCGGCCTGATGCGCTTCACCAGGATGGAGGCCCCGGACGTCGGCGGTTTCCGAGGCTTTCTGGCGAAAGTCGGCTGGCTGTCGTTCGTGCAGTGGGCACCCCGGCGAGTATGGGCCGGGTGGACCTCCCGCAAGACGCGGAGATGGGTGCGCGAACAGGAGACCAGTGGGTCCGGCGGGAAACTCTTCCGGATGATGGACGTCGAGGGCGCCGGGTGGGCCTCCCAACTGCAGAACAACTCGGAACATCCGGAAGCACTCGGTCAGATCGACCGTCTCCTTTTCAGAGCCCTCCGGGCCGACCTGCGCACGCCGGCGATCGGCGGCCTGCTGCCCGGCCGGCGGCGGCGGACCGCTCGCCCCGTCCTGATCGTGGATCTGCCGCCCTCCGACGAAGAGGGCGTCACGGCCGCCGAGCGCTTCCTGCGCTCGGTCCACCAGACCTGCCCTGACGAACGGCAGCCGGGTCCGCTCGTCATCGCCGTGGGACGGCCGTCCGCCGGCCTGCTGGCCGACCTGGGCGATCCCGCCGAGGTCACCTTCGTACAGGCGGGCCAGCGGTTCTTCGAGCACGGCGGGCCCCCCGCCCTGGCGTCCTTCACCGAGGACTCCATGACCCGGCCGGCCTTCAAACTGCCCACGGTCAAGCCGAAGACGTTCAGGTTCAGCCGAAGGGTCCCGGACACGATCATCGCCTGCCTGGTCGTCCTGGCCGTGATCGCCGCGGGCTTCGCCGTGCTGAGGTACTTCATCTCCGACCACGACTGCGTCGGTGGTGCCGGGTCGGTCGCCGAGTCGGCGCGGGCCGAGCCGATTCCGATCGACTCCAAGGGCTGGTACGACGCGGCCCTCCGGGAGATCGGCGAGCAGAACGCACGGGCCGAGCGGGACGCGGCGAAGGGCAGGACCGTCCGGACGGTGGTGGCGTTCGTGTCCAGCGTCCCGACGGACGAGAACGAGACGCGCTTCGACGGCACGATCCCTGAGCTGCGCGGAATCGCGATGTGGCAGCTGAAGCTGCTCGACGACGCGGTATCGAATGACTCGGCCGTCCCCCTGCGCGTCGAGGTCCGGCCCACCGGACGGGCATTCCAGAACGCGGTGCCGGAGGCGAAGAAGCTCGCCGCGCAGGTGCGTGCCGAGAGCCCGACCAAGAGCGCCAAGGACTACACCAAGGTCGTCGGCGTCCTCGCGTACGCGCAGAGCCGGGACGAGACCCAAGCCGCGCTGCAGGTGCTCGGCGCCGCGAAGATCCCCACGATCGGCACGACGGCGACCGCCGACGAGATGCTGACCGGGAACGCGAGCCTCACCTACTGGCCCTTCACCCCGGCCAACTCGACCGAGGCGCGCATCGAGGCGGACTTCGCGAGCAAGAAGAACATCGTGGCCGGCCATGGTTCCGGCGACGAATGCTCCCCCGCCCGCCACGCCCTGGTCATCGAGAGCTCCACGGATCTCTACAGCCGCAGCCTCGCCGACAAGTTCCGTGCCGAATTCCCCGGGACCGCCGAGGTGTTCAACTTCAACCAGGACAGCGCCTTCGAGCCCGCGCCGTCGATCAGCGCGCCGAACCTGTCCAGCGCGGGCGAACTGGCGCGCCAGTTGTGCAAGGCGCTCAAGGCGAAGCCGAAGTCCGTCGTGTACTGGTCGGCGCGCGCCCGCGACTTCACCGCCTTCATCGAGGCCATGGACACCCAGGGCACCTGTATCGACGACGACATCACCGTCCTCGGCGGCAACGAACTCACGAACGTCGCCCAGACCGGCGCCTACAGCGACAAGAACTGGCTGCGGCTGTACTACTCCGCCCACCGGCTGCCCGCCACGGACTCGCGCGCCAGTATCAAGACCCGCCAGTTCGTCAGCGACTACACCGCGTTCGTGGAAGACACCACGAAGGGCACCGACCCCTGGGTGCAGGACGGCCACTCCGCCGTCTCCTATGACGCCTTCCATGTCCTGTCCCAGGCCATCGACCAGGCGAACGTGCGTGACAAGTCGATCTCCCGCGAGTCCGTCCTCAGCATCCTCGGCGCGGGCGTCACCTTCAACGGCGCCACCGGCTACGTCGTCTACGAACACGGCAACAACGCCCCGCCCGTCGACAAGACACTCGTCCTGCTCCGCCAGCTCGGCGACGCCCCGAAGGCCGTCACCGCATGCGGGGCGTACACGCAGAAGCAGTCAGGCAAGAACCAGAAATCGCCCTGCACCCGCTGAACCTCGCCCGCTTCCGAGCGCACGTCACTTGGGAGGTACCTCGGTGCCGGACGCCGGCGGGCCTCGTCGCGCAATAGCCCCGACCGATGGTCCCAACACGATCATCGGCAGGCTGATGAGCGGCCAGGGCTGGGCCGTCTAGGTGATTGCGGCGCGGAGCTTTTTGGCGGTTAGTTCGTGGGTTATCAGGGCGCCGATGAAGCCCGCGACGAGCAGACCGGCGAACACCTCGCTTCGGATCACGGAAGGGCGCGCCCAGACGTCGATCAATGCGCTGGTGAGCGACACCGTCGCGAGCAGCATGGCCGAGGAGATGTCCCGGCGCAGTCCGCTGCGGTATTCGTCGACCGCAGGCGCCGCGTCCGAGGAGAAGGTGTCGGGCTTGATGATCCAGTAGGCCCGCCCGATCGCTCCGGCCGCGGTGAGGGCGAAGGCCGTGAAGGCGATGAACCATGCGAACGTCACTCTGGAGGGATCGGTCAACCCCGTGACCTTGTGCGCCAGCAGCCCGAAGAGGAGGAACTCGAAGATTCCCAGTGCGAGCGGGATGAGCAGGTCCAGCATCTCCGGGGGTTGTGCGGGGAGCAGGACCGAGCCGATGACGGTGCCCGCGTACGCCACGACGACGGCGAGCAGGCTGGCGACCCAGAGCATCCAGAACGCGGTCTGGTAGTGCTCGTAGTCGCCGGAGGCGCTGAGCAGGTTGGCCGCGGCCAGGCCCGCTATGCCAAGGGCCACGCCGACCAGGGTGTTGTGCAGGTTCAGGTACCTTTCCGAAAGGTACATGTCCATGCGGACGAGGAGTTGATCCTTGCTGATCTTAGGCGCCATGGAATCTTGACGTCACGAGGTGGGGGTGGGTTGTCGTCCTGCCATTGGCTGTCCGGATGTGGACTCACTCGCTGACAATGGCGGAATGGCCAGGGCAGGCCATTCCGCCATTCCGGGTCAGCTGCGGGTGGCGCGGACTCCCAGTTCGGACAGGACGGCCCAGCCGTCGGACTGGCTGATGTCTATCTGGATGGCATCGATCGGGGTGCCGGGGTTCACTCGGAACCAGGTCAGGTCGTCGCCGTAGCGGATGGCGTTGTCGAGGTCGCCGATCGTCCGCCAGGTGCCGTCGGCGCGTACCTTGATCGTTGCTGCTTCTGCGTGGCCGGGCTTGAGGGCTATGCCTGCCTCGGTTACTCGGCGCGGGGCGTCGAAGGTGATGGTGTAGTGGGCGGGTGCGGCGCCGGCCTTCCAGGCGGCGTCGTAGTAGCCGACTACGCCGTCGATCGGGCCTGCGGGGCCAACGTTCGGCTGGTTGGACGCCGTGTACGTGAGGTCGGTGTCGACGGTGAGGCGGCCTGCGGTGTGCAGGGCGGACAGGTCGACGCGGCGGGGGTCGGGGCGGTCGTTCCTGATGGCGACCACGTCGACGAAGTCGCCGATCAACTGGCTCTTCGCCGAGTCGAAGCCGAGTACGAGGACGCGACCGGGGCTGACCTCGGCGACGGCGGGGTTGGCCTGGTCGCCGGTCCCCGAGTCGTACACCAACTCTCGCGGCGCGCCCGTCCAGGACCGGCCGGGGTTCCGGATGACGGCGCCGACGGTGCCGCGCCGATCGGTGAAGTGGCCGGAGAGGTCGCCGTAGGCGAGGAAGACGTCGCCGTTCCGCAGGACCTCGGTGTGGGCCGAGGAGGTCACGAGGTCGATCTCGGACGGGGGCGTCCAGGTGCGACCGCCGTCGCGTGACCGGATTCCTGTGAGTGGACCGCACCCATGGTGGAGGCCGCCGTGCCGATGCGCAGCAGGGCGTGGACCGTTCCGTCCGGCAGGACGGTGAGGACGGGCTCCTGGTAGTGGGTGCCCTGCGCGGACCCGATGAGCGACTCGGTGTCCGCGTGCCAGGACTCGCCGCCGTCCAGGCTGCGCACGACGGTGGCGCGCTGCCAGCGGTCGTCGGGGACGGTGCCGTACAGCGGGATGATCAGCTCACCCGAGGGGAGTTCCTTGATCTGCCCGTGGCTCGCCGCCCAGCCCAGCTCGTAGGTGTCGACGATGTCGGACTCGCCGCTCAGCGAGGTCTCCACCGCGACCGGATCGGACCAGGTGGTGCCGCCGTCGTCGCTGCGCTGGACGAACTCGCCCATCGGTTCCGCGGGCGAGACGGAGTAGTCGATCTGGAACCAGTTCAGCAGGAGCCGGCCGGACCGCAGCTGAGTGATCATCGGGTCGCGGTCGTCGTACGGGGAGTCGTGGACGGCCTCCGGCGACGACCAGGTGCGGCCGCCGTCCTTGCTGGTCAGCATCAGCAGCCGGCCGTCCTGCCCGGTGTGGCCGACGCCCTCGCGGGCCACCGCGACGAGGGATCCGTCGTTCAGCCGCTCCATGTTCGGGAAATGCAGCTTCTTGCCCGGGGCCGCCTGGGCCACGATCACGTCGGGCTTGCCAGGGGTCGTGGGGGCGGACGGGCTCGCGTGCGCCACGGCGCTCGAAAAGCCCAGCGCGAGCAGCGCGCTCAGGCCGATGGCGATACTTCGATGGAATCGCATGGTTCCCGGATACAACACGGAATACCATTCCATGTCAACGGCGTGAACGGCTTTTAATAGCGGGCCTCAATCGGGTGGCGTTCGACGGCTCGGTCACCGTCCACGAAGAAGAGCGCGCTCCACATGTTGGTGGTGCCGCAGGCGTGGTTGGGGATTATGCGGAGCAGGTCGCCCACGCGCAGGTCCGCCGTTCCAGGGCCGGTCAGGTAGCCGTGCTCCTCGTTGCCGGCCTTGAATTCCAGGCCGTCCAGCGGAGTGCCGGACGCGTCGCAGACGATGCCCAGGATCCCGGCGGTCGCGAGGGTGTCGGAGCTCATCGCCTTGATGCCCGCGTCGATGATGGCGGTTCCGGCGCGCTGGGTGCTGGTGACGCGGGCGAGGACGGTCTGCGCGCACTGCTCGACGCGGGCGCTGCCCAGGCCGACCTGGTTCGCGTCGTAGTAGACGTAGGTGCCGGGGCGGGCTTCGGTCACCCCTGCGGCGAACGGCGCCGACGTGGCGCCGGGTGTCGAGCCGACCGAGACCAGCGGGCAGTCGTGGCCGTCGGCGCGCAGTGCTTCGGCGACCTGCACCAGCGTGCGTCCGGCCAGGTCGCCCGCCGCCTCCAGGCCGGCGCGGTCCGAGCCGTGTGCGGCCAGGTGGCCCTCGTGGGTGAGGACGCCCCGCAGCTCCAGGCCGGGGAGGGCGATCAGTGCGGCGGCGGTCGCGACGGCGCGGTCCGGGTCCACGCCCGCTCGGTGCAGGCCGGTGTCCACCTCCAGGACGAAGGGGACCCGGACGCCGGCGGACGCGGCCGCCCGGGAGAGCGGTTCCGCCACCTCCACGGAGTCGAGCGCGATGGTCAGCCCACCGCGGCCCAGCGCTTGGACGGCGAAGGCGACCTTGGCCGGGCCGACCGGCTGGTGCGCCCACAGGACGTCCTCGACACCCGCCTCTTGGAGAAGCTCTACCTCGGCCGGCGTGGCACAGGTGAACCCGATCGCGCCGTGGGCGAGCTGGCGCCGGGCCACGGCCAGGCATTTGGACGTCTTGAAATGCGGGCGCAGCGCGACCCCGGCGGCGGCGATCGCGGCGGACATGGCGGCCAGGTTGGCCTCCATGCGGTCGCGGTCGATGAGGAGCGCGGGCGTCGGCAGCTCGTCCAACGCCGTCATGCGAGGCCCATCTGCGGTCGCGGGTCGCCGTCCAGCAGCCACTCGACGGTCTCCTTCCTGATCTCGGGGAAACCGGACGGGCGCTGCCCGACCATCTCGTGCAGCCCGGCGACGGCCTCGGCGGGCGTCCAGAGCGGGAAGTCGGAGCCGAAGACGAGCCGGTCGACCACGTCCCACTCCTGGGCGCGGGCCAACGCCAGGTAGCCGTCCATCGGACGGGCCCAGACGGCGGACACGTCCGAGTACACGCGCCGGTTCTTGCGCAGCGTCACGATCGTCTCCCGCTGCCACGGGTGCCCGAGGTGCGCGATGATCTGGACGAGGTCAGGGTGCCGCCGCGCCACGTCGTCCACGACCAGCGGGTTGCTGACCGACAGGTCGCCGGCCGGGCTCGGGGTGGCGCCCATGTGCCACAGGACGACCAGCCCCGCGTCGGCCGCCGCCCGGTAGAAGGCGTCGTAGGCGGTGGAGCGCGGGTCGAACAGCGCCAGCACCGGGTACAGCTTGATGCCGCGCAGGCCGCGCGCGACGCCGTCGGCGAGCTGGTCGAGGACGTCGGGGTCGGTGGGGTCGAGCGCCATGAACCCGATCGTCTCCGTGGTGGACTCCGCGCAGAACTCCTCGGTGTAGGCGTTCGGGGTGAGGATCCCGGCGGCGGTCGCACGGATACCGAACACGCACGCGGCGGTCACGTCCGCCATGGCGCGGTCGTAGTCGGCCACGGTGAACTCGTGGGCGCCCTGTCCGTAGACGGGCTTCCAGTGGTCGTCCCACTCGTGGCCCCAGTGCTCGGGCCGCTGGCAGTGGGTGTGGAAGTCGATCAAGCATCCTCCCGGGTGTGGGGCGCGCCGGAGCGCAGGGACGAGTGCAGGTACTCCAGGGCGGCGACGACGTCGGCGTCGGCCGCGAGGTCCGCCGCGGCGGCCTGCAGAAGGTCCAGGTAGCGGGTGCGGCGCTCGTCGTCGAACTCGGCGGACGGCCCGGACACGCTGACGGCGGCGAGGCAGGCGCCGTCCACGTCGACGGGCGCGGCGACGCAGCGCAGGCCGACGCTGCCCTCGTTGTCGTCCAGCGCGTGGCCGCGTTCGGCGGTGGCGCGCAGCTCGTCGGCCAGGGCGCCGACGGTCGTCAGGGTGTGCTCGGTACGGGCCGGGAACGGCTCCGGCGGCAGATGCGGGACGAGGTCGGACGGGTCGAGCCGGGCGAGCAGCATCTTGCCGAGCCCGGTGCAGTAGACGGCGTCGCGGGTGCCGGGCGTGGTGTGGAAGCGGATCGGCCGGTCGGGTTCGCGGACGCACACGTGCAGCACCTCCCGTCCGTCCAGCACGCCGAGGTTGGCGGTCTGACCGGTGGCGTCGGCGACCTTCGCGAGGTGCGCGCCCGCGACCTGGGACAGGTCCAGCCCGGTCAGGTACGCGGTCGACAGGGTCAGGGTCTTGTGGCCGAGACGGTAGGCGGGACGTTCGTCGGCGCGCACCACGTACCCCATCTCCTCCAGGACGGCGAGGAGCCGGACGAGCGTGCTCTTCGGCAGGCCGGTGCCGGTCGAGAAGTCGTTCAGGGTGAGGGTGCCGCCCCGCGCGGCGAGGCGTTCGAGCAGCGCCAGGCCCCGGGCCAGCGCGTTGGCGTGGTAGTTGGCCGCCGCCGGGCGACGGTCGTCCACGTTCGTCCCTCTGGCTCTTTCCATGGGTGCCTCGTCTCGGGTCGGGGGGTCAGGGGATGCGGAGGATCTCGCCGGGGCGGGCGCCGCCGTGCGCACCGTCCTCGACCACGGCGCGGCCGGCCACGACGACCGCGCGGATTCCCTCCGGATACCGCTGGGGTGCTGCGAACGTAGCCCGATCGGCGATGCGGGCGGGGTCGAAAACGACGATGTCCGCGGCCGCCCCTGGACGCAGCGTCCCGCGCCCCGCGAGGCCGGCCCGCTCGGCGGCGGCGGACGTGCATTTGCGGACGGCGTCGGCCAGCCCGATCCGCCCCGTCCGGACATATTCGGCGAACAGCCGCGGATAGCAGCCGAACGAGCGGGGATGCGGCGTGCCCTGCCCGGTGGGGCCGTCCGGGTCGAGGGCCTGCCCGTCCGAGCCGATCACGGCGGCGGGATGCGTGAGCGCGTCGGCGAGGTCGCGTTCGCTGCGCCCGCCCGCCACCATCTGGACGCCGTTGCCGTGCTCGGCGACGAGGTCGAGCGCGAGGTCCCGCGGGTCGGCGGCCAGCTCGGTCAGAGCCCGGCCGCCGACGGCGATGTCGTCCCAGGAGTTGGGCATGTCGCGCCACTCGTCCCGGATGCGGGCGCGGACGTCGGGCTCGGTGAGCCGCGCCCGCATCGGCCCCTCGCCGCCTTCCTGCGCCCACGCGGGCAGGAGCTGCGACAGCGGCGCGTTCCCGGCCAGGTACGGGTAGACGTCGAGGGCGACGTCCAGCCCGGCGTCCCGTGCGGCGTCGATCAGCTCCAGTGCCCGCGCGACCGAGCCGTGGTTGCGCCGCCCGACCGCGACCAGGTGCGAGATCTGGGTGCGGCAGCCGGTCGCCGCCGCCACCCGCAGCGCCTGCCGGACGGAGTCGAGCAGCCCGTCGGCGTAGTCGCGGACGTGCCACGCGAACAGCTTTCCGTGCGCGGCGGCGGTGCGGCCGAGCGCCTCCAGCTCGTCCTCGCGGGCGTAGCAGACCGGCGCGTAGACCAGCCCGGTGGAGACGCCGGCGGCACCCGCGCCGAGCGCGTCGCCGAGCAGTCCCCGCATCCGGTCGAGCGCGACGGCGTCGGCCGGACGGTCACCGAACCCGACGGCCGCCGCCCGCAACGGCGTGTGCGCGACGAGCGCCGCCACGTTCACCGAAGGACGCGCGGCGTCGAGCGCGGACAGATAGCCGGGCAGGTCATTCCACTCCCACCGGACGGAAGGGTCCAGATCCAGGTAGCCGGCGGCGGCCCGCAAGGCGCCCGGATCGGCGGCGACCGGTGTCACGCCGAGACCGCAGTTGCCGACCACGACGGTCGTGACGCCCTGCCGCACGGCGCTCTGTGCCTCGGGCCCCGACAGGAGCGTCAGGTCCGAATGGGTGTGGACGTCCACGAACCCCGGAGCCACGACATGGCCGGACGCGTCCATCGTCCGCACCGCGGAAAGCCCGGCCAGGCCGCCGACCTCCACGACCTGCCCGCCCTCAACGGCGACGTCGGCGCGGCGGGGCTCGGCCCCGGTGCCGTCGACGAGCGTCCCGCCGCTGATGAGCAGATCGATCATGACGCCGTGCGCACCCGGAACGTGGCCTGCACCTCGACCGGGCTCCCGGTCGGCAGCGCGGCGACGCCCAGCGCCACCCGCGCGTGCCGCCCGGCGTCGTCCCCGAACACCTCGGTGAACAGGGCCGTCGCCGCATCGGCGACGAGATGCTGGTCGGTGAACCCCGGCGCGGACGCCACCCAGACCGACACCGTCTCGACCTGCTCCACAGCGTCCAAGGCCAACTCGCCTTGGACGGCGGTGAGCACGTTCCGCGCACACTGCCACGCGCAGGAACGGGCGACGTCGAGCGACACGTCCTCCCCCACGCGCCCTTCGGCGAGGAGCTTCCCGTCCCGCGCCGCGACCTGCCCGGAGGCGATCAATACGTCCCCGGACCGCCGAACCGCGGCAACGGACGGCCGCTCCCCCGCAGGCTCCGGCTCCACGGGCGAAGCGGCCAAGCGCTGGTCAGCATCGTGCACGATCTCTCCTTCAGTTCAGGCGGTGGCGAACACGCCGACGGTCTCGACGGAACAACCCGCAAGTCGCAGATGCACGGGTGGAACGACCACACGCAGATCTACGTCATGCACGGATGTCCCCTTCCCAGTCAGGCGGTGGTCAGGACGTCGGCGGGCTCGGCGAAGTGGCAGGCGGCCGGGTGGCCGACGCCTTCGTGCTCCACGAGCGGCGGGGTCTCGGTCGCGCAGATGTCCTGGGCCTTCCAGCAGCGGGTGCGGAAGCGGCAGCCGGACGGCGGGTCGATCGGGCTGGGCACGTCCCCGGTCAGCATGATCCGCTCGTGGCCGCCCGGACGCGAGCGCGGGACGGCCGACAGCAGCGCCTGCGTGTACGGGTGCGACGGGGTCCGAAAGATCTCGTCGCGGGTGCCGCGCTCCACGATCGTGCCGAGGTACATGACGGCGATCTCGTGCGAGACGTGCCGCACCACCGACAGGTCGTGGGAGATGAACAGGTAGGCGACGCCGAGCTCGCGCTGCAGTTCGCGCAGGGTGTTGACGACCTGGGCTTGGATCGACACGTCCAGCGCGCTGACGGGCTCGTCCAGGACGAGGACCTTCGGGCCGAGGGCGAGCGCGCGGGCGATGCCGATGCGCTGCCGCTGCCCGCCGGAGAACTCGTGCGCGTACCGGCGGGCGTGCGAGGGGGCGAGCCGGACCATGTCGAGCAGTTCGGCGACCCGCTCCGGGCCGCCGTCTTCGTAGCGGCCCTGCACGCGCAGCGGCTCGGCGATGATGTCGTGGACGGTCATCCGCGGCGACAGCGACGCGTACGGGTCCTGGAACACCAGTTGCAGGTCGCGGCGCAGGGCGCGCAGGTCGGCGCCGCGGACGCGGGTGACGTCCCGTCCGGCGACGACGATCTGGCCGGCGGTGGGTTCCAGGAGCCGGACGACCATGCGTCCCGTGGTCGTCTTGCCGCAGCCCGATTCGCCGACCAGGCCGAGGGTGCGGCCGGCGCGCAGGGAGAAGTCGACGCCGTCGACCGCGTGGACGCTGCCGGTCCGCAGGCGCAGGGGTCCCGACCGCACGGGGAAGTGCTTGGCGAGGCCGGTGACGCCGAGGACCTCGTCCGGTTTCGCCAGGTCAAGCTTGGTCATCGGTCTCCTCCTCCGCCAGCTCGTCATGGAAGTGGCAGGCGCTCGCACGCCCCGCACCTGTCTCCGTGTGGGGGGACGACCCCCCACGCCCCCCGGCAACCGCGCTGAGCTGGGTCAACTCGGGACGTTCCACGCGGCACCGGTC
>NZ_SMKY01000078.1 GCF_004349235.1 Actinomadura darangshiensis | reverse complement strand
GAACGGGGGGCTCCGGGGGGTCGCCCCCCGGGAATGGCGAAGAGCCCCCGAGGAAAGCCGCAAAGCGGCGACCAAGGGGACCCAAGGACCCGTAGCGGGGGCAGGATTTGAACCTGCGACCTCTGGGTTATGAGCCCAGCGAGCTACCGAACTGCTCCACCCCGCGGTGATGTCTTAAGTCTAGGGCATGGGGCGGGGTGGTCGGGACGGTGGCGCTATTTGCAGGCGGGGATGTCGCCTTTGCCGGCGGTGAGGGCGTTGATGGCCTGGACGGCGCCGTGGAGGGTGTCGGCGCGGATGAGGCGGAGGCCGTCGGGGCGGGCTTTGGCGGCGTCGGCGCAGTTGTCGGCGGGGGTGAGGAAGGCGGTGGCGCCGGCCTTGCGGGCGGCGATCATCTTCTGCTGGATGCCGCCGATGGGGCCGACTTCGCCTTCGGGGGTGATGGTTCCGGTGCCGGCGATGAACTTGCCCTTGGTGAGGGGGCCGGGGGTGAGTTTGTCGAGGATGGCGAGGGAGAACATGAGGCCGGCGGAGGGGCCGCCGATGTCGCCGATGCTGATGTCGATCTTGAAGGGGAACTTGTACTGGTCGGAGAGGACGATGCCGACGACGGCGCGCTTGCCGCTGGGGTCGGCGACGGTCTTGAGGTCGGCCTTCTGCTCCTTGCCGCCGCGCGTGTAGGTGAGGGTGAGGCTGTCGCCGATCTTGTGCTTGGCGGTGGCGCCGACGACCTGGGAGACGCTGGTGACCTTCTGCCCGTCGAGGGCGGTGATCTCGTCGCCGGTCTTGAGGACGCCGTCGGCGGGGCGGCCCTTCTGGATGCCGTCGATGACGACGCGGGTGGTCACCGGGATCTTGAGTTCGTGGAGGGCGGCGGCTTCGGCGTTCTGCTGGGAGTCCTGCATCGCGCGGGTGTTCTGCTGGTCGACCTCTTTGGGCGACTCGTCCTTGGGGAAGATCGTCTCTTCGGGCACGATGGCGGTGTCGCCGGCGAGCCAGCCGCGCAGGGCGGTGAACAGGTCGATGCGCCCGCCGGGTCCGCCGCGGTAGGTGACGGTGGTGAAGTTGAGGTGGCCTTCGTCGGGGTAGGTCTGGCGGCCGTCGATCCTGATGAGGGGCTGGCCTTTGTCGTTCGTGCCGAGGGTGTTGCTCGTGGGTCCGGGCATCAGCGCCACGTAGGGGACTTGCATGGCGGAGCCGACGATGGCGAGCAGAAGGACGAGCACGCTCGCGACGGTGAGCGTGGTGGCACGACGAGACATGCCGGAAACTCTATGCCGTCCGGGCGTTCAGCAGGCGCCGACCCACTCGTCGCCGCCGTCGGTGAAGGTCTGGTGCTTCCAGATGGGGACGCGGGCCTTGAGGTCGTCGATGAGCCGCCGGCAGGCGTCGAACGCTTCGCCCCGGTGGGGGCAGGACGCGGCGACGACGACGGCGATGTCGCCGATCCGCAGGTCACCGACGCGGTGCAGTGCGGCGAGCCCGAGGACGGGGTAGTCGGCGGCGACCTTCTCCATGACGGCGCGGAGTTCGTGCTCGACGGTGGGGTGGGCGCTGTAGGAGAGGGCGGTGACGGCGCGGGCGTGGTCGTTGTCGCGGACGGTGCCGGCGAAGACGGCGGTGCCGCCGGCGCCGGGGGCTCCGACGGCGGCGTACACCTCGTCGATGGACAGGGGCGTGTCCCGGACGCCGATCAGCCTGATGACGTCGCTGCGCTCAACGCTGTGGCTCACGCCCCGAAGGCTACCTCCCGGGCCGGCCGCGGCTAGGCGCCCGCCCCGGGCTCGTCGGGTTCGAAGGTGGCGGCGAGGGCTTCGGCGATGGTGGGGACGAGGTCGGGCCCGGCGAGGACCTCGTCGTCGGTGTCGTGGCGGCGGAGCCGGAGGGCGGAGTGCCGGGCGCCGTCCCGCAGCACGCCGACGATCATGCGGACGTCCTCGCGCCCGGGGTGGGACGCGGCGAACTCGGCGGCCCGCGCCTCGTCTTCGGGGATCTCGTCCTCGGCGCCCGGCGGGAGGACGATCCGCTCCATGATGAGGGCGCAGCCTTCGACGGCGTCGGGCCAGGCGATGGTGGCGAGGGCGTCCTCGATGCCGCCCTGCTCGGGCAGCGCGGGCTGTTCGAGTGCGGCGAGGGTGTCGGCGTCCGGGGGCAGGCCGAGCTGGTCGGCGAGGTCGGGTTCGGCGCTGCGCAGCTCGGTGCTGCGGACGAGGGCGTAGAGGCGGGGCGCGGCGTCCCACCCCTCCTGGGCCGAATGACGTTCGAGGTCCAGCACGACTTCTTCGAGAAGACTCACGGGGCCATCTTCCCCCCTTTCAGGCCGGGGAAATGCGGGAACCTGTGCCCCAGTCGGTAAGTTGCTCCTACAGCACCGGCGGGCGGCCGGTGGGCGAGATCTCGATCGGAGGGGCCTCTTGACCTTCCGGACTCCCGGTTTCGGGCGCCGGCTCGGCACCGGACGGACCCGTCCCGCGCTACCCGTTCTGGTGGCGCTGGCGGTGCTGCTCGTCGCGTTCATGGTCTTCACGGCCATGTACACGGATCTGCTGTGGTATCGCTCCATCGGTTTCTCGTCGGTGTACACGACGCAGCTGAAGGCGAAGCTGATCCTGTTCTTCGGGGCGGGGCTGCTGATGACGCTGGTGGTGGGCGCGAACGTGATGGTCGCCTACCGGCTGCGCCCCGCGTACCGGCCGCTGTCGGTGGAGCAGCAGGGCCTGGAGCGGTACCGGGCGGTGATCGATCCGCGCCGGCGGCTGATCGCGGGCGCGCTGCTCGGCCTGCTCGGGGTGCTGACGGGCTCGTCGGTGGCGGGCCAGTGGCCGGTGTGGCTGGCCTTCCTCAACCGGACGCCGTTCGGCGTCGAGGACCCGCAGTTCCACAAGGACGTGTCCTTCTACGTCTTCACATATCCGTTCCTGCGCCTCGTCATCGGCGTGGTCTTCGCGACGGTGATCCTGTCGATCCTGGCCGCGGTGATGGTGCACTACCTGTACGGGGGGCTGCGGCTGCAGGGGCCGGGCGACAAGGCGAGCCCGCCCGCGCGGGCGCACCTGTCGGTGCTGTTCGGGTTGTTCATCCTGCTGAAGGCGGTCGCGTACTGGTTCGACCGGTACGGGCTGGTGCATTCGGAACGGGGCGTGACGACGGGCGCGTCCTACGCGGACGTCAACGCGCTGCTGCCGGCGAAGACGATCCTGGCCGTGATCGCGCTGCTGTGCGCCGCGATGTTCTTCAGCAACCTGCTGCGGCGCGGCATGATGCTGCCGGGTGTCGGGTTCACGCTCCTGGTGCTGTCGGCGATCCTGTTGGGCGGCGTGTACCCGCTGCTGATCCAGCAGTTCCAGGTGAAGCCGGACGAGCTGGCCAAGGAGCGCCAGTTCATCCAGCGCAACATCACCTCCACCCGGCAGGCGTACGGCGTGGACGGCGCGCGCGTCGTCCCGTACGGGTCGCAGCCGGTGAACGACAAGAAGAAGCTGGAGGACGAGGCCGCCGGGCTGAAGCAGAGCGGGGTCCGCGTCCTCGACCCGAACGTGGTGGGCGAGACGTTCCAGCAGCTGCAGCGGATCAGGCCGTTCTACCGGTTCCCCGACACCCTCGACGTGGACCGCTACCGGGTGGGCGGCAAGCCCGTCGACACGGTGGTGGCGCTCCGCGAGCTGTCCGGGGCGCCGGCGGGGCAGCGCAGCTGGGTGAAGGACCACATGGTCTACACGCACGGCTACGGGTTCGTGTCGGCCTACGGCGACCGGTTCGACGCCCGGGAGCCGGACTTCATCACCCGGGACATGCCGGCGTCCCCGGACCAGCAGATCAAGGTGGCGCAGCCGGAGATCTACTTCGGGGAGCGGACGCCGCGCTACTCGGTGGTCGGCGGGCGCGGCCAGCAGGAGCTCGACTATCCGGACAACAGCGCGTCGGGGCAGCAGAGCAGTACCTACGAGGGGCAGGGCGGCGTCCCGGTCGACTCGTTCCTGCACAAGCTGCTGTACTCGGCGAAGTTCCAGGACAAGAACCTGCTGCTGTCCGGCGCGATCAACAAGAACGCCAAGATCCTCTACGACCGGTCGCCGCGCGAGATGGTGCACAAGGCGGCGCCGTGGCTGACGCTGGACGGCGACCCGTACCCGGCGGTGGTGAACGGCCGCATCCTGTGGGTCGTGGACGGCTACACGACGTCCGGCAACTACCCGTACTCGGAGGAGACGAGCCTCGGGGAGGCGACCCGCGACACGATCACCGACACGCGGTCGGCGGTGGCGCGGCAGGCCAACGACCACATCAACTACCTGCGGAACTCGGTGAAGGCGACGGTGGACGCCTATGACGGCACCGTCCACCTGTACCAGTGGGACGAGAACGACCCGATCACCAAGACGTGGATGAAGGTGTTCAAGGACACCGTCCAGCCGCGCTCGTCGATCCCGCCGGAGCTGGAGTCGCACTTCCGCTACCCGCAGGACCAGTTCAAGGTGCAGCGGAAGATCCTCACGAAGTACCACGTGACGGACCCGTCGGCGTTCTACAACGGCGAGGGCTTCTGGGAGGTGCCGCAGGACCCGACCGTGAAGGGCAAGCGGCAGCCGCCGTACTACCAGAGCCTCCGGATGCCGGGCCAGGACACCGAGTCGTTCTCGCTGACGACGGTGTTCAACCCGCGCAACAACCCGCAGCTCGCGGCGTTCATGGCGGTCGGGTCGACGCCGGGGCGCGACTACGGGCAGATCGAGATCCTGCAGATGCCGCGGAACGCGCAGCCGGCGGGCCCGGGGCAGGTGCAGAACTCGTTCGAGACCGACTCGCAGGTGAAGAACGACATCAACGCCCTGCGGCTCGGCGGGACGAAGACCGTCCCGGGCAACCTGCTGACGATCCCGTTCGGCGGGAGCCTGCTGTACGTGGAGCCGATGTACACCAAGGCGGCGGGCGGCAAGGAGCAGCAGCCGTATCCGATCCTCGGCAAGATCCTCGTCCAGTACGGCAAGAGCATCGCCGCGGCGGACACCTTCAACGACGCGCTCGACCAGGTCATCGGCGGGACGAGCGGGGCCGCCGCGCCGCCCGCGACGCCGGGGGCGCAGCTCAGCGCGGCGGCGCAGAAGGCGATCGACGACCTGAACAAGGCCGTGACCGACTACGAGAACGCCCAGAAGAAGGGCGACTACCCGGGCATGGGCAAGGCGTGGAAGGAGATCAAGGACGCGCAGGCGGCGCTGAAGGCGGCGGGCCAGGCGGCACCGACGGCGTCGCCCAGCCCGGCGCCGAGCCCGACGGGGTCGCCGTCCCCGTCCGGGTCGCCGTCCCCGTCCCCGAGTGCGACGCCGCCGTCGAGCTGACGGGTCAGCGGCGGCGCTTGCGGGCGCGGCGGATGGCGGCGGCGGCGCCGATCGCGGCGACCGTGGCGCCGGCGGCGGTCGCCATGGTGGCCTCCTTGCCGCCGACGCGGCGGCCGACGACGGCGTGCCGCCCGGTGGTCTCGTCCATGACGGCGCGGAGCGCGGCGGCGTTGTCGTGCAGCGGCTTCCAGCCGGCGGCGCGCAGCCGCGCGCAGTCGACGACCCACGGGTAGGCGACGTAGTGCAGGTCGGTGGCGGGCGCCGGGGTCATGCCGAGCCGGTGCAGCCGCTGCGCCATCCCGAAGGTGAGGGCGGCGGGCAGCTCGAAGGTGCGCTTGCCGGTGATCTCGGTGACCTCCTCGGGGCCGAGCCAGCCCTCGCAGCCGACGGCGACGGGCCCGGTCACGTCCTGGGCGACGACGACGTCCAGGGCGGACGCGAGGTCCTCGATGTGGCAGAACTGCCAGCCGGGCGTGCTGCCCTTGACCGTCAGCAGCCGGGGCGCCTCGAAGTGCCGGGTGACGACGGTGTCGACGCCGGGCCCGGCGAGCGCGGCGGGGCGGACGACGGTGACGTCCAGCCCGGGGTGGGTGAGGTGCGCGGTGGCGGCCAGCTCCTCGATCTCCAGGTGGTCGCCGGCGATGGACGTGCTGGCCTCGGCGAGCAGCGGCGCGTCCTCGGCGAGCGGCACCTCGTTGCCCGGCCCGGCCCCGTAGACCATCGCGGACGTGACGAGGACCACCCGGCGGACGCGGGCCGCGGCGGCCGCGGTGACGACCGTCTGGGCGCCGCGGACGTTGTGGGTGCGGCGCTCGCGGGGGTCGGCGTCCGGGGACCGCTCGATGTCCAGGTGGACGATCACGTCGACGTCGGAGAGGCGGCCCGACAGCAGCGGGTCCCGGATGTCGACGACACGCCAGGTGACTCCGGGCACGTCGCCGCGGTGCCCGTCGATGGCGACGACCTTGCGGATCTCTTCCCGTTCGGCGAGCCTGGCGGCCAGCAGCCGCCCCGCCCCGGTGGCCGCGCCTGTTACGGCGACGACCGGGCCCTTGCTACGCCGAGGGCGAACCTTGCCCGTTGCCACGGGGGTGCCCCCTTCCTTGTGTACGCGACCTCGCCGGGACCGGCTAACGTTGCGGATATGAGCCCATCATGCATCCCAGGGGCAAACCGATGAGTGACACTCCCTTCGGCTTCAACCGTCCCGGCGACGGCGACGACGACCGGCCCCAGGATCCATTCAAGGGCATGGGCGGCGACATGGCGCAGTTCGCCGACATGCTGCACCGCTTTGCCGACATGATCGGTTCGCAGGGCGTGGGCGGTGAGGGCGGCGGCCCCCTGAACTGGGATCTGGCCAAGAACATCGCGCGGCACACCGTGGTGGAGCAGGGCGACCCGTCGGTCGTCGACTCCGAGCGGCGGCAGGTCGAGGAGGCCCTCCGCCTGGCCGAGCTGTGGCTGGACGAGCGGACGACGCTGCCCGCCGGGATCCGGACGCCGCAGGCGTGGAGCCGGTCGGAGTGGATCGAGCAGACGCTGCCGGTGTGGGCGAAGGTGTGCGACCCGATCGCGTCCCGCATGGTCGAGTCGATGGGCGGCGCGCTCGGCGGCGGCGAGATCCCCGCCGAGATGCAGGCGATGGCGGGCCCGCTGATCGGGATGGTCAAGCAGATGGCCGGCGCGATGGTCGGCGGCCAGGCCGGGCAGGCGCTCGGCGGGCTGGCCCAGGAGGTGACCGGCTCCGCCGACGTGGGGCTGCCGCTGGCGCCGGACGGTGTCGGCGCGCTGCTGCCCGCCGGCGTCGAGGCGTTCGGGTCGGGGCTGGAGGTCTCCCCCGACGAGGTGCGGCTCTACCTGGCGCTGCGCGAGGCGGCGCACCAGCGGCTGTTCACGCACGTCCCGTGGCTGCGCTCGCACCTGCTGGGCGCGGTCGAGGAGTACGCGCGCGGTATCACCGTCGACCTGTCGGGCATCGAGCAGGCCGTGCAGGGGCTCGACCTCAGCAACCCGGAGGCGATCCAGGAGGCGCTGGGCGGCGAGCTCCAGCTGCAGCCGGAGGAGACGCCGCGGCAGAAGGCGGCGCTGGCCCGGCTGGAGACGGCGCTCGCGCTGGTCGAGGGCTGGGTCGACACGGTGGTGAACGAGGCCGCGGAGGGGCGGCTGCCCGGCTCGGTGAAGCTGGCCGAGGCGGTGCGGCGGCGCCGCGCGACCGGCGGCCCGGCGGAGCGGACGTTCGCGACGCTCGTCGGCCTGGAGCTGCGGCCGCGCCGGCTGCGGGAGGCCGCGGCGCTGTGGCGGTCGCTGACGCAGGCGCGCGGCGCGCAGGGCCGGGACGCGGTGTGGGACCACCCCGACCTGCTGCCGACGTCCGACGACCTCGACGACCCGGAGGGCTTCGTCCACGGCCGCGACGAGATCGAGGGCCTGTCCGATCTGGACCTGTCCAAGCTGACCAAGGACCACGGCGCGGACGAGAAGCCCGACCTGGACGGGAAGTCCGACGTCGACGAGAAGCCCGGCTCGGACGAGAAGCCCGGCGACGGCGAGCCAGGCGGCGGCAAGCCGGACGAGGGCGCCGGGCCGGACGAGGACGGGCCGGACGAGGACGGGCCGGACGAGGACGGGCCGCGCGCATGAGCCCGTCGCGCAGGTCGCGCGTCAGCGGGTGCCGGTACGAGCCGGGCTCGTCCACGAACGCGGTCGGGCGGCGCATCGCCCGGGCGGGCCTGTGCTGGCAGCGTCCGATCGACCAGGAGCGCCGGCGCCGCCGTCCCGACAACTCCCGCTACCCGCGCGTCGGCCGCATATGAGGCGGTCGTCGCGCAAGGGGCGCAAACGGCCGGACGCGCGGTCGCCCGAGGCCGGGCCGGCGGCCTCCGGCGGGCCGTCCGGCCCCTCGAACGTGAGCGCCCTCCGCCGGGCGCCGGACGAGGACGCCGCCTCCGGCCCGGACGCGGCCGCGACCCGCGGCGCGCCCGACACGCCGCCTCTGAGCGCCCGCTCACTCACCCCGGGGTTCCTGTACGGCGACGCCGTGCGCATCCTGTCGTCCTGGCGGGCCCCCGATGCCGCGCAGGACGAGCTGCGCCGCGAGTTCCTGCGGCATCTGGAGGAGCATCCGGCCGACGGGATGTGGCGGGAGTGCACCGACGGGCACATCACCGCCAGCACCGCCGTGCTCGACGCGTCCCGCACCCGGGTCCTGCTGACCCTGCACGCGAAGTTCAAGGCGTGGCTGCAGCTGGGCGGGCACTGCGAGCCCGGCGACCTGACGGTGGCGGGCGCGGCGCTGCGGGAGGCGCTGGAGGAGTCGGGCATCCCGGCGCTGCGGCTGATGCCGGAGCCCGTCCAGCTCGACCGGCACGCGGTCCGCTGCCATCCGCAGGGCACCTGGCACCTGGACGTCCAGTACGTCGCGGTCGCCCCGGAAGGCGCCGTGCACACGGTGTCGGACGAGTCGGACGATCTCCGCTGGTTCCCGGTCGACGATCTTCCCGAGTCCGCCGACGACGCCCTGCGCCGGCTGGTGGCGCGGGCGCTGGCCGAGAGCGACTGACGCTGCCGCCGTCAGCGGCCGAGCGGGTGGCCTTCCAGCAGCGCGCGGGTGTTCTCCCAGCCTTCCAGGCCCGGGTCGAGAAATCGCAGGTCGTCAAGGGTGCGGAGGCGGTGCCAGCCGGGCGCCTGCGGCACCAGCCCGGGACGCGGCGCGGCGGCGCGGAGCCGGTCCAGCGCGTCCGGGGTGTCGAGGCCGGTGTCGCGCAGGGCGGGGTCGCGCAGGGCGGCGGCGAGCCACGCGGGCAGCGGCAGCCGGGCGGCGAGCGCGACGAGCGCGCCGCCTTCGGCCCGGCAGGCGGCGGCGGGGGCGCTGCCGAGGGCGCGGAACAGCTTGCCGATCAGCAGCGGCGGCAGGTCGGGCGCGTCCGGGGCGATCAGCGCGGCGGACTCGGCGCCGAGCGCGTGCAGCGCGGCGAACGCGCCGGTGAGGGACGGCTCCCGGACGATCGGCGTGCCGGGCCAGGTGACGGCCTCCGCGTCGGGCTGGTCCGGCGGGTCCAGGACGAGCGCGGGCGTCACCAGTTCGAGCCCGGCGACGACCTCGTAGGTGTCCTCGAGCAGGGCGAGGCGGTACTCGCCGGGGTCGATTCCGGGCGGGACGTCGAGGGAACGGCCAGGCCAGGCCAGCACGGCGGCGAAGCGCGCGGAGGGTCCGGGCGCGTCGGTCACCCGGCGGCCTCGTGCGGGAACTCGCCGCCGGGGTGCAGGCCGTCGCCGTGGTGGATGCTCGTGACGTCGTCGTCGGGGGCGTCGGCTTCGAGCGGCAGGTGCGCGGCGGCGGCGACGCCCTCAAGGTAGCCGCGGGCGCGGTCGGCCTTCGGGTAGTTGCCCACCAGTTCCCAGAAGTCGGCGCCGTGCCCGGGGATGAGCAGGTGCGCCAGCTCGTGCACGAGGACGTAGTCGACCACCCAGCCGGGCATGCCGCGCAGCCGGGTGGACAGCCGGATGGTGCCGTCGTCGGGCGTGCACGATCCCCATCGGGCGCGCTGGTTGGCGACCCACCGGACGCTGACCGGGTCGGCGCGGCCGTGCAGGTAGCGGCGGGACAGGTCGCGGGCGCGCGACTGGAGGTCGGCGTCGGTGGGGCGCCTGCGGCGTTCCCGCTCCGCGAGGCGCTCCAGGATGGTCGCGATCCATTGTTCCTCTTCGGCCTTGCTCAGCCTGGACGGAACCATCACCACCACCTTGTCGCCATCGCGGTAGGCGGACACGGTTCGCCGGCGCCTGGCGCTGCGGCGGACCTCAACGTTAGGGGGCACGCCAGAACCGTACTCGAAATTTTGCTTCCTCCACAGGGGGTGTTTGACGTTACCGCAGGTCAGCCCCTATGTTTTAAACAGTTCTTCAAGGGTTTCCACAAACCCCGGAAGGCTCCGGCGCGGCGCGCCCGGCGTTTACTCGCCGGTGAATCTCGGGCTGCGCTTTTCGCGCTGCGCGGCGAGCCCTTCGCGCATGTCCTTCGACGACATCGTGACCGGCTGAGCGAGCGACTCCCAGCGCAGTGCCGACTCCATGTCGGGGTGGCCGCCGCCCGACAGGGCGACCTTGGTGAGGCGAGTGGCGATCGGCGCCTGTGCGGCGATCTTCGCCGCGACGGCGAGGGCCTCCGCCGGGAGGTCGGCGCGCGGGAAGGCCTGGTTGACCAGCCCGTGCGCGGCGGCTTCGGCGCCGGTGAGGACGCGTCCGGCGAGCAGCATCTCGCGGGCCAGCGGCAGCCCGGCCACCTCCGGGAACAGCCAGGTCGCGGCCATGCCGGGGTGCAGGCCGAGCGCGGTGAACGGGGCGAGGAGCTTGGCGTCGTCGGCCGCGTACCGCAGGTCGCAGGCCAGCGCGAGGCAGAGCCCGGCGCCGACGGCGTGCCCGTTGACGGCGGCGATCGTCGGCACCTCGAGAGCGCGGATCGCGAGCCACGTCCGGTAGAACTCCAGCATCCGGTCGCGCAGCGGCGGGACGGCGACCGATCCGGTGCCGGCGAGCCAGGACAGGTTGCCGCCCGAGCTGAAGGCGCTGCCCGCGCCGGTCACCACGACGCAGCGCAGGCCCGCGTCCCGGCGCAGGTCCTCGATGGCCGGCTTCCATGCGGCGGTCAGCTCGTCCGACATCGCGTTGCGGCGGCCGGGATCGTTCAGCGTGAGGACGGCGACCCCGTCGGGACGGCGTTCGACCAGCAGCACATCGGCAGGCTCCTCGGGCATGATCAGCACCGTATCGTGTCCGGGGCACCGCCCGCCGCCCCCTCGCGCGCGCGTGAGAAAGCGCACACTTACCACGTTCTCGCAGGTCACGAAGTCGGACCGGTTTCGGCTATGGCGATAGTTGCGGATCGTTGTGGCGTGAACGACAGCCGATCACCGACAATGGTCGGCGTGAGCGATCTTCCCCGCCGCGCGGTGACGCGGTCAGCAAAGCTGGCGTCCCTCCCCATCGGCTTCGCGGGACGCACCGCGCTCGGCATGGGGAAGCGGACCTTCGGCCGGCCGGCGGAGGCCGTCGCGATGGAGATCCAGACCCGCACCGCCGAGCAGCTGTTCAAGGTGCTGGGCGAGCTCAAGGGCGGGGCGATGAAGCTCGGCCAGATGCTGTCGATCTTCGAGGCGGCGCTGCCGCCGGAGATCGCCGGGCCGTACCGCGCCACGCTCACCAAGCTGCAGGAGGCCGCTCCCCCGCTGCCGGCGTCGACCGTCCACCGGGTGCTGGAGGAGTTCCTCGGCGCGGACTGGCGCGACTACTTCGAGTCGTTCGACGACGAGCCGGCCGCCGCCGCGTCCATCGGCCAGGTGCACCGCGCCGTCTGGCACGACGGCCGGGCGGTCGCGGTGAAGGTGCAGTACCCGGGCGCCGGCAAGGCGCTGATCAGCGACTTCAACCAGCTCGCCCGGCTCGGCCGGCTGTTCGGCGTGCTGATGCCGGGCCTGGACGTGAAGTCCATGCTCGCCGAGCTGAAGGAGCGGGTGGCCGAGGAGCTCGACTACACGATCGAGGCCGAGTCGCAGACGCTCTTCCGGAACGCCTACCTGGACGACCCCGACTTCTACGTCCCCGAGGTCATCGCGCAGTCCGGCGACATCCTGATCAGCGAGTGGATGGACGGCACCGCGCTCTCGAAGATCATCAGTGAGGGCGACCAGGAGACCCGCGACCACGCGGCGCTGCTGTACTGCCGGTTCCTGCTGTCCGGGCCGAAGCGGTCCGGGATGCTGCACGGCGACCCGCACCCGGGCAACTTCCGGCTGCTGGACGACGGCCGGCTCGGCGTCCTCGACTTCGGCGCCGTCGACCGCATCCCCGGCGGGTTCCAGAAGCGGCTCGGGCTGCTGCTGCGCATCGGCACGATGGCCGACATCGACGAGGTCGAGGACGCGCTGCGCCGGGAGGACTTCATCCGGGAGGGCGTGGAGGTCGACGCCGAGTCGCTGCAGGCGTTCCTCGCCCCGATCACCGAGCCGTTCGTCACCGAGACGTTCAAGTTCAACCGGGAGTGGCTGCGGGACATGGCCGCGAAGGTCACCGACCTGCGCCCGTCCAACGTGGTCCGGCAGCTGAACCTGCCGCCCGAGTACGTGATCATCCACCGCGTGCTGTCGGCGGGCACCGGCGTGCTGTGCCAGCTGGACTGCGAGATCCCGGCCCGCGCCGAGTCGCTGAAGTGGGTCCCGGGCTTCGCCGACGACGAAGACGGAGAACTCATCTCCGGCTGAACCCTGAAAGCTCAGCGGGGCCCCGCGCACTGATGTGGTGCGCGGGGCCCCGATTTTCGCGTGCCCGGTGAAGTGGGCCACCGGACACGCTCCATGCGCCCGCCGGGAGGCGTGCCGTCCGCCAAACCATCCAAGAAAGGACGGACGGCGGCCTGCGACCGGCGGGCCTAAGCGTGCTGGCGCCGTTCCGGCACGTGCGCGTACGTCTCGCCCGCCGTCGGCGCGAGCAGGACGCGGCGCACCCGCGATGCCCTCGTCTGGGCCTCGCGGCGTGCACGCCGCAGCGCGCGCACCCGGGCGACCAGCTCGTCGGGCACCGTCGCCGGTATTCGTTCTCGGGACAGGTCTTGGCTGAGCAATGTCATCTCGTTCTCCCCGGCGGCCCGGAGGCGCGGTCCCCGCGTGGAGGCCGCGCCTCCGGGGTCGATTCGGCCGTGTGCCCGCATCAGACGGTCGCCTCGTCCGGCCGCGGGTGCTTGCGCGGGCGGCCACGCGGCCGCTTGCGCGCGACGATCACGCCGCGGACGAACAGTTCGCCGCCCCAGACACCCCAGGGCTCGTTGCGCTCAAGCGCTCCGGCGAGGCACTCCTTGCGGAGCGGGCACTCCAGGCAGAGCGCCTTGGCGAGCTCGACGTCGGCGGGAGCCTCGGCGAAGAACAGCTCCGGGTCGGTCCGGCACGGAAGCGTGAGGTCCTCCTCGCTTACTGCGAGAGCCCCCTGCATCACAGTCACCCTTGTTCCTCTCGTTGGATCTCAACGGTCGTGTCGGTTGGGGTTGTCCGGGCAAAGAAGAAGGCCGCGGATCCGGTGTCTGGATCCGCGGCCTGGGGGCTTGCCGGTTGTGGTGCTAAACCGGTCGTCGCCTCCAGGGATACGGACCCGAACCGCCACCGTCGAAGGTGACGCCCACGTGGGCCGTGGCCGGAGCCGGGACGCTCATGCCTTCGAGAAGGTGTTCGAAGACACTCCACCCCTGCTGGTCCTGGATTCGCTGCGCGAAGCGCTGATCGCACGGATTCGTGCTACGCAGGCCGCGCAGTCGCATGCCGGACGCCTCGAGATAGGCGACGGACTCGCCGGGCTTCGAGACGCGGGTCATCGGGGCGCGAGAGATCGCGGAGCCGCGGCATGCGTCTGTCCAGGACGACGCGGATTTGATCAACGTGTTGCTCACCGGACTGCACACCACCTTCCTGGCTCCTCGGGCCGGACCCGGCGGATTCATGATCCACACCGGTCGGCCGGTTGATTGCTCGCGACGAGCGTACGGGGATTCCGCCGAATCAAGCAAGATATTTTTGACCTGCGGTTTTGTGGGCGAGTTCACCCTCGTCCCGGAGAACCCCGCACGCCTGGCGAGCGTCGAAGACTCCCGGGAGTCCCGTATAGAAACGATCTTCCCACAGGTGCGCGGGTCAGCGCCCTCGTTCGGGGTCGGAGACCCGGATCAGGCCCTCCTGCATGACGGAGACGACCAGTTCCCCGGAGCGGGTGAACACCTGGCCGCGGGCGAGGCCGCGGGCGCCGCCGGCGAACGGGGTGTCCTGGTAGTACAGCAGCCAGTCGTCGGCGCGGAACGGCCGGTGGAACCACATCGCGTGGTCGAGGCTGGCGCCCATCGTCCGCTTGTCGCCCCAGGCCAGGCCGTGGTTGAGCAGGACGGTGTCGAGCAGCGTCATGTCCGAGGCGTAGGTCATCAGGCACACGTGCAGCAGCGGGTCGGCGGGCAGGTCGCCGTCCACTTTCAGCCACACCTTCGACTCGGGGGTGGCGAGGCCCGGGTCCTTGGCGGCCTCCCACGTCAGCGGCGTCGCGTGCCGGATGTCGAACGGGCGGCGGGTGACGAACTCGCGGGCGCCGACCTCGCCGAACAGCGGGGTGAGGCGGGTCAGGCCGTCCGGCAGCGTCTCGGGGCCGGGCGCGTCCGGCATCGGGGCCTGGTGGAACGGGCCGTCCTCGGCGACCTGGAACGACGCCGACAGTGTGAAGATCGCCTTGCCGTGCTGGACGGCGGTGACGCGGCGGGTGGTGAAGGACCGCCCGTCCCGGACGCGGTCGACGGTGTAGACGAGCGGGACGAGGGGGTCGCCGGGCCGGATGAAGTAGGCGTGCAGGGAGTGCACGGGCCGGTTCGCCGGGACGGTGCGCCCGGCCGCGACGAGCGCCTGCCCGGCAACCTGGCCCCCGAAGACGCGCTGCCGCCGCTCCTCGGGGCTGCGGCCGCGGAAGATGTCGTTCTCGATCTGCTCCAGGTCGAGGAGGTCCAGCAGTTCCTTCAGCGATTCCTTCACGGCGGCCAGTCTTCCCTATCGGTCGGGGTGAGCCAGGTCTCACCCCTCGGCGGTCAGTGCCCGCGTATCAGTGCCCGCACATCCCGAGGACGGCGTCGCCGTAGCGGTCGAGCTTGACCTTCCCGACGCCGGGGATGCGGGCCAGCTCCTCCAGCGACCCGGGGTCGTGCTCGGCGATCGCCTGGAGGGTCGCGTCGGTGAACACCACGTACGCGGGGACCTTCTGCTCGGCGGACACCTGGGCGCGCCACTCCTTGAGCGCGATGAGCAGTTCCTCGTTCAGCTCCGACGGGCAGTCTTCGCAGCGGCCGAGCTTGCGTTCGACGGCGGCGGTCAGCGGGCGCCCGCACACCCGGCACGGCTGCGGGCCCTTGGCGGGACGCCGCTTCGACCGGTCGACGCGGGCGGGCATGTGCGTGGTGGTCTTGCCGGTCAGGCCGTCCAGGAAGCGGGACGGGCGGCGCATCTGCGTCCCGCCGGGCGAGCGTGCCAGCGCCCACGACAGGTTGAGGTGGACGCGGGCCCGGGTCACGCCCACGTAGAGGAGACGCCGTTCCTCCTCGACCTGCTCGGGTGTCTTGGCGTAGATGATGGGCAGCGTGCCTTCGGCCAGGCCGACGAGGAACACGGCGTCCCACTCCAGGCCCTTGGCGGCGTGCAGGGACGCGAGCGTGACGCCCTCCAGCGGCGGCGCGTGCTGGGCGGTGGCGCGTTCCTCAAGCTCGGCGACGAAGTCGGCGAGACCGGCCTTGGGGTTGTCGGCGGCCATGTCCTCGGCGAGCTGGGCCAGTGCCGCGAGGGACTCCCAGCGCGCGCGGGCCGCCCCGGCCCCCTCGGGCGGCCGGTCGGAGAACCCGGCCCCCGACAGCACGTGCCGGACGGTCTGTATGAGCCCCATGCCGTCGGTCTCGGCGTCGCCGCCCGCCCGCGCCGCACCGCGCAGCCGGACCACCGCCTCGCGCACCTCGGGCCGCTCGAAGAACCGCTCCGCGCCGCGCAGCACGTAGGGGACGCCGACCGCGGCCAGCGCCGACTCGTACGTCTCGGACTGCGCGTTGATCCGGTACAGGACGGCGATCTCCCGCGCGGGGACGCCCTCCTCGATCAGCTTGCGGGCCCGCCGCGCCGCGTCGTCGGCCTCGGCGACCTCGTCGTCGTACTCGTTGAACACCGGCTCGGGCCCGTTGTCGCGCTGGGCTTGGAGCTCCAGCTTGTGCCGGACCCCCTTGGCCGGCCCGATCACCCCGTTGGCCAGCCGGACGACCTGCGGCGTCGACCGGTAGTCGCGGACGAGCTTGACGATCTTGGCGTCCGGATGCTCGCGGGTGAAGTCGAGCAGGTGGGACGGGGACGCGCCGGTGAACGAGTAGATCGTCTGGTTGGGGTCGCCGACGACGCACAGGTCGTCGCGGTCGCCGAGCCAGGTGTCGAGCAGCAGCTTCTGCAGCGGGTTGACGTCCTGGAACTCGTCCACGACGAAGTACCGGTACTGCTCGCGGACCTGGTTGGCGACCTCCCGGTGCTCGGTGAGGACGGCCGCGGTCAGCTCCAGCATCCCCTCGAAGTCGAGCAGGTTGCGCTCCCGCCTGAGCTGCTCGTACATGGCGTAGACGCGGGCGACGTCGACGACCTCGGCGGGCGGCCTGCGGCCCGCCTTGACGACCGCGGCGGGGTAGTCCTCGGGGCGAAGCTGGGTGACCTTCGCCCATTCGATCTCGCTCGCGACGTCGCGCAGCTCCGTCCGCGCGAGCGACAGCCGGCAGGCCCGCGCCGCGTCCGCGACCAGCCCGACCTTCGAATCGATGATCTTGGGTGGCTCGCCGCCCACGACCCGCGGCCAGAAGTAGGTGAGCTGCCGCAGCGCCGCCGCGTGGAAGGTGCGGGCCTGCACGCCGGGCGCGCCGAGCTGCCGCAGCCGGCTGCGCAGCTCCCCCGCCGCCCGTGTGGTGAACGTCACGGCGAGCACCCGCTGGGGCGTCACGACACCGGTCAGCGTGGCGTAGGCGATCCGGTGGGTGATGGCCCGCGTCTTGCCCGTCCCGGCGCCCGCGAGCACGCACACCGGCCCTTTCACCGCCTCGGCGACCGCCCGCTGTTCGGGGTCGAGTCCCTCCAGCACCGACTCAGGCAACATCCCCCCATACTCGCAGCCCGCCCCACCCGTATCAGCCACCACGCCAACTGTGGACAGCGAAGGAATGCGGGACGGGTGTCCACTGTTCTGCCGAGGGCATGGACCGTCCGAACGAACGAACGAGGGAGACGCGGAAGCGATGGCGACGCCGACGACCGACCGGGCCAAGGGCACGGCCGGCCAGCTCACCATGTACACGACGTCCTGGTGCGGGTTCTGCCGCAGGCTGAAGAGCCAGCTGGCCCGCGACGGCATCGAGATGGTCGAGGTCGACATCGAGCGCGACCCCGAGGCCGCCGAGTACGTGATGAGCGTCAACGGCGGCAATCAAACCGTCCCGACGGTCCTGTTCCCCAACGGCACCGCCGCGACGAACCCGAGCGCCAAAGAAGTCAAGCGTCGTCTCGCCGAGATCGCGCAGTCAGGCTAGAGCTTGAGGACGAGGCCCGCCGACCGCTAGGGCGGCGGGCCGTCGTCCCACCCCCGCGTGCGCGGGGAGCACTGATCCCCCATCGTCACGGTCGGGACCGTTTGGGGGTCATCCCCGCTACGGCGGGGAGGTCACGTACCGCTCATGCTAGATGAACCCTCCGTCAGAACATTGGCATTTTCGGGAGTTGGTCGCCGTACCAGCGCATGATGAGCTGGGCGGCGATGGAGAGCGGGCCCGGGGCGACGATCTCGCCCTTGTCGATGGCGGCGGTCAGCTCGTCGCGGGTGTACCAGGCCGCGTCGAGGATCTCTTCCGGGTCGGGACGCAGCGGGACGCCGCCGTCGGTCTTCGCGGTGAAGCCCAGCATGAGGCTCTGCGGCAGCGGCCACGGCTGGCTGCCGAGGTAGCGGACGTCCCGGACCGGCAGCCCGACCTCCTCGTTCACCTCCCGCGCGACGGCCTGTTCGAGGGACTCGCCCGGTTCGACGAACCCGGCGAGGATCGAGCGGCGGTCGGCGGGCCACTGCGGGCCGCGGGCCAGCAGGATCCGGTCGGCCTCGTCGGTGACCAGCATGATCACGGCGGGGTCGACGCGCGGGAAGTGCTGGGAGCCGTCCTCGGGGCACTGGCGGACGTGCCCGGCGGACGCCACCCGCGTCTCGGCTCCGCAGCGCGGGCAGAACCGGTTGGTCCGGTGCCAGTGCTCCAGGGCGACGACGTGGGTGAGCAGGCCGGAGTCCTGGTCGCCGAGGAGGGCGCCGACGCGGCGGAGGCCGGCCGGGTGCGCCCCCTCGATGGCGGGCAGCGGGCCGGGCGCGCCGAAGTAGGCGGTGCCGTCCTCGCCGGCGCCGAGGAGCCAGCGCTCGCCGTCCGGCGCCTGGTCCGGCGGGACGAAGACGAGGGCGGGATCGGGCTCGTAGGTGACGAGCGACCGTCCGTCCTGGACGAGCAGTACGCGCGTCTCGGGATTCGCCCAGGCCGCGTCCAGCCAGGCTTCGTCGCGGCGGTTCAGCGCGACGCGGTCGAGCGTTCCACGGGCGAGCGCCAACCATTCAAGGGGGCCGTCGGTCACGTTCATCCTCTCGGTTCAGCCCTCGGTTCAGCGCAGCGCGGTGGCGAGTTCTTCCCACAGGTACGCGGCGGCCTCGGCGCCCTTGAGCAGCAGCGGGATCTCGACCTTCTCGTTGGGCGCGTGGATGCGGTCGCCGTCCAGCCCGACCGCGACGAAGATCAGCGGCGCGTCCAGGATGTCGGCGATGTCGGCCTCGGGGCCGCTGCCGCCCTCGCGGGTGAACAGCACCTCGGTGCCGAACGCCCGCTCCATGGCGCGGCGCGCGGCCTTGACGGCGGGCGAGCCGATCGGCGAGAAGCACGGCCGGACGCCGCCGCCGGGGATGTGCACCTCGGCCTCGACGCCGGCCGGGGTGTGCCCGGCGACCCACGCCCTGAACTGCTCCTGGACCGTGCGGGGGTCCTGGCCGGCGGCGAGCCGGAAGGAGATCTTGGCGTGCGCCTCGCGCGGGACGATCGTCTTGCCGCCCGGCCCGGTGTGCCCGCCCCACATGCCGTTGATCTCGGCGGTCGGCCGCGCCCAGATGCGTTCGAGGGTCGTGTAGCCCTTCTCGCCGTGCGCGGCGCGGCTGCTCCCGGCGGTGCGGAGCCACTCGTCCTCGTCGAACGGGAGGCGCGCGAACAGCTCGCGCTCCTCGTCGCTCAGCGGGACGACGTCGTCGTAGAAGCCGGGGAGGGTGACGCGCCCGCCGGCGTCGTGCAGGGCGGCGAGCATCGTGGCCATCGCCTGCAGCGTGTTCGGGACGGCGCCGCCGAACGAGCCGGAGTGCAGGTCGCCCTCCGGGCCGCGCAGCGTGAGCTCGGCCTCGGTGAGGCCGCGCATGCCGGTGCACATGGACGGGACGTCCGCCGCCCACATCGTGGTGTCGCTGATGACGACGGCGTCGCAGGAGAGCCGGTCGCGGCGGGCGCGGAGCAGGTCGGCGAAGTGCACCGAGCCGGACTCCTCCTCGCCCTCGACCAGCAGCTTGACGGTGACGGGCGGGGCCTGCCGGCCGGACGCGGCGAGCAGCGCGCGGAGCCCGAGGGTGTGGAAGAAGACCTGGCCCTTGTCGTCGGACGCGCCGCGCCCGATGATCCGGTCGCCCTTCTCGACGGGCTTGAACGGCTCGGTGTCCCACTCGGCCAGGGGCTCGACGGGCTGGACGTCGTGGTGGCCGTAGACGACGACCGCGGGGGCGTCCGGGTCTTCGGCGGGCCATTCGGCGTACACCGCCGGGTGGCCGGGCGTCTCCCAGACCTCGACGGTCGGGAAGCCCTCCTTGCGCAGGTGGCCGGCGAGCCATTCGGCCGATCTGCGCACGTCGCCGTCGTGCGCCGGGTCCCCGGAGACGGACGGGATCGCCAGCCACTCCTTGAGGTCGGCGACGAACCGGTCGCGGTCCGCCTGGATGTAGGCGACTACATCGTTCACCTGCATGCCCCTTCGCATGTCGTACTGTCGGGCTGGGTTTCTTCCATCCGGGGTCTCCGGACGCACCCGCGCCCGCCGGGGTTTCCCGAGACGAGAAACTCACAGTAAGGGATCCCGTTGACTTCTTCCTGGGAGTGGCCTTGATCCTCATCGACCCGCCGTTGTGGCCCGCGCGCGGGCGCGTGTGGTCGCACATGGTCAGCGACGTGTCGTACGACGAGCTGCACGCGTTCGCGGCGGTCCTGGGGATGCCGGTGCGGGCGTTCGAGCGCGACCACTACGACGTCCCGTCCGAACTGTACGAGGCGGCGCTGTTGCAGGGGGCCGAGGCGGTGGGCTGCAAGGAGCTGCTCTTGCGGCTGACCAGGGCGGGCCTGCGCCGCCGCAAGGCCTACCGGACGCGCGCCTGAGCGTTGCCGGGCGTCGCCGCGCGTCGCCGGGCGCCGCTGCTAAGCGTTGAGGAGCATCAGTTCGGTTCTGATGTTGTTGCGCGCGCGTTCCTCGAAGCGGTCGTGCGCAGCGGGCGTGTGGAAGAGCTTGGGCAGCGCGAGCAGGCCGTTGAGCACTTCGGCTCGTCCGGCCTTGAAGAACTCGTCGGGGACGAACGCGTACTCCTCGCGGACGGCTGCCGTGTAGGCGGCGTACTGGCCGGGCTCCGCGCCGAGGACCGCGAGGTCGGCGTCGCAGAGGACCTGGCCGTTCGTGTCGCCGTCCTCTGGCGAGTGCGTGGTGGTCAGCTCGACGAGCCGGACGACCTGGTCGATGTCCTGCTGGGCGAGGTCGGTGTCGGCGAGCATGCGGGCGGCCAGGCGGGCGCTGCGCTCCTCGTTGTCGGCGCGTTCCGGGTCGTAGACGGCGTCGTGGAACCAGGCGGCGAGCCTGACGACGTCGGGCGTCTCGGCGTGGCCGGCCAACTCGTCCACGAGGTCGAGGACGGCGGTGAGGTGGTCGCGGGTGTGGTAGCGGCGGTGCGGCTCGCCGTAGCGCTCGCTCAGTTCGGTTCCGATGTGCCGGGTGTGCGGTCCCGCGAGCGCGACCCACCGGTCCACGAGTTCCTCCATGGGGCCATCCTGGCGGATCGCCGGACGGCCCAGGACACGCGGTGCCATCGTTCTTGCGTGCGGTCCGCGCCCCCGCCACTATGGTGATCACTGCGAGTTAGGCAAGGCTTACCTCACCCACTGGAAGGGCCGGTTCGTGGCCGCCTCTGTCTACCTGGTCGCCGGGAAGGCGACCGACTCGGTGACGCACGGGTTCCTGCCCGCCGCCGCGAGCCTGGGCCTCGACGTCACGCTCCTCACCGACCGTCCCGAGGCGCACGCGTTCGACGGTCCGGTCGTCGAGTGCGATGTCTCGGACTTCCGGGACATCGTCGCCCGGGTCGAGGGCGAGCCCGCGGCCATCTTCTCCAACAGCGACTTCCTGCAGGCACCCGCCGCGCTGGCCGCCGCCTACTTCGGGCTGCCGGCGAAGGACTGGCGGGCGGCGACCCGCGCGAAGAACAAGGCCCTCATGCGGCGGCACCTTCGTGGGCTCGATCCGGTCTTCTCTTCGGACGCTTCCCGTGTGCCGGCCGACGCGCCGTATCCGCTCGTCGTGAAGCCGCGCGAGGGCGTCGCCAGCGAGGACGTGTTCCTCGTCCATGACGCTCTGGAGCTTGCCACCCGCGTAGGGCAGATCGCAGCGCACCGCGACGACCCGCTTGTGGCGGAGGAGTACCTGCCCGGCCGCCTTCACACGCTGGAGACGCTCGGCGATGGGCAGGAGGTGCGGGTGCTGGGGTCGTTCCGTACGACGCTGTCCCCGCCGCCCTACTTCGTCGAAGAGCGCCTTGAGTGGACGCCCCCTCCCCCCGAGACGCCGCAAGTGCTCCGCCAACTGGAGGTGCTGGGGGTCGGGTTCGGTGCATGTCACACCGAGTTCGTCGTCCATGATGGCCGCGCCCGCATCATCGAGGTCAATTACCGGTTGATCGGTGACCACTGTGACTTCTTGTTGGCCGACCTCCTGGGCATCCGTCTTTTCGAGCAGATTCTGCAGGTTCACCTGGGAGCGGGCCTGCCGGAGCGGCCGGTTCCTCCGCCGCGTCACGCCGTCGCCGAGCCGGTCATAGCCGACCGCTCCGGCACGCTGACCGCCGCGCCCGGCCCACTACGCTTGGACGACGGCCCAGTGCGGCTCGCGTATCGTCCGCAGCGTTCCGTGGGCGACACCGTGGCCGTCACCCGCACCAACCGCGACTACCTCGGGACGGTGCGCGCCATCGGGCCCGGCCCAGAGGAGGTCGAGGCCGCCCTGGCACGGTTCCGCGCGTCCCACGACTGGACGATCGCGTGACCGCTGACGATGTGGAAGGGCCGCTCGCGACCCGGATCCTGAACGCGCTCCTGCGCGAGGACTATGCGGGGCTGAGGCGCTTCGTGAACGGCCCGACGCTGGAGCTTCCCGGCCGTCATCCTGTGCGGCTGGCTGCGGCGTGCCCGGCTTTTCTGTCCGAATACGTCGTCGAGCCTGGGCAGAGCCTGAGGCTCCACGACATCTTCCACACCGTCCGCACAGTGGCCGACCCGCGCGATGACACGGCGGCCTTCGAGCGCGAATGCCTGGACGCCCTGGCGACCGCCAGACTCCACGACGACGCCCGTCCCGCCGTGCACCGGCGGCTCGGCCGTCTCCCGGACGCGTTGCGGACGGGCCCCAGCACGTTCTACGAGACGCTGGCGGCCTTCAACGACCACCCGGTACACCCGGCAGGCCGGAGCCGCGCCGGACTGTCCCTGGCCGATCTGAGCCGCTACGCGCCGGAGTTCGCCCCGTCTTTTCCGCTCCGCTGGGCGGCGGTCCGGCGCCCCGCCCTCGCCGGGGCGCTTCCAGGGTGGTGGCCGACGCCGCCGGATGTGGGGCTGGCCTCGGCCGACGCCCTGTTCCCCGTCCATCCGCTGGCGGCGCGGCAGGTTCACGCGCGGCCCGGGATGTCGGTGGCACCCGACCCGTATCTCCAGGTCTCCCCCACGTTGTCCATGCGGACCGTGGCCGCCGCACCGCTCGAACACCTGAAGATGCCACTGCCGACGAGCACCCTTGGCCTGCGCAACAAGCGGACCATCATGCCCGGCACCCTCCCGGACGGTGCCCTCGTCGAACGCATCCTGCACCAGGTCCTCTTACACGAACCCGCGCTTCCCGTACTTCTCGCCGACGAACAGACTTACGGCCATGCCGACGACCCGCTTCTCGGCTACCTGGTGAGGCGTTTCCCAGCCGAGGTCGCGCACGCGCACATCGTCCCCGTAGCGGCACTGCTCGCTGAGGGCCCGGACCACGGTTACGTCATCGAACGCTGGGACGTCGCTGCGCTCTTCGGCGCCTACCTGTCGGCGCTGCTCTCCTGGAACGTCACGCTGTTCCGCTATGGCATCGCGCTAGAGGCGCACCAGCAGAACGTCGCCCTCGTCCTGGACGACTTCCCGCTACGCCTCCTCATCAAGGACAACGACGGCGCGCTGATCGACCCGTCCCGGCTCCGCCGGCGCCTGCCCCCGTCCCCCGGCACCGACCCGCGCGACCTCATCGACCGCCGCATGACGACGTCCGACCCCGACGCGCTCGCCCGCGTCTTCGTCACCATCACGCTGCACCTGTGCGCGGCGGCGCCCGCCCTGGGCCTGGCCGAACGCGGCCTGCTCCCCTGGCGGACCGGCCTGCGGATGATCCGCGAGCGGCTCGACGAGGCACTCGGCGCGGACGACGCGTTCCTGCGCTCCCGCACGCTGGACGCCGACACGCTGCCGGGCAAGGCCATGCTCACCGCCGGGACCCTCGTCGACAAGGCGCGGACCGGAGCGGCCGACATCAACAAGCACTACGGCCCACCCGGGCCCAATTACCTACGGGACACGACGTGCTGCTGACAGATCCGGCCGTCACGGCCGATGACGCCACCTCGACCGCGCTGCTGAACTGCCTGGTCCGGGAGGTGTGCGCGCCCGAGCAGCAGGTCTGGCCGGACGAAGCGCACCTCGTCATGAGGCTGCCCCGCGCGGGCGTCGTCCTGCGTGCGGGTTTGACGCGTCCCCCGGCCGGCCCTACGTACCGCCTAGCGCCGCCCTACGAAGAGCGCCGGGAGGAGGAATGGATACCGGCGCCCTGGAACAGGCTGGCGAACCTGGTCGCGGGCGAACTGGAACTGGCGACCGGCCATCCGAACCCTGAATTCCTGGCCCAGGTGGACGACAGCCATACAGCACTGACCGCCATCGTCGGGTCCCGTGGCGAGCCTGCCGCCGACCGCTACATCGGCTCGGAGCAGTCCCTTGTCGCCGGGCACCGGTTCCATCCGTCCCCGAAGGCCCGTCAGGGGTCGCCTGCGGACTGGCTGCCGTACGCGCCGGAGACCGGGGCAAGCTTCCGTCCACTCTGGCTGGCCGTCCCTGAACACCTCGTCGCCGAGGAGGGGGCGCTCGACGCGTTCACGGCCTTGGAGTCCTACGGGCCCACGGTGCCACCGAACCGCCGCCTCCTTCCTGTCCATCCCTGGCAGCTCTCCCTCCTGGCGGACAACCCCGTCCTGCAGCGCGCCTTGGCGGACGGCTCATTGCTCAACCTCGGGCCTTCGGAGCTTGAAGCGGTGCCCACGTCCTCCGTCCGCACCGCGTATCTCCCGGACGCCGACGTGTTCTGCAAGTTCAGCCTCGACGTGCGCATCACCAACTGCGTCCGCAAGAACGCCTGGTACGAGCTGACCGGGGCGATATCGCTCAACGACCTGCTGCCGCCCATCCTGGAGAAGCTGGACGCCACGTTTCTCGCGGAGCCCGCCTACCGCACCATCACGCTCCCGGACCGTCGCCTGTACGAAGGTCTTGGCGTGATCCTGCGGCAGGGCATCAAGTCGCTCCCCGGCACACCGCTCCTGGCGGGCGCCTTGACCGACCCCTACAGCACCGTCCTCGCCGACCTGCCCGCCCTGTCGACCCTGGACGGCGCCCAAGCCTGGTGGGACGCCTACGTCGCCCAGGTGGCGCCACCGGTGCTCAGCGCCTATCTGGACCATGGCGTGGTCCTGGAACCGCACCTTCAGAACGTCCTCATCTGCGTGGACGACGACGGTATGCCGATCCACGCCGTGTTCCGCGACCTGGAGGGCACCAAACTGACCGCAGGCCACTGGGACCTGTCGCACATTCCCGCCCGGGTGGCCGAGGCCCTCACCTACGCACCGGATCGGGGCTGGAACCGGGTCGTCTACTGCCTCCTCGTCAACCACCTCACCGAGATAGCCGCCGCAGTGGCCGACCTCCACCCGGCCCTGGAACAGCTGCTCTGGCGCACGGCGAGGAGGCATTTCGCCACCCACGAAGAGCATCCCCAGGTGAGGGCGCTCCTGGCCGGGGTTCCGCTGCCCGCCAAGGCGAACCTCCGCACCCGCTGGTCCCGGACGGCCGACCGCGGCGCGGCCTACGTCCCGGTCCCCAATCCGCTGGCCGTGCCGCGACCGCTATGAACGAATACGCGCTGAACCTCGACGGTTACCCGGCCTACATTTACGACCTGCCAGGACTGGAAGCTCATGTCCGCGGCATCCGGGCCGCACTGCCGAACACAGAACTCTTCTACGCCGCCAAAGCCAACCCGGACGCCGAGATCCTTCGCACCCTGGCTCCGCATGTGGACGGCATAGAGGTGTCATCGGGCGGTGAACTGGCGCACGTCCGTAAGACCCTGCCCGACATTCGCATCGCCTTCGGCGGTCCGGGCAAAACCCCTGAAGAGTTGCGCTCAGCCTCGCACCTCAACGTCGATCGCATCCACGTGGAAAGCCCGCGCGAACTCTCGCACCTGCCAAGCCCGGCCAGCGTTCTCCTTCGCGCCAACCTGCCCCTGAACACCGGAGGCGCGGCTCTCACGATGAGCGGCCCGTTCGGCATGGACGAGGACGCCCTCGACGAATGCGCCCGCCGCATAGCCCGGACACCGCACATCGATCTCCGAGGCGTCCACGCCCACCTCGCCTCCGGCCTGGACGCCCCCGCAATGCTGGACCTGGCCGCCCAGGTGGCCGACTGGGCCCTCTCCTGGCTGGAGTCCCAAGGCGTGGACGACCCCGAACTCAACGTGGGCGGCGGAATGGCGGTCGACTACGCGAACCCAGACGTCCTCTTCGACTGGGCCCACTACGGGCAGAAGCTCCCCGAAAGCCCCGCCCTGCGCATCGAGCCGGGCCGCGCGATAACCGCCTACCACGGCTGGTACGTCACCGACGTCCTGGACGTGAAAACGACCCGGGGCGAAACGTACGTCATCCTCAGAGGCGGCACCCACCACCTGAGAACACCGGTTACCAAGGGCCACAACCAGCCCTTCGAGGTCCTCACCGCGACCGGCCCGGAAAGCCCGGCCACCCTGGTGGGCCAGCTATGCACCCCGAAGGACGTCTTCGCCCGCGACGTCCCCGTCCCGGCCCTGGCTCCGGGCGACGTCATCGCGTTCACCATGGCCGGCGCCTACGCCTGGAACATCTCCCACCACGACTTCCTCATGCACCCGAAGCCGTCTTTCCATTACCTGAATGGATGATCGACACCATTCGCAACGCCGTATCCGCCAGCGCCCGGTCTCCCCTCACCAGAGCCTGCTCCATGGCCTGCTCAGGTGCAATTCCGCGAGTGCACAGCCGCCACGCCGTGTCAGCGGACAACTCGACCGACGCGGCGGCATCCTCGTACCGCTCCCGCCGCAGGGCCCACCGCTCAGAACCCCGAACGCAGACCCACGCACCGAACCCGGTCACCACGACTTGCAGAACCGTGCCCTCCGGAGCGGGAACGTCCCGCAACGTGTACGGCAATGCCCGCATGAACGTGTCGAGGACGGGTTCGAGGTAACGCACATCTGAAAGCCCGGCACGTCCGGTCGCATCGCAGATCTGCTGCTGATGGGTCCAGTACTCGCTGAAGTCGCGCGCCGCGTCCAGCCAGACGGGATGCGCTTCGGGACCGGCCCAACTGACGGACCCGCCCAACGCCTCCATGTCGACCGTCTGCCAGTACTCCACGACCTCGTCACCGGCCTCCGACAAAAGGGTGACGAGAAGCCGGGGGCTGATGCGCCGCGCTGCCGTCACCCATTCGTCGTTGATGCGGTCGATGAAAGACGGAAACGCCTCGCCGTCCCCCGGCCGCAGCGCGACGAACCCGTCGCGCAGCATCGAAAGCCGGCCGGCATGGTCGCCCAGAACATGGGCGGCGACGTCATGGACACTCCATCCGGGGCAAACGGTGGGCCGCGTCCAGTCGTCCGGGCCGAGGCCGCGCAACAGCTCGATGAATGCCGCCTGCTGTTCCCCGAACAATGGCCGCACGTCGATCGGCGGTCCGAGCCAGGCGGTCATGAGCGGGGGTTCCCTTCCCAGCGCCAGGACGTGAGGCGCGGACGTCCGGGAAGCTCCCCGCGCCCGGTGGCCCACAGCACGGTCGGCCAGGGCGGTGTGTCGCGCGGCGCGTCCGGGAACAGGCGCCGCAGCACACGCGCGCAAAGATCGGCGGGCGGTTCCCAGGGCAGCCCCAGCCCCTCCGCCAGGTCATGGGTGTGGACGACGGTCTCCAGGATCCCCATGGCGGCGAACCCCTCGCCGTCCGAGGCACCGAAGACATGGTGGGCGCGGACGTCCGGGGAGGCGGTCCGGACCATGGCGGCCAGCAGCCCGCCGCACGAATCGAGGACCTGCAACAACCCGGCAGGGCCGGCGTCGCGGTCCGCGTGGACGACGTTCGCCGGGCCGCCGGGCCGACGGCTCGCCCACACGAACGGCACCTCGGTGTTCAACGGCGGCGCCTTCGGCCCGAGCTGCGCGGCGTAGGCGAAGAGGTCGTCGGCGAGGTGCTCGACGGTCTCCCAGCAGGTCCATTCGAGCGTCCCGGCCTTGCCGTCCCAGGCGTCGTCCGGCGCCTCGCGCAAGGCGGCGACGGCGAGCCCGACGGCCAGGTCGAGGTCTTCAGCGGTCACGGCATCGGTCGAACTCGGCATGCCACGACGCTACTGGACGCGTCGGTCACGGGCGGCGGGGCGTTCGCCGCTGGGCGAGGGCGGCGGCCTCGCCGCGCGAGGTGACGCCGAGCTTGCCCAGGATGTTGGCCACGTGGAACTTGACCGTGTTCTCGCTGATGCCGAGCTTCTGGGCGATCTGGCGGTTGCGGTGCCCGAGGGTGAGCTGCTCCAGGACGTCCAGTTCCCTCCGGTTGAGCGCGTCCAGCGGGCCGGCGGCAGGGGCGGCCGGCGGCGTGAGGGGCAGCATCGCGGTGATCGTGGTGCCCCAGTTCGCGACCGGGTCGACGTTGAGCGTCCCGTCCAGTTCGCGGACGCGGTCGTGCAGCCGGTGCGCCCACAGCGTGTCTGGGGAGACCGCGCCCGGCCCGTCGTCGCGGACGCCCACGACGAGCCGCGCGTCCTCGACCTGCCACGCGAGCCGGATCCGCTTGATCCCGCCCTGCTGGAGCATGGCGAGCACCGCCGCGCGCACGACCGCCCGCGCGGCCCTCGCCACCTCGCCGGGCAGCGGCCGGTCCCGCGGGCCGGGCGCGGCGAGCTCCAGCTCGATGTCCTGGTAGCGGGTCAGCACGCCGAGCATGCCCGCGCCCACGGCGAACGCCTCGGCAGCCGGCTCCTGGTCGAGGACGCGCTCCCCGCCCGAGCGCGCCTCCAGCAGTGCGGGCACGGCCAGCTCGATGGCGGTGCGCCGGGCCGTGGCGTCGTCGATCCGCTTGGCGCGCAGCACCCCGAGCAGCGCGGTGAGGGTCGCGGCGTGGGCGTCGGTGACGTCGCCGACCGATGCCGGCGCGGGGCCGGACTCCGCGGGCTGCTCGGCCACCGCGACCCGGTCGCCCACATGCACCGTCACCACTTCGAGGAGCTGCCGCACGATCCGCCCGGCCGTCTCGGACGGCTCCCCGGAACCGGACAGCGCGACCGCCAGGAACCCGATGGCGGTGCCCGGCGGCTTGACCGCCACGGCCAGCACCGGCCGCTCGGCTCCCGCCAGTGTCGCGCGCCCTGTCCACGGCCGTCCGACGCCCACCTGGCCCACCAGACGCTGCACCTCGTCCGTGCTCACCTCAGCGAGGCCGCACGTCAGCACCACGGGCCGCACCAGGCAGTCACCGGTGAACAGCACCATTCCCTCGTGCGGGACGACCTCGGCCAGCGCCGCCGACATCCTGGGCAGGACGCCGTCCAGCGGGCCCCTCAGCACGTCCAGGACGGCGGCCAGCGACTCCTCCTCCATGACCGCATGGTAGGTCGCCCGTGGCCGGCGGCACCTACCCGTTCGAGTGGCCGGGCCCGTCCGAACGGGTGGTGCCCCGCCGGACCGGCCCGGACATGCTGGGCCGCATACCGGCTATCGAAGGAGATCATGATGACGGCATCGCTGGTGGTGGCGTACCACAGCGGGTACGGGCACACCGCGCGGATGGCCGAGGCGGTCCGGTTCGGGGCGGCCTCGGTGAACGACGTCAAAGCCGAACCGCTGCCGGTGGACGCGCTGACCGAGCAGCGGTGGGAGCAGCTCGACGCCGCCGACGCCATCGTGTTCGGCTCCCCCACCTACATGGGCTCGGCCAGCCCTGAGTTCCACGCCTTCGCCCGCGACTCGGTGGGCCGCTGGCAGCAGCAGGCATGGCGGGACAAGCTCGCGGCCGGTTTCACCGGCTCGGGCTCCAAGAACGGCGACAAGCTGCACACGCTGCAGTACATGGCGCTGCTGGCCGCTCAGCACGGCATGCTCTGGGTCGGCCTCGACCTGCCGGCGGGCTGGAACTCCAGCGCCGGCTCCGAGGACGACCTCAACCGCCTGGGCGTCTGGCTGGGCGCGGCGGCCGCCTCGCCCGTGGACAAGGGCGCCGAGGCCATGCACGACTCCGACCTGCTGACGGCCGAGCACCTCGGCAGGAGGGTGGCCGAGCACGCGCTGCTGCGGAGCCGGGGCCACGCTCTGCCAGGCTGAGCGGCATGGCGGACGAGAGCATCCCCGACACCGGCCCCGGCGGCACGGTCATCCTGCTGAACGGGGCGTCCAGCTCGGGCAAGAGCAGCATCGCCAGGGAGCTCCTCGGCCTGCTGGACGGCACCTGGTTCCACATCCCGGTGGACGCGTTCCACGCGATGCGCGGCGACCGCCCCATCGCCGACGAGGACGTCCAAGCCGAGATCGACCGGACCGCGAAGGGCTTCCACCGCGCCATCGCCGGCATGACCGCCGCCGGCAACAACGTCGTCGCCGACTACCCGCTCAGCCGGCGGTGGCGGCTGCTCGACCTCCTTGACCTGCTCGTCCACGAGGACACCGTGCTGATCGGAGTGCGCTGCCCGCTGGAGGTCTTGCGGCGCCGCGAAACCGAGCGGGGCGACAGGAACCCCGGCCTGGCCGCCATGCAGTACCACGCGGTGCATTCCCACGGGCCGCACGACCTGGACGTCGACACGAGCGTCCAGACTCCGCGGGAGTGCGCCCTGGGCATCCGCGACACGCTGCGCGACCGGCCCCGTCCCACCGCGTTCGAGACGCTCCACCGAACCCTGCGCAGCTGAGCCGCCTGCCCAAGGGGCGGCCCCCGATGGGCGATATCTGCCTATCAGGGGCCGGCCCTTGGGCGGTTTCCGCTGATTTTCGAAACCGGGTGCCGCTGGTTCGGTGCCCAACCTGGGCTGGTTGCGGACGCAGGGTCGACCGAGCGTTGCAGAGGGTTGCCCACGGCCGCACCCGCCGGTAGCCTGACCCTAAAATAGACAGGAAACCTTCCTGTCCAATACGGGAACGACATCGGGGTTCGGGGGAATCCACCCGCTTCCAAGACCAAGGGAGTAGCCCTTGCGCCCCCGCTCCGCACTCAGTGCCCTCGCCGCCCTCCTCCTCGTCCTCGCCCTCGCGCCCGGAGCCCGGGCCGACGCGGCGGCCGCGCCGCTGCCCAAGCACTTCCTGACCGGCTACTGGCACGACTTCGTCAACCCCGCCCAAGAACTCAAGCTCTCGCAGGTGCCCGACCAGTACGACCTGATCGCGGTCGCGTTCGGGGAGGCGACCAGCCGGGCCGGTGAGGTCACCTTCCAGGTCGACCCCGAACTGTCGACGGCGCTCGGCGGTTACACCGACGCGCAGTTCAAGGACGACATCGCGGCGCTGCACGCCAAGGGCAAGAAGGTCATCCTGTCGGTCGGCGGCGAGAGGGGCGCCATCCAGGTCTCGGACGGCACCTCCGCGCAGCTCTTCGCCGACACCGTCCACGGGCTCATGACCGAGTACGGGTTCGACGGCATCGATATCGACCTCGAGAACGGCCTCAACCCGACCTACATGGAGCAGGCGCTGCGGGCCCTGCACGGCAAGGCCGGCGCCGGCCTGGTCATCACGATGGCGCCGCAGACGATCGACATGCAGTCCACCGGCGGCTCCTACTTCCAGCTCGCGCTCAAGATCAAGGACATCCTGACCGTCGTCAACATGCAGTACTACAACTCGGGCACGATGCTCGGCTGCGACCAGAAGGTCTACGGGCAGGGGAACGTCGACTTCATGACCGCGCTGGCCTGCATCCAGCTGGAGAACGGGCTGCGCGCCGACCAGGTGGCGCTCGGGCTGCCGGCCGGGGCCGGCGCCGCGGGCGGCGGCGTGGTCGCGCCGTCGGCGGTGAACGACGCGCTCGACTGCCTCGCCAAGGGCACCGGATGCGGCGCGTTCAAGCCGTCCCGCACCTACCCGGACATCCGCGGCGCGATGACGTGGTCCATCAACTGGGACGTCACCAACGGCGGCGGATTCGCCGGCACCGTCGGCCCGCACCTCGACACGCTGCCTTGAGGGAGCCGGCCATGAAGAAGATCTGGGTCCTGGCGGTGATGGCCGCCGGACTGCTCGTCGGGCTCACCGGCCCGGCGCACGCGGACGACAACCCGGCCAACGCGGACCTGCCGAAGCATTCGCTCATCGGCTACCTGCACGCGAGCTTCGCCAACGGCTCCGGCTACGTGCGGATGGCGGACGTCCCCGACGCGTGGGACATCATCGACCTCGCGTTCGGCGAGCCGACGTCGCCCACGTCCGGTGACATCCGGTTCACGCGGTGCCCGGCCAGCGAGTGCCCGAACGTGGAGAGCGACGAGGAGTTCACCGCCGCGATCCGCGCGAAGCAGGCGCAGGGCAAGAAGGTGCTGCTCTCGATCGGCGGCCAGAACGGCCAGGTGCAGCTCACGACGACGGCGGCGCGGGACGCGTTCGTCCGGTCCGTGTCGGAGATCATCGACAGGTACGGGCTGGACGGCCTGGACGTCGACTTCGAGGGCCACTCGCTCTACCTGGACGCGGGCGACACCGACTTCCGCAACCCGACCACCCCGGTCATCGTCAATCTGATCTCGGCGCTGAAGTCGCTGAAGGCCAAGTACGGCGCAGGGTTCGTCCTGACGATGGCGCCGGAGACGTTCTTCGTGCAGGTCGGGCACCAGTTCTACGGCGGCGCGGGCGGCGGCGACAACCGGACGGGCGCGTACCTGCCGGTGATCGACGCGATGCGGGACGACCTGACCGTCCTGCACGTCCAGGACTACAACTCCGGTCCCGTGATGGGCCTCGACGGCCAGTACCACAACATGGGCGGCGCGGATTTCCACATCGCGATGACCGACATGGTGAAGGCCGGTTTCGAGGTCGCGAACACCGGTCAGACGTTCGCGGGCCTGCGTCCCGACCAGATCGGCATCGGGCTGCCCGCGGCGGTCAGCGCCGGCAACGGCCACACGCCGCCCGCCCAGGTCCAGCAGGCGGTCAACTGCCTGGTGAAGGGGCAGGACTGCGGCTCCTACACGCTGCGCGGCGGGACGTCCCCGGACCTCCGCGGCCTCATGGCGTGGTCGGTCAACTGGGACCACTACTACGGCTGGGAGTTCATGAACAGCCACGAGCCGTTCCTGAACGGCCTTCCCTAGCCCGCGTTTCTTCTCCGGACCCCCACCCCACCGGAAGGAACCCCATGCCATCAACCCGCTCGAAGGCCGCCGCCGTGGCGGCCGCCGTGCCGGCCGCGTCCGCGTTAGTCGTGCTCGGCACCGCGACCGCCGCGAGCGCGCACGGCACGATGTCCGATCCGCCCAGCCGCGTGTACGTGTGCATGCAGGAGGGTCCGGAGCACCCGCAGTCGGACGCTTGCAAGGCCGCCGTCGCGGCCAGCGGAACCCAGGCGTTCTACGACTGGAACGAGGTGTCGCTGCTGAACGCCGGCGGACGGCACCGCGAACTGATCCCGGACGGGCAGCTGTGCAGCGCGGGACGCGCCAAGTACCGCGGCCTCGACCTGCAGCGCGCCGACTGGCCGGCCAAGCCGATGCGGGCCGGGCAGCAGACGATCACCTACCACGCGACCGCGCCGCACTCGAACAGCGACTTCGAGTTCTACATCACCCGGGAGGGCTGGGACCCGGCGCAGCCGCTGCGCTGGGCCGACCTCGTCCCGGTCGCGACGTTCACCCACCAGTACCCGACGACGTTCACCAACTGGACGCTGAACATCCCGCCCCGGACGGGCCGCCACATCCTGTACTCGATCTGGCAGCGGGTCGTGGGCAGCGAGGAGGCGTTCTACACCTGCTCGGACGTGGACTTCGGCGGCTCCAACGACC